>NZ_JPGZ01000031.1:0-80384 GCF_003351125.1 Mesotoga sp. Brook.08.YT.4.2.5.2.
GGAATGCATTGCTTGCATTAGAAGAGAAGTGGGGTGACAAATACCACTTGTCAATAAAAAGCTGGAAGGAAAACTGGGAATCTCTCTCAACCTTCTTTCAATATCCAGAGGAACTGAGAAGATTGGTTTATACAACTAATCCCATTGAATCAGTTAATAGACAACTGAGGAAGGTTACTAAGAACAAGGGAGTCTTTCCTACGGATACTTCTCTCTTAAAGATGGCTTATCTAGCAATAATAAATATAACAAAGAAATGGACAGTAAGAACCCTTGAATGGTCAAAGATCCTTACTCAACTTGTGATAAAGTATGAAAGATTAGCTAAGTACATAAGCTGATTCTTAAACCCATTACAAAAAAGGGGTTTACACAAAAAAAGAGACAGAACCTGCACGGGATCTGCTCTTCCTAACCAAGTCTCGATAACCCGCTTCTATCAACCCGATCTTTCTAACCCGCACTTAGTAACCCGTTCCTAGACTAGGCTCTTCCGGCCGGCGCAAGCCGGACTGGCCTGCGCAGCAGACTGGCCTTTGCGAAGAAAAGACTGGCCACCGAAGGTGACTGGCATTTATTTCCCTCCTGCGCAGCAGCATCACTTCCCCGGATGCTCCTCCGGGCATCACTTCCTGGGATGTACTTCCCAGCCTCACTTCCCGACGAAGTCGGCCTCGCCTCCTGCCGAAGGCAGCATTGTGTCTTCCAACTGCTGTCTCACATGCATTACGTCCATAAATCAATCTTGGTATAATCAAGAATCGCGATAATGTCTGGAATTCTTGCAGCTTCTGCAGGGGAGGTGAGTCTTTGAGATCGAAAGTGGGTAACGCAACCGTCTATGCTATTCTTGGAATTCTTTTGGGAACTCTTGCTCTTTTAGACTATCTCTTCCCGTTGAATCACATGCCCGTACCTGACGGACCTCATAAGGTCGGTTTTCGTTCTTTCGAAGTGACGAATCCCGAACCGATTGGAGTTGCTGGAATAAGCTACTCGGATTCAACGAAGATAGGTCTGGATATCTGGTATCCGGCAGATGAGATTTCCGGTTATGAAAGAAAGGGTTGGATAGACAATGATCCGATTATCTTTGAGGGGTTCGAGATAATGACCGGTTACCCGAAGGGACTGTTCGAGCATCTATACCGAGTACGAACTAATTCGTTCATAGGCGCGCCTCCATCCATGAACTCGTCTGGCTGGCCCATTATCATATTGCTTCTCGGTTGGTCGTCAATAAGTGAATTACATACCTCCCTGGCCGAGTCCCTGGCTAGCAGCGGATATCTTGTCGCAGGAATAGAGCACCCGGGCGCCTGTGCAGTAGTGACATTTTCGGACAATAACGTCTACTATTTTTTGGGAAACGACCTTCTTGACGGTTTGCCTGAAGGCACAAGAGAGAATAAGCTCAGGTTTCTGTCGGAGTATCTTTCTCGTGATATAGACTATGTAATTGAGTTTCTAAAAGAGATGAATGAAGATCCTTATTCAGATTTCTATGAAAGATTGAATATGGAGGACATCGGTCTCTACGGCCATTCCGGAGGCGGGAGCGTTGCCTTACGGTACGCGCTTTCAAACGAAGAAGTTCCGATGGTCCTGGCCGATCCTACCCTTGAAGGCTTCACCATTGAGGAATTGGTTTCAGGGCTTTCAAATCCAGTATTATTGATGACTTCAAGTGAATGGGAATCCGGTGTCAATGGCGAGTTTCTTTCAATGGTTTCGAAAGATTCTGCCAAATCGAACTACAACTTAAGCATAAGCGGCATGAGACATGTCGACTTTGCAATGGTCAGAAATCTCTCTCCACTAACTTACTTCTTCGGCGAGACAGGAAGGTTCATGAACAAGAGAGACGCGGTAAATTACCTGGACAGCGCGGTGAAGTTCTTCTTTGATAGTATCTTTTTCGGAAGAAGCATAGAGGCGCTTTTCAAGCTCTCGGATTCCGTGCCCGAATTCTCTTTGAGTGAGTATTAGTCTCTTCTATTGAAGTCATATTCTCTATTTATCAGTAGCTCGGCCATTTTGAAGTCGAGAGGAGTAGTTATCTTTGGGTTTGGAGCGATCGAGTCGACAGTAACCACTCTGCCGCCAAATCCTATGAAAAGTTGCGCATCATCAGTTGAGCAATGAATCCCTTCTTCGGCTGCTTTTCTGTGTGCCTGCAGGATTTCGCAGAACGTGAAGGTCTGTGGGGTCTCTGCCCGTCTGAGATTACTTCTATTAGGAACGTCGACCACCACTTCATCTTCCACCAGATAGACTGTATCTGTTGCTTTCTCAGTTACTACGACTCCCGTTCCGGGTGTAATAAGTCTAAGGATCTCCGGAATTTGCTCTTTCGAAAAGAAAGGTCTTGCTGCATCGTGGATCATGACTATCTCTGGTCTGATTGTTTCGCAGAACAAAAGCCCGTTTTGAACTGACTCTTGCCTTGTCTCTCCTCCAGAAACTACACTTACTGAGTTTATTCCTCTTTTCTCGAGAATCCTCCTTGCCTGACCTAGCCAGTCTTTGTGAACGATCAGCACAATGAAATCAACATAAGCAGATCCGTGAAATACTTCCACGGATCTGACGAATATCTCTTTTCCTGAAAGAGGCATAAACTGTTTTGGAAGAGAGGAATGCATTCTCAGTCCTAGACCGCCTGCTACTATTAGAGCCCCAGTTTTCATCTAAGTAAATGAACCACAAGTCCACTGCGCAGTTTTGGTTCGAACCAGGTTGATTTCGGAGGCATTATCCTTCCCTGATCGGCGACAGCCAAAAGCTCCTCCATCGAAGTGGGGAACATTGAGAACGCGACCGCCCAGCCATTCGCTATTCTGTTCTCAAGAGCCTTCAGTCCTCTTATTCCTCCTACGAAGTCGATTCTGGAATCCTCTCTTGGATTGTCAATTCCAAGAATGGGATCGAGAAGATTCTTCTGAAGAATGTCTACATCGAGGCTTGAAACAGGATCGCTTTCATCAAAAGTACCCTCTCGGGCCGTCAATCTGTACCACTTGCCTGTCAGACACATTCCAAATTCGTGTCTCTTAAGAGGCCTGTATGGAATATCGGGAGCTTCTTCAACATCGAAAGCCTTGCTTACCTTTTCGATGAAATGCGATTCGGTCATGCCGTTCAAATCCTGAACGACTCTATTGTAGTCCATTATCTTTAGATGAGAATGGGGAAACGCAACGGCCATGAAAAAGTTGTATTCTTCGTTCCCAGTATGTGCTGGATTTTCCTTCTTGAAAAGCTCTCTTACCCTGGAAGACGAAGCTGCTCTGTGATGACCATCGGCAATATACATGCACTCGACACTTGAAAACGCAGCTCTCAGTTCATCGACTTTCTCTCTTTCCTTTACTGCATAAAGTCTATGTTCAACATCATTTTCATCGATAACACGCATTGATAATGGCAGTTCCTTGGAGTATCTCTGAAGAATCGTCTCAAGCCCTTCATTTGCTCGGAACGTCAGGAAAACCATGCCCGTATTTGCACCGGTGGTTCTTATGTGTTTAACTCTGTCCTCTTCCTTGTCCTGCCTCGTTAGCTCATGTTTCTTTATGAGGTCTTTCTGATATTCATTTACACTGGCTCCTCCAACCACTCCGATCTGAACGTGGTCTTTCATCTTCTGCCAATAGATGTAGTACATCGGCTCATCTTCCTGCACGAGAATTCCATCCCGGATCATTCTATCAAGGTTATCCCTTGCCTTCAAATAGATCGTGTCGGCGTAATGATCGGTTTCCATTGGAAGGTCGATTTCTGCCCTAATCACATGCATGAAACTCTCGGGACTCCTCCCGATCTCTCTCGCTTCTTCAAATGAAACAACATCGTATGGTGGGCAGTTCACCTTTTGCGCCATTCCTTCTGCAGGTCTTACTGCTCTAAATGGTCTAAAATCAGACAAAGCCTATCCCTCCTTAACAAAGCGCGTGAAATAACCTTTCTGGAGATCAAACATCTCTTCTCCACCATTATCGTATCCTTCATGAGTGTACCCTAGAACATGTAGGACGCCGTGAATGAGAATGTAGTATAGTTCTTCCTCAAAAGAATTGTCGAACTCAGCAGCTTGCTCAGAGATTCTGTCAAGCGAGATTACTATATCACCAATAGTTTCCTCTTCCAAGCCATACTGGAAAGAAAGAACATCGGTTGATTCATCTTTGTTTCTGAATTCCCTGTTTATGCTTTTGATTTCCGAATCGCCCGTGAGCAGAATGTTCAGTACCCCCGGATTTTTATCACCAAGCTCTGCTCTTATTACTTTCTCCGCGATGTCAACTACTATGTTCTCTTCTACCTTCCTCTGTGTCTTGTTTTGTATCAGAATCTCCATTGATGGACACCACCTTTTCGGTAGCCTCTTTAGGGTATTCAATTCTTGGCCGATTCATACTCATTAGAACTCTAGTGAAAGCTTCAATGATCTTCTCAAGATCATCGAGATCTAATCCACTTTGATCAAGCTGCCTTTCATTGTAGATACCGTTGACGACCTCTTCAACAAGCTCTTGAGTCTTTGCGGGAGTAGGTTTCTTTATACTCTTGAACGCTGCTTCAACGGAATCCGCCAGCATAATTATCCCAGACTCCTTGAACTGCGGCTTCGGACCAGGATATCTGAAGTCATCGCTTCTCTCTTCCTGACCCATCGTCTTGGCTTTGTGAAAGAAGAATTTCTTTATTCTTGTTCCATGATGTTCTTTTATTACGTCCTCTACAAGAAGCGGAAGCCTATACTTTCTAGCCTGTTCGATTCCTTGCTTCACGTGTTCATTTATAACGAGATTTGACATTGATGGCGTGATATTGTCGTGAGGATTTGTCCCCTCTTGCTGGTTCTCAGTGAAGTACTGCGGACGTTTCGACTTTCCGATGTCGTGAAAATAGGCTGCTACTCTCGCCAGTATGGCGTTTGCTCCTATCCTCTCCGCGGCAGCTTCAGAGAGATTTGCAAGGGAGATGCTGTGATAGTAGGTCCCTGGCGCGTATATCGACAGATTCTTCAGCAAAGGATGGGATAAATTTCCGAGTTCCAGCAAACCCATATCCGAGTAAATCCTGCTTGCGTATTCGAGATAGGGTATTATTCCAATTACAATCACAGACGACAGAATGGGATTAGCAAAAGCTATTAACAGATCGACCACACGAATTGCCTCTCCTTGAAGTGACATTCTGATCCCATTTACCACCGTAAATATCAAGCTAACTTCGAAACCGGCTCTAGCGATCTCAATTCTTCTCTCTATAGCTCTTGTGGTAAGAGCTGTTGCAAGAACCACCACCGACAACAGTATGAATGTTTCAAGAGAGTTGTCGAGATTCGCAGATGCAAGGAAGGACATGAACAGACCGCTGCCAATCCCCTCCTGGTAACCAATCAGAACTGTCACAATTGAAACACTCAGAAAAATCGGTGTCATTTCCGGTAGAAGTGCTTCGTCTGCAAGAGAGGGTACAAAAGAATTCACAAAAACACCAAAAGAAACAACAGAAAAGAAAGTTATCCGATAAGCTCTATGAAGGTTGAAATACCTGTTATTTCTGACGGATCTCTCCGCGAATATGTACCATAAGATCGCCGAACCCACGAAGTAGAGAAATGGTTTTGAAGGAAGCGAAAGGAACGGCAATCTATTGAGCAGTGCTAGGAATATGGGAAAGACTACGAAATTTGTGAGATCTTTGACATTCAGAAGTCTCTCAAGAGGGAACTGAACCTTTGATATTTCACTATTCTTCGTCTTTTTCTTCTCGTTCATACTCATCGTATGCCTTTATAATATCCTTAACAAGAGGGTTTCTCACAACATCCTGATCGGTCAAATATGAGAAGCCGATCGTTTGGATATCTCCAAGCACTTTCTGAATGACCACTAAACCCGACCCTGAATCTCTAGGAAGGTCAATCTGAGTAATATCCCCAGTCACAACTACTCTCGAACCAAATCCAATTCTAGTAAGGAACATCTTCATTTGCTGGTAGGTTGTGTTTTGAGCCTCGTCAAGGATGATGAATGAGTTGTTCAAAGTCCTTCCTCTCATATAGGCAAGAGGGACGACTTCGATTATCGAACTCTCTCTGTAGTAGGCGAGTTTCTCAGCGGGTATCATTTCCATGAGTGCGTCATAGAGAGGTCTCAGATAAGGATCTACCTTATCGAGAAGAGTGCCCGGGAGATATCCCAATTTCTCTCCGGCTTCTACGGCGGGTCGAGTGAGGATTATCCTTTGTACCTTACCTGACTTCAGAAAGTCTACTGCCATAGCTACAGCAAGATAGGTTTTCCCGGTCCCAGCAGGACCAATGGAAAAGACGAGTTCTTTCTCCTTCATCGTCTCCATATAGTTCTTCTGCCCGATGGTTTTCGGTCTTATCCTGTTTGAAAGCAGTGTTGTTTCCTTTACTTCGTTGTAGACGCCCTTGAAGCTTCCCCCATCCTCGTCATACTGCAGGTGTTGATCTACTATATATTCAAACTCCCTCCACTCAACAAGGTGGCCATCTCTGCTTATCTGAACAAGTTCATCCACTATCTTTCCTGCAATATCTATTCCTGTTCCATCTTCACCTTTTATCCAAATCTCATCACCGATGATCGAAATTCTTACATCCAGCTTCTTCTGAATATACTTAGCTTTTCGATCATACTCTCCGAAAAGCTCGGCGACTTCAACCCCTGTTGGTAGACTGAGCTTTCGTATCGCCAAAAAAACACCTCCTACTCCAGAGATTATACATTAATATTTTCGCATAAGGAGAGTCCGATGATCGTGGTTTCACTCTTCTCCATCACTTCGTGTTGGATTATTGGCGGAGCTGTTAAGCTCAGCAAGGAGATCTCTGATCCTTCTTGTAGTCAAACCAAATTCCTTTGAGAGTTCGTTAATATCGTTTCCGAGGACTTCTGAACGTTGTTGGAGTAGTTCCTGAGAGGCGCTTTTATAGACTTCCTGGAGAAAGTCTTTGTAGGTTGTTCCGTTTACTATTCTAGCCACCATCGCCTCTTCGGCGAGAAGTTTGACATTTTTCGACATCGAAGAGTTTACGGAAGCTTGAACAACATCGTTGACCGCCAGATACTCTTCAACCATGTTGATCAACTCCCTGACGTTGCCTGGGTAGTTGTAGGTAAGAAACCTCTCCTTAAGCTCTTTAGGGATATTATCGAATTTTACAAGGTATCCCTTCTTCTCTAGAACGTCGTCAAAAATCAGCGGGATGTCCGTCTTTCTCTCTCTTAGCGGTGGGAGATCTATCTTCACTGCGGACAGTCTGTATCTTAGGTCATTTCTTAATGCAGAATCATCATATCTGTTCGTTGCCGTTATGAACCTAACATCTACCTTCATCGGTTTTGTCGCGCCTATTTTGAAGAACTCCCGGTTTTCTGTTATTGCAAGTATCTTGGCCTGCAGGTTCAGCGGCATGTCTCCGATCTCATCTAGAAATAACGTCCCGTAGTTCGCCTGTTCGATAAGACCAACTTTTTCGGAAGTTGCTCCGGTGAAGGCCCCCTTCTTGTACCCAAAGAGCTCGCTTTCCAGTAAGTTCTCCGGTATCGCCGCGCAGTTTATCGAATAGAAGGGCCTGGAACCTCTTGGAGAGAGCTTGGCTATTACTTCTGCAAGTAGATTCTTGCCAGATCCCGTCTCTCCGAGAATCATTATTGAGCCGTCATAAAACATAGTGAGGACCATCATCTTCTTCATCTGAAGAACTCTATTGCTTTTTCCGATTATCTTATCCAGGCTGCCGTCGATACTGGATACTATCTCCTGAACTATCTGCCTCGCACTCTTGTAGCTGCTGACAACGCGGTAGTAACCTTTGAACTCCTGCAGCTCTTCAGAATAACCCCTGATAATGAATGCCCGAATCGGGTTGTTGTTAATCAGAATTATGTTTGTGAATGCAAAGATCCAGTCGTTTAGAACATCTTTGCTGTATTTGCTTGCATCTATGAAAAGAATCGTCGGCATATCCTTTCCAAGACCGACCAGATAGTCGAAGTCGACATCAAACAGGCTTTCGAAATACATCTCGCACTGCATGGATTCAAGATTCTCTCCAACCATGATCTTTCTGTAGAGCAAAATCACACCCCCAAATTGTTAAGTGCCGCCTTAGTGATTATACAACGCATGCTTTTCCGTGATGGCATCAAAACACTCTTACTATTCGACTCATATAGGGAGATTTCTTTCAGCTGTAGAACTTGTATGCCGAAGATAAGCTATGCCAACCCGTAAGTTGTACTATATAATTAGTTAAAAGAGAAAAGGAGGCTTGATATGGATTACAAGAGCCGTTATCAGAGGTGGCTTAATAGCCCCGAAATCGATGGACCTACGCGAAATGAATTGCTCTCTATATCGAACAGTGACGACGAGATAAAGGACCGCTTCTATAAAGAGCTCGAGTTTGGTACAGCAGGTTTAAGGGGCAAGTTAGGCGCTGGCGACAACAGGATGAACAAGTACAACGTTGCCAGAGCAACGCAGGGATTGGCGAATCTGATTCTGACCGGAAGTCTTGAGCAAAGGGATAGAGGTGTTGTAATCGCCTACGATTCCAGACATATGTCAAGAGATTTCGCTGAAATTGCTGCATCGGTACTTACAGCAAATGGAATAAAAGTCTACCTCTTTAATGATATAAGGCCAACACCGCTGCTTTCCTTCTCCGTTCTTACACTCTCAACAGTAGCGGGAATTATGATTACCGCCAGCCACAATCCAAAAGAGTACAATGGGTACAAGCTATACTGGGAAGATGGGGCTCAAGTACTGCCCGAAGTGGCCGACAAAGTCTACACCCAGATGCGAAAAACAGAGCTGTTTGTTGGCCCGAAGACGATCCCTCTAGAAGAGGCAAGAAGGAATGGACTGCTGGTTGATGTGGGTAAGGAGCTCGATGATCTCTACATCTCCAAGGTCTTGTCACTTACCCTTCGAGATTCAGAGGAGGAGCTGGACAAATCAATTAGAATCGTCTTCACTCCTTTGAATGGTACCGGCAACGTCATGATACGTCGTGTATTGAGAGAACGGGGCTTTAAGAATGTTTTTGTGGTTCCTGAACAGGAGAATCCAGATCCAGACTTCTCTACAGTTGGTTATCCAAATCCTGAAGATGTTAGGGCCTTTGCACTTGCTAGAAAGCTCGGGCTTGAAAAGAAGGCCGATTTGCTTCTTGCAACTGATCCAGATGCTGATCGTCTCGCAGTAATGATCAAAAAGAATGAGGACTATGAACCACTTAACGGGAATCAGACGGGGGCACTCCTCGTTTGCTATCTTCTTCTATCAATGAAAGAGAAGGGAGTTCTACCTGAAGATGGCTTCATCGTTAAGTCTATAGTAACGGGAGATATGGCGAAAACGATTGCGCAAGAGTACGGGGTAAGAACTTTCGAAGCGTTGACTGGATTCAAGAATATCTGCGGAAAAGCCATTGAAATTGAAGAGGGTGGAAAGGGGAGATTCATATTCGGATACGAAGAAAGCATAGGTTATGTCACGGGAAGCTTTGTAAGAGATAAGGATGCCGTTTCTTCATCCATGCTTCTTTGTGAGATGGCAGCTTATTTCCTAAAGAGAGGAAAGTCATTGTTGAACGTACTCGATGAGCTATATGTCAAATACGGTGTCTTCTCGGAGAAGCAGATATCAATAATTCTTGAAGGCGTATCGGGACAAAAGAGGGTCGACAGAATTATGAAGGAGTATAGGATGGAGTACCCCGTTAAGATAGGCACTTCGAGAGTGGTGAATTACATAGACTTTCTGAGCGGCGTTAATACTGATCTTCGTACCGGAAAAGCGAGCGCAACGAAGATTCCAATCTCCGATGTCATTAAGTTCATCTTCGATGATGGTTCATGGTATGCGATAAGACCGTCGGGAACAGAGCCCAAACTGAAGGTTTACATCTATGCTAGAGCGAAAGATAAAGACGAGGCGTTAACTAAACTAGTAAGAATAGAGCAATTGGTACTTGAGAAGATAGAGTCCATACAATGATCTGATTCTTCTATCTGGACTGGAGGTAGTGGCTTGAAAGTATCTAAAAGCACAATAATGATCTTCCTCTCGATATGGGTCTTCTCATACATCCTTGCGGTGATCCTGACGGAAATCATTTCCTCGAACAGCAATGGATATCTGCTCTCTGCGATTTCGAGGAGCCTTCTGTGGCCAATTCTAATCATTGCACACTTTCTTTTCGTAAGGAAGTTCGAAGAAACTGCTTTTGACGGCTTCTGGCTTGTCTCTCTCTATGCCATGCTTGCCGGTTGGATTCTCTTCGCTGCAGTAAATGTGGGTAGCGCATTGCTGATTCTATCAATTCCGATCGTCTTCCTGTCCTTACAGCTCTTCAGGCTGAGCAAGATGAACTACGGCAACTTGTTGAAGCATATCAGATCAAGCTTCCTTGGAAGTCTCACTTTCTCATTAAGTCTTGTAATTCTTGTCTGTAGCCTTTCTTTCTTCTTTTCTTCAGAAGCTACCTCTGTCTTGCTTTTGTTCGCTCTGCTTATCCCATCGGTACTCCTCACCCATTTCAAGGCAGACGTCTTATCGGGAAGCGTCTTCGCATGGTTCTCTTTTGCAGTTGGAATGGCGAACAGGGGAGCCTCTGGTCACATAGCGGTCGCCGGCTTCTCTCTTGGACCAATTTTCATGCTTTTATCTATCTTCTCTTCTTTACTGGCAAGTGAAGATCCATCTAAAAAGGTTTTTGCAACGGTGAATCCAAGAAAGCCAGTAGATGAAGATGATCTCAGAATTCAACTGGGCGCCGACAGGACTAGATCGAAATAGTGCCCCTTATTAACGTGACTGCTTCTCCCAGGATTAAAATCCTGTTTTCCTCCAATAATCTGAGCTCGATTTCTCCCATTCTAGAAGAGAGTTGACAGGCCTTGAGAACTCTCTTTCCGAGTTGATTGGACCAGAAAGGACCTAGAACTGTGTGAGCAGATCCGGTTACCGGATCTTCGTTTATGCCTACCCATGGAGCGAAATATCTAGAGTAGAAATCATATCTTTGGTCGCCGGGAGATGTAACGATCAAACCCTTGACTTCAATACCAAAGTCCATCTTCTCAAGAAGATTGAAGTCCGGCAAAATCGCTTCGAGCTCAGAGATTGATGGTATGAAGTAGAGAAGTTTTTCCGTTGCGGGTGAATAGTAGCCTTTCCCTTTCACTCCGATGATACTCTCCAATGCATCATCGATTGGTACCCTAACTGGATTATCTGAAGGGAAATCCATCTCTATCTTTCCATCGACATACCGAACCTTCAGTCTGCCGCTTAGAGTCTCATAGAAGATTTCTCCTTCTATTCCCAGCTCGGTGAACTGTACCCAGGCAGTAGCAAGAGTGGCGTGCCCGCACATTTTCACTTCAGTCTTAGGAGTGAACCACCTCAACCCAAAAGTATTACTCTTCGTCAAAGGATTCACAAAAGCAGTCTCGGAAAGATTCATCTCAGCCGCAATGTTAAGATACTGCCTCTCTTCAATTTCCTTTTCAAGTACACAGACCCCTGCAGGATTTCCACCGAAAGGCACTCCCGTAAATGAATCTACCTGAAAGATCTTCAACAATCTCCCCTCCTTCTGCCACAATTATACGTAGTTGATTCACTCCTGTAAAATCCACTTAGGTCATTGGGAACGATCCACCTGGATTCTTTTCAGATCGTTCACTATGCAGCGGTAGCCGTTTAATGATACAATCTTATTGAGACAAATTCTCAATAATGGTGATTTCGATGGTTGTTCCACTGTCAAGAATGTGCGAAGGTGAAAAGGGCAAAATCAGAAAACTAGAGCTTCCCCCGATAACGAGGGAGCGGTTATGTGGTCTCGGTTTTGTTAGCGGCGAGGAGATACAGCTGATCAAAGTCGCTCCTTTTGGTGATCCAAAAGTCTACAGAATAAAGGGCACAGATATTACTCTTAGAGATGATATATCCATGTGGATACTTGTAGAGACATCTTCAATTTCTCTTTCATACGCTTCCAAAGGAGATTACTTGGTAAGTCTCATAAACGGTGGGATGGGATTTAGAGAAAGGCTGCGATTGCTGGGGATCGAAGAAGGCAAAGGACTTACAGTAATCGATAATCTTGGAAGGCGGATTGAAATCAGCGTAAAAGGCAATTATGCAACGCTTTCGAGAGGTCAGGCGATGCGAATCATAGTCAGGGAGAGATAAACTTATCCGTGAAAAATCAGCCAGATAGAATCGATTCAAAGGAAATTACCGTAGCGCTTCTAGGAAACCCAAACGTTGGAAAGACAAGCATATTTAACAGTCTAACCGGCTCGAGACAGGTTGTTGCGAACTGGCCCGGTGTTACTGTTGAAAAGAGAGCCGGAGTGATGAGGCATCACAATCACACCATAGATGTTGTTGATCTGCCAGGCACTTACACTCTGGGTGCCACCAGTCTTGATGAAAAAATAGCCAGGGATTTCCTTGTGAATGAGAAGCCTGGTGTCGCAATAGTCATAGGTGATGCCGTCAACCTGGAAAGAAGTCTCTATCTTCTTCTTCAAGTTCTTGAGCTTCGCGGAGATGTAGTTCTTGTAGTAAACGCAGTCGATGAAGCGAGGAAAGCAGGCTTTGAGATCGACAAGAACGAGCTTTCGAAGCAGCTTGGCATTCCGGTTGTCGTTACCTCGGCGGTCACAGGCGAAGGTATCGAAGAGCTGAAGAATACTCTTGTGAAGAGCACCAAGAGCAGCAGCCATGTCCACTATCTTTTCTCCGATGAAGTGGAAGCTCACCTTAGGGATCTATCAGAGAGAATAAAGGGAAACCCTTCTCTGGCCGGGTTTGACGAACGTTGGCTTTCGATAAAGCTTCTGGAAAAGGACTATGAAGTTCAAAAAATAACGGGAATAACTCTGGACTACGACTTCTCTGTGGAAATCGCTGAAACTCGCTATAAATATATAAAAAGGATCCTTTCCACATCAGTTAAGGGTAAAGAAAAGATAGGGTGGAATTTTTCCGAAGCAATAGATCACGTTATGACTCATAGATTTCTTGGGATTTTGATATTCCTTGCGGTTATGTACATCGTCTTCCAGCTGACCTTCACTATCTCAGGACCCTTATCGATCGTGATTGAAGAACTGCTCGGAGGCCTCGGCCGCGCATTTGGCGGCTTCATCGGCGTAGATTGGCTTCGCTCTCTCGTTGTTGAGGGAATAATAGGAGGCGTTGGAGCCGTTTTGGTTTTCGTGCCTAACATTTTCATACTTTTCCTAGCGCTTGGAATTCTTGAAGAAACCGGCTACTTGCCTAGAGCTGCCTTTGTCATTGATAGACTAATGTATTCAATGAAACTCAGCGGGCGCTCCTTCATGTCTATGCTCCTTGGATTTGGATGCAATGTTTCATCTATTATGTCGACAAGATCGATCTCTGAACCAAAAGAGCGAATAGTAACCATTCTTGTCTCGCCGTTTATCTCTTGTAGCGCGAAGCTTCCAGTCTATGTTTTGATTGCAGGCACCTTCTTCGGCGCAAGAGCCGGTGTAGTGATTTTCTTTTTGTACGTTTTAAGTATTGTTATAACGGTCCTTTCCGCGCTGCTGATCAACAAGCTCTTCTTCAAGGGCGAGCCCTCCACGTTGATAATGGAGCTTCCACGTTATAGAAAACCGAGGCTAAGTTCATTAATTCTCTATACCTGGAACAAGGGGCGTCACTTTCTCGAAAAGGCTGGTACGATAATACTTGGCGCCTCTGTTGTAATATGGTTTCTCAGTTACTTTCCCTCAGAAGGGACAGGGAGTTTCGCAGCCATGATTGGGAAATCACTTGAACCGCTCTTCATACCCCTGGGTTACACGTGGGAAATGATAACCAGTTTGGTTTTCGGAATAGCCGCGAAAGAAGTCATCGTTTCATCGCTCACAACGTTCTTTGGAAATCTTAGCGTCTCAGGAAGCTCTCTTGGTGCTATAAGAACGTTGATTACCCCTGAAATAGCTTTGAGTTTCCTAGTTTTTGTACTTCTGTATGTTCCGTGCATGCCAACACTTGCTGTGATAAAGAATGAAACCGGAAGCTACAAGTATGTATTCTTCTCCGTCTTCTACAGTCTTACAGTTGCCTATACTGTTGCACTAATCGTAAGAGTAGTTGGGGGATTCCTATGAGAGGCAGGTCGATAACATTCTGGCTTATGTTCGGTGGAGTACTCTTTGCAGCTCTCGCGATAAACTCATTTTTCGGATTGCTTCTGACTGATCGCGATCCGTTTCTTGCCATCATCATTGGAATAAACTCCGCTATCTACTTTTTCGGAATCGCTGAGAAGAAAAGCAATGTAAGAAAACGGTATTCGCATCTGTTGGTTGGAAGCTTCTTCTCCTATGTGCTCTCAATATACCAGGTTCTTGTGGTGTTTAGTGTCTGGCTCGAGGGATTACTGATCTCAAGTTGCCTATTGACTATTGAGGTATTGAACCTCCCTCTCATTGTATCAGGCTTTGCAATATCCTTTCTTTTTGACTTCGCAAAGAAACAAATCGAGACAAACAGTTTCTAAGAATTCCATTTGTGGAAACTCTCAAACACTATTTGAGCTTAATGTGGTAATATGATTTGTGTTGTGGAGGTGATTGCATGGCACTCGTTTACGTGGTCGATGACGAGCTGAATGTCAGGCGAATTGTCAAGAAGACCATGGAGAACGAAGACAATGAAGTCCATACTTTCGTGACTGCCGAGGAAGCCCTGGAAGAGATTGAGAAACGAAAGCCAGACCTCCTATTCACAGATCTTAGCTTGCCTTCTATGGATGGAATTCAATTCCTCCAGGAACTTAAGAATAGAGCATATTCAATTCCCGTAATAGTAGTCTCGTCAGACATATCTCCCGAATCAATGAGAAAAGCATTTAAAGCGGGAATAGTGGATTTTCTAACCAAACCGTTCACACCTCAGGAAATCAGAGATGCGTTTGAACTTGCCTTGAGAGAAGAAGACAGTATCTATAAGCGCGCGAGGGAAATCAGAAGATTGATCGAAGATGGCCAAACCGCCAAGGCCGAATCACTGATGAGTGCCCTATTCTCCGACTTCCCTGGGTCACCATTCCCCCACTTTCTTTATGCACTGCTGGTGGCCAAAGATAATCCAAAACTTGCTGCAAAACATCTTAAAGCCTCACTTTCTCTTGATGAGGCTTTCAAAGAAGCTTCTGAAGAACTGAAGAAGCTGGAGGAGTAAGAGATGCCTTTCATGAAGGGTGCAATCAAGAAGGATGAGTATTACATCGTTATCTTCGGTTGCGGTAGACTTGGATCGAGAATGGCTAACTGGCTCTCTTCAATGGGTTGCAGTGTGGTTGTCGTCGATAGAAACGAGTCTTCTTTCAATGCGCTCTCGTACGAATTCACAGGATTCAACATAATGGGCGACGCAACAGAACTCGATGTACTGAAGGAAGCCAAACTTGATAAGGCCGACGTTGCCCTCGTTCTCACTACGGATGATAATACTAACTTGATGATCTCAATGTCTGCCAAAGAGTACTTCGAAGTTCCAAGAGTCGTGGCAAGAGCTTATGATCCGAATAACATCCAGATGTTCTCCGATTTTGGGATAGAAGTTATTTGTCCAACACTGTTAGCAGTTGAAAGCATCAAGAACGCGTTGTACTTCATCGGCGGTGACGACAAATGAAGATCGTGCTTATCGGGGGCGAGAAGATCGCTTATCACCTGGCAAGGAGATTTCTGAGTAAGGGTCATAACGTGATGATGGTTAATAAGAACGATCGGTTTTGTGACGAAATGGCCAAGAAACTTCGTGCGGTGGTCGTAAGAGGCGATGGCAGCAAAAGATACATTCTTGAGCAACTAGAGCTTGATCGATCGGACCTCTTTGTTGCTTTGACTCCTAATGATCAGGACAATCTCGTTGCGTGCCTAACGGCCTCCAGAGTCTATGGTATCGAGCGCCCGGTAGCTATGGTGAATGATCCAGACAACAAAGCAGTCTTCGAAAAGATGGGAATAAAAAGTGTTGTAAGCCCAACGGAAATACTGGGCGTTGCTCTTGAAGATAGCCTCTTCAGAGAGCATATTACGAACCTCCTTCCTTCTTCGGAGAAAGTCTCGATTCTAAGGATAGAGATGACGGACAAGTCCCCAATAATCGGAGAAGCTATCAAGGATATCCCTCTTCCGGACGAAAGCGTCATAGGTGCGATTGTCAGGGATGACGAAGTGGTCATTCCAAGAGGTAATACAATCATTGAAAGGGGCGATGTTCTTCTAGTTCTGAGCAGTCCAACCGTTCAATCTTCAGTCTTTGAAACTCTCCTGGGAGAGGTGTAGATGTTTCAAAACATTCTGAAGCAAAGATATAGGCTTGTTTTCGGATACTTGGGGAATCTCTTCATCTTCTTCCCGATACTATTGCTGATTCCCTTGTCATATTGCATTTGGAATCCCTCCACATTTGCCGAGAGTCTTTCCTTCATCGTAACTGCGTTTCTGAGTTTTGTCATGGGACTTGTTCTTAAAATGACAATGCGAGTTAAACCTGGCTCCGCAATCACAGTTCAAGAGGGCGCGATAGTAGTCCTCTTCTCCTGGATAATCGCAATTCTACTGTCTGCCCTTCCTTTTGTTATCGGGGGTTATCTAGACTTCACACAGGCAGTTTTTGAGTCGACAAGTGGTTGGACAACGACTGGTCTAACCCTTGTGGACGTTGAAAAAATCCCCGGAACGTTTCTGCTTTGGAGAAGCTTGATGCAGTACTTCGGTGGAGCTGGCATTGCAATCATAATGATGTCCGCGATTCTCGGACCTTCGGGGCTCGGTCTTTATAAGGCCGAAGGACGAATGGATAATCTCGTTCCGAATATAAAGAGCTCCACGCGAACTATAGCAGTGATTTACGGTTCATATGCACTGGCAGGAATCGCGATGTACGTGCTAGCTGGAATGAATGTCTTCGATGCTGTAAATCATTCTTTGACGGCTCTGGCAACTGGCGGATTTTCGACTAGAACCGGATCAATAGGGGAATTCAACAGCATCTTCATAGAAATAGTCACTATAGTGTTGATGATACTGGGTGCCACCGGATTCGGAATACATTATGCATTGTGGAAGAGGAATTTCAGAGCCTTCTGGAAAAACGGTGAACCGAAACTGATGTTCGTAATTCTTGCTGTTTTCACACCTCTTCTTATGACCGGTACTCTTACGGTGGTTTACTCATCGGGCGCAGAAAGATTTCGGCACGGCCTGTTTCAAACTGTTTCTGCTCTAACAGGTACCGGTTTCTCTACCGTGGACTTTGTCCCTTGGAATCAGTTCGGTATCTATTTGATAGTTTTGTTGATGATTTTCGGTGGAGACCTTGATTCAACCTCGGGAGGCCTCAAGCAATACCGTTTGTTTGCTCTGATCATGATTCTCTGGCTCGAAATCAGACGCTATTTCCTTCCAAAGGATGCGCTTCTCAAACAGGAGATATGGAAAGGTGAAACAAAAAGGTATATCGACGATTCACTGGTCAAAGAGATTCTGTTGGTCTTTTCATTGTACTTCTTCACTTATGCAGTCGGAACAGGAATATTGATGTCATATGGAAACTCGATGGCTCTTTCTGTCTTTGAGTTTGCTTCGGCATTGAGCACTGTTGGCCTTTCGGTAGGTATAACGTCCCCCGGAGCACCGGCCGGACTCCTATGGACCGAGACGATAGGAATGTTTCTCGGAAGGCTTGAATTCGTTGTCGTAATATATGCTATAACTAAACTACTTAGAGATGGAAAGATCATATTCAGAAGACGGAGGAATGCTTAAAGTCATGATTACAAGAATAAAGGGAACTCAGGACATATCTTATGAAGACATTGGATACTGGCATTATGTTGAAGAGGCCATAAGGAATATATCTCATAAGTACGCCTTCACTGAAATCAGAACGCCAATCTTTGAAGCGACTGAACTCTTTCAGAGGAGCGTGGGTGAATCTACCGACGTTGTCCAGAAGGAGATGTACACATTTGAAGACAAAGGCGGCAGGTCGATCACTTTGAGACCCGAAGGAACGGCAAGCGTGGCCAGAGCATTCATCGAAAACTCTTTTGTGAACCTCGGGTCGCCTATTAAGCTCTTCTACAACGGGCCGATGTTTCGCTACGAAAAGCCACAAGCCGGTAGACTAAGGCAGTTTCATCAGTTCGGCGCGGAAATACTTGGCTCTGAAAGTCCCTTGGCAGACTTCGAGATAATTGAGATGGCTTACAGCTTCCTCAAAGAATTGAGATTGAACAAAGCGAAGTTATTCATAAACTCTATCGGCTGTCCTAAGTGCAGAGAGGATTATAAGACGGCTCTCAAAAAATACTACAGTGACAAGCTTCCGGAAATGTGTTCTGACTGTCAGCGTAGGTACGAAACGAATGTCCTAAGACTTCTTGACTGTAAGGTTGATAGAGAAAGGGTTGCAGGAGCCCCCAGTATTCTTGATTACCTCGACGTTGACTGTAGAAGTCACTTTGAAGAGCTTCAATGGTACCTCGATAAAGCAGGTATTCAGTATGAGGTTGATCAATTCATGGTCCGCGGACTAGATTATTACAGTAGAACTGCCTTCGAAGTAAGGTCCTCTTCTTTAGGTAGCCAGGATCAGTTAGTCGGTGGGGGTAGATACGACGGTCTTATTGAGTACATTGGAGGAAAGAGCTGCCCCGCAGTTGGTTTTGCGATAGGTCTTGAGAGAATTGTAATGCTTCTCAAATCGGAAAACTCGAAAGCCGGTATCCCAAGAGGCTCAGAAGTTGCAGTTCTTACCTTTGGAAGAGAAGAGAGTGTTAAAGGATTCGATTATGCCAGAAGGCTCCGGAAAGCTGGGGTCTCAACTTACGTTGACGTGATGGAAAGAAACATGCGAAACAAAATGAAACATGCTGCAAGAATCGGAGCGAAGATCTCTCTGATTATCGGAAAGGAAGAAATCGAAAGAGATATAGTGACCGTCAGGGTAATGAGTGACGGGTCGCAGTTTCAGGTAGATAGCGACTATATGGTTGACTACGTGGTCGATAAGCTAAGAGATATTACGTAAAACTGCCAATTTAAGTTGTCTGCGAAAGAAAATTGATAATAATCACCTTTAGTCAACTGTAATCACTTGAATTATCTTCCTGGAGTATGTTATCATCTACTCGTGGAGAAACTCATGCCCAGGAGGTTTTCAACATGATTAACGAAGAAATTCAATCATTTTTAAGTACCGACCCGACGATTCAGGATCTCCGACGTTTCGCGAAAATGATGGGGATTAACCTTAAGAGAACTATGGGAAAAAAGGATATCTCTCGTGCTCTGAAGAAGCATGCTCAGGAGAGCAAACATGTTTCGAGCGATGCAGCGACAAAGACTCCCTCAGAGATCCTCCGCCCTTCCAAGCCAGTAAATGCAGAGATCCCATCATCGTACTTTCATGATTTTGTTACTATCCATCCAGTGAATCCTTACTGGGTGTATGTGGTGTGGGATCTTTCTGAACGAACTGCTCGAGATCTTTCGACCTCTCAATTCAGGCTTCTTGTAAGAGTCAGTGATATTACTAACATCATCTACGATGGAAAGAATGCTCACAGATTTAAGGAGTCTGACATCTCTATCGATGCGGGCAACTGGTATTTCCAGGTTGATTTTCCCGATGCAGACTACATTGCCGAGATCGGTTACTACATTGACGGTCATTTCAAGAGCGTTCTTAAATCTGGAATTACGCGGACACCGAGGAACTCGCCGAAGTTTACCGATAATGAAATCTGGGTAGATCTGAGAAAAGGCTCTAGGAAAGAGTTGAAAGTCTCTCACGAGAGTTCTAGACGTGCGAGAATCACGAAATCTTCGGGACCAACAGGCAATCCTTCTTCTGAAGAGTTCATCAAAACTATCTCGAAGAGCAGAAGCGGGAGATGATTTTATGAGCAGAGGGAGATTCGTATTAATGCTCCATGCGCATTTGCCGTTTATCAACCACCCTGACTTCCCGAGCTTCATGGAAGAGAGATGGCTGTTCGAGGCCATTACAGAGACATATATACCTCTCTTACAGGCTTTCAGAAGGCTGAGGAGTGACGGAGTGAATTTTAAAGTGACGATGAGCATAACTCCGCCTCTGATGGAAATGCTTGCTAATAACGACCTGCAGAAGAAGTATCTCAATTATCTTGGATCATCGATTGAGCTTGCAGGAATAGAGATTTCGAGAACCTCTGCAGAACACCCGGCCGCCAACAGGCTGGCTACGCATTATCTTCATGAACTGGAAGACATTAGGAAAGTCTATGAAGAATGCAACTGCAATCTGGTTGGAGAATTCTCAGGGTTCCAGGATAGCGGAGAATTGGAGATTGTAACATGTAACGCTACTCATGGTTTTCTACCTCTGATGACCAATTTCCCTGAGGCGATAAATGCTCAAATAAGCATCGGAGTTGACTCCTATAGGAGACATGTTGGGAAGGACCCCAGAGGAATCTGGCTGGCCGAGTGTGGTTATGTCCCAGGCTTCGATTCGTATTTGCGCGAACACGGACTTTCTTTCTTCTTTGTTGACTCTCACAGCCTTTGGTACGGAGATCCGGCACCGAGATACGGAGTATACAGACCGGTAGTTACACCAGAGAATGTTTTTGTGTTCGCAAGAGATCCCGAATCAAGTCAACAGGTATGGAGTGCCGAAGTTGGTTATCCCGGTGATTCAAGGTATAGAGAGTTTTATAGAGACGTGGGCTTCGACAGGGAAGAGGACTATATTAGGCCCTACATAGATCCGAGTGGAGAGCGGTGCAACACTGGAATAAAGTATTATAAGATAACTGGTAAAGATGTACCCCTCAACGAAAAGAGCTATTATGACTTGGACGATGCCCGAAGAGCTACTGTAGAACACGCAAAGGATTTCGCAAACAGAAAGAGAGAACAGGTTAGGAGGTTATTCAGTCAGTTTGACGGAGAAGAACCTGTAATCGTTGCTCCTTTCGATGCAGAGTTGTTCGGTCACTGGTGGTATGAAGGCCCTCTGTTCATTGAGGAGCTTTTCAGAGAACTTAACGGAGATGACATTGTTGTTCCTTCAACTCCTTCAGAAGTTATCAACTCAATGGATCAGGCACAGGTAGTCACTCCCAATACCTCTACCTGGGGAGCCAACGGATACAACGAAGTTTGGCTGAATGGTAGAAACGACTGGATATATAGGCATCTGGACGAAGGCTCCAGGAGAATGATTGAACTCGCAAGGAAGTTTGAAAGAACAGACGACGCACTTAGAATCAGGGCGCTAAATCAGATGGCTAGAGAGCTTCTTCTTGCTCAGTCAAGCGACTGGGCATTCATCATAACAACTAACACGACAGTGGAATACGCTGTTAACAGAACCAAGACTCATATTGACAGGCTGCTGAGGCTCTATGGAGAAATCGAGAGTAATTCGATAGATGAAAGCAGACTGAAGACCCTGGAATGGATTGACTCAATATTTCCGCACATTGACTTCAGGGTCTACGCTAAGCAGGTCGGTTAGTTAAATCCATCATTTTTCTTGACGTTGCGCCGATTACAAGAGCAAACTTACTATGGTATAATTCGTGAAGCCGGGGGAGGCATGAACCTCCCCCTCTTGGTTGTAGAGTATTTGGTGCTTGGAGGGAGTTGAAAAGTAAATGCCAAAGAAGAAATCCAGAGGAAATCCTAATTTCATGAAATCTATTCAACGGCCTGTCGTTTGGGCAGTAGCTGTACTCTTTGGAGTTGGAATTATTTGGTGGTCCGTTGCCCAGTATATTGGAGGCGGCTCTCAAGGAAATCAACAGAACACAGGAGCTACGGTCAATTTCAGCGAAACCGTTGGAGGGCTCACAAAGGACGGCACACCTCTTTCTGATCCAAATTACTGGATTACCTATTCAGAGTACGAAACATCGGTACGCGACACACTAACGAACCTGAGAAGCCAGGGGTATACCCTAGATCCGTATTTTGAGATGGAAAACTATCCCAGTGAAATGGGAATTAGATACGACATATTCATGTCATTGATCGATCAGAAGACACTGCTTCTCTATGCAACAGAGAATGAAGTCCTTCCGACGACTGCACAGGTCGAGTCTGAGACAAAGAGGATAGTTGATCAGTATGTTGCAGATGAAGAAACCAGATCCGCAATAATTTACCAGTACGGTTCTGTCGATGCCTTTTCAGCGCTCATCAAAGACTATGTGGCAACGCAGTTGCTAACTGTGAATGTCGCAAACAAGGCGATTCCAGACATGAATAGTCGCTTCCAGACTTTTGTTGAAGAGAATCTAGAAGGTTTGAAGTTCGATTATGAGAGGGTAGATGCAGACCATATCCTTGTTTCTGATGAAGCGAGCGCAGTCGAAATAAAGGCGATGATTGAGAATGGTGAGGTCTCATTTGCCGAAGCCGCTACTAGGTATTCGATAGACACAGGTACTGCAGCCAGTGGCGGTGCCCTTGGGCAGTTCAGAAGAGGAGAGATGGTTCCTGAATTCGAAGACGCTTCTTTTGACGCAACTCCCGGCGTTTTGGTCGGCCCTGTCGAGTCACAATTCGGGTACCACCTTATACTTGTAAACAACAAGTCTACATTCGACAGCTTCGAGGAATTCGTTAACACTCCCTCTTATCAGACTGAAATGAATCAGTTTGAGAACGCTGAATTCGACAAATGGATCGCAGAATACAGAGTGGAGAATAATCTATCGCATATGATAAACGATCCCGATCTTGAGATGTATTCCAAGTATGATGAAGCAAGAAGAGACAGACAGGCGGCCAAGAGATTTCTGGAAGAACTCGAAAGCGACTATTTTGACGAATCCGGAAATGTCCTCATAGGCGAATCGTACCTTCCGGTTGTCTTCTATACGCAGTTAGTTGAGGACGAGGTAACCAACCTCAGATATCAGGTGTTCGATTTGGAAGATCTAGAGGATCTCTTGTTGGCTCTTCCAGCAACCGCAACATCGATGTCGATCGAGGATATTAACGATCAGCTTGAAACAATTCCGGCAACAAACACTGAATTGAGAAGTGTTCTTTCTGAAGCTAAAAGGGCCCGAGAATACATGACAGAATTCGGTGTTGAGAGTTTGGAAGAAGTTCAGGAGATGCTGGCAGATAAGCGGAAAGTCTATGACGAAACGAACTCCCGTTTCGAGAGCTCTGTTAGATACCTCTATTCTGTAATGCCCAACTCAACAAAAGTCGTAAACTATATGTACCAGATAGACGGCAACAATCCAGAAGTCGCATACATGTACAACGAGAACTCCTACAACTTGAACGTGAGGCCTCTGCTGGAGAACTCCGCCTTGCTGGATAGCTATCTTCAATACTACAGTCAGTACTTTGGAGCGCAGGCTAGATCTCTCTTGATTGACTCTCCTATTCAGAGCATAGAAGGAGATCTGAATCGAAAGGTAATTAACTCTACAGAAGCCGCGACGGATCTGAAGATTAGTGCGCTTTATCTGCTTGTTGACATCTATGAGAAGATGGCAAATCTGGAGCAAAACGAACCGCTAATGGAGATCTACCTTATGGCTGAAAAGCATTACCTGGAGAAGCTTCTGGAATTTAATCCGGAAGACGAGACTATCAGGGGTCTAATTGAGAGTATCGAATTCTATATCTCAGAACTGAACGCTAGCCAAACGATCGATGCAACCGAGACGGCTGACTCAACGGAGTTCGAAACCTCTAGCGACATGGACCTTGACACCGAAGTTACTTCAGGAGAATTGAGTGTTCCATTTGAAATCGAGGCACCTTCACAAATAGGAGATGTCGATCTGGACGTAACTCTTGATAGTGAAGGACCGAACGAGACAAATAACTAGTCATAAGAAAGGGTGGCGATAGCCACCCTTTTCTGGCTGGGGCGGCAGGATTCGAACCTACGGATGTCAGAGCCAAAATCTGATGCCTTACCAACTTGGCTACGCCCCACAGCAAATAGATTCTAACATCGACTATTTGTGGTGTCAATGATTTGGAGTGATTCTATGGCTAACCACGAGATTTTCGTAAAGGAATTGAATAAGAAGATTCCAGTTACCAAAGAGACTACTTTCTATGAACTTTCCAAAATGTGTGACGGCTTCCACAGAGCTCCCATCATGGCCGCAAAATCAGGCAATGCTTTGATAGAGCTTTGCAGAAAGGTAAACGAAGAACAGGAAGTAGAGTTCGTAGATCTGTCTTCTCTAGACGGGTTAAGAATCTATACAAGGGGAACTCTCTTCATTCTCTTCATAGCAATCAGAGAGCTCTTTGGAGCTGTGCAACTAAATGTTCATCACTCAAGAGGCCCTGGCCTTGTCTGTGATATTGAGGGTGTAGAGCCTACTTCGGATAATCTGAAGACAATTGAAAATAAGATGAGACAGCTTGTTGAAGAGGACCACGTCTTCGAAAAGGGAACGTTGGGCAAATTCGAGGCCATTAGGATGTTCAACGAAGATGGGCAGAGAGACAAGGCTCTTCTGTTCAAATACCGAAAGAAGTCAACTGTGAACATTTACAGATGCAAGGGATACCTGAATTACTTCTATGGATATATGCCCTTTTCGACAGGTGCGGTTAAGAACTTCGCGCTAATTCCGTATGGAGAATACTTCATTCTGAACCTCCCCAATACTGAAGAGCCAGACAGACTACCAGTATTTGTTGATCAGCCAAAGATCTCAACAGTCTTTCTGGAGCACGAGAAATGGGGGAAGATTCTTGGTGTTAAGACCGTGGGCGAGCTGAACGAAATAATAAGCAAAGGTCCAAAGGAGATAAGAGAGATAATCAATATTGCGGAATCTCTCCATGAAAAGAAGATCGCTGCGATTGCAGATCTCATAGCCGCACACAAAGAGCCTAGTCTTATCCTTATAGCCGGCCCTTCAAGCTCGGGCAAGACTACCTTTTCTCAGAGGCTGATGCTGCATCTAAAAGTACTGGGAATGAAACCTGTACAGATATCTATTGACGACTACTTCGTTGATAGAGAGAAGACTCCGAGAGATGAAAACGGAAACTATGATTTCGAATCGATTTATGCTCTCAACATAGAGCTATTTAACGAACAGATTTCACAGCTGCTTGACGGAAAAGAAGTCTTGCTTCCAAAGTTTGACTTCATTCTTGGAAAGAGCGGATTTCATGACAAACCTATCAGGATCTCTGAGGGTCAGCCTGTCATAATCGAGGGAATTCACGGCCTAAATGAGCTGCTCAGCAGTTCCGTACCTCACGAGAGAAAGTTCAAAATATACGTCAGCGCTCTGACGCAGATGAATCTCGATAACCTGAACAGAATACCTACTACTGATGTCAGATTATTGCGTAGAATCGTGCGTGACAATCGATTCAGAGGGCACTCGGCGCTCGATACAATAAGAATGTGGTCAAGCGTTAGGAGAGGAGAAGACAAGTATATCTTTCCCTTCCAGGAAGAGGCGGATGTGATGTTCAATTCTGCAATTGTATACGATTTGGCAGCATTGAAAGCATTCGCAGAACCTTTGCTAGTTCAGATAGACGATTCGGTACCAGAGTATCTTGAAGCTAAGAGGCTTCTGAGGTTCATAGATTACGTGCTCCCCATGACGAATCTGGAGGATATTCCGAGAACCTCCATTATAAAGGAGTTCATAGGCGGCAGTGTATTCGGTTCCTAAGAGGTGAAGGCATGCACGGAGTTGATGAAGAGACCAGGAAAGCGGTCTTGAATAGGTTGAAGAGGATCGAAGGCCAGATCAGAGGCCTGCAGAAAATGGTTGAAAACGACAGGGTTTGTGGAGACATTCTTACTCAGGTCTCTGCAGTGAACTCGGCTCTTTCAAGAGTATCGGAGATGATTGTCAAAGGCTACGCAAGAAAGTGCGTTGTCGAAGCCAGTGAATCTGGCCAAATCGAAGAACTCGATAGCCTGATTGAGAACATAATAAAACTCAGAGGAGTCTAGATGATTGAATACGGTGACAAAGTACTGATCCTGCTTGAAGATGAAGAAACAAAGTACTTCTCTGAGGTCGAGAAAGGGACAGTTCTCAAGACTCACTATGGAAACCTAATGATTGATTCAATTGTAGGCAAGGAGTTCGGAGAGAGGATCAGTCTTGGTCTGAGAGATGCGTATTTGATAAAACCGTCTATCATCGACGGAATCTTTTCGTTGAGAAGATCAACTCAGATCGTTTACCCAAAGGATATTGCGTTCATTCTCTTAAACCTGGACATAAAACCGGGTGACGTTGTCTACGAAGCCGGAACGGGTACTGGTGTAATGACTTCAGTCTTCTCTCGTCAAGTAGGTGAGTCTGGCAGAGTCGTCACCTACGAGAAGAGATCAGACTTCTTAGAGAAGGCCAAGAAGAATGTCGGGCACCTTGGATTTGCAGAAAGGGTGAACTTCGTAGCGGGAGATATTGTAGAATGCAAAGACAGTAAGGTAGCCGATGCCTTCTTTCTTGATGTTCCCGAACCTTCTACTTCTCTTGAGACTTCGACAACTATCCTGAAGAGAAGCGGTAGGATCTGCGTTCTATGCCCTACAGCCAACCAGGTTCAAGAAACGATCGGGATTCTTAGGAATCTAGGAGTTATCGATGTTCAGGTATGGGAGATAATGGCAAGAAGCTATAAGACCAATCCCGAAAGGTTTAGGCCGGAAGACAGAATGGTCGGCCATACTACATACCTGGTGTTCGGTATAAAAGTAGAAGGGAGGAAGTTGCATGACTAAGAAGAAAGCCTTTAGGATAACGGCGTCGATCGCGGTTCTTATTGCGGTCTTCTTCCTGGGGGCATTTACAACTATGACGGACGATGAGATGTTCGAGAAGTTCAGTCCTGTGTTTCAGATACTTACATATATAGAACGAAACTACTACGACATTGACAAAGTAGATTATGACGATGTGCTCAACGAAACTTTAACAGGTACGATGCGTGGACTCGATGATCCATTTGCATGGTATTTTGATCCCGTTCAAACCAGGGAGAATGAGCTTGACACAAGCTCCAAGTATGGAGGTATTGGTTCTACTGTTCAGTACAACATTAAATTTGATTGTCTTGAAGTGGTGGCACCTATGGCCGGGAGCCCGTCAGAAAGAGTGGGCCTAAGACCCGGCGACTTGATTCTTACAATAGATGGAGTACCAATTTCCGATGTCGGCTATTACGGTGCCGTCAACATGCTCAGAGGAGACCCCGATACCCAAGTGGTTTTGGAGGTCTACAGAGAAACTCTCACTGAGCCTTTCTTCGTTGAAATTACCAGGGCATTCATTGAAATAAGGAGCGTAAAGAGTGAGTTGATAGATATTGAAGATATCGAAATCTCTTATATACACATTACGGGCTTCAACGCGCCAACCTACGATGAATTCCAGGATGCTCTAAACCTTAGCAGAAACAGCGAGGCCTACATAATCGATCTGCGAAACAACCCAGGCGGACTTCTGCAAAGTGTTCTGAACATCTCATCTCTCATTCTGCCCAAAGGCCAGAGAGTAATAACGATTAGGTACAGAGACGGTCAGGAAGAAATATACAACTCATGGGGATCCAGATACAATGCCTACTTCAAAGACAAACCAATCGTTTTGCTTGTTAATGAAGGAAGCGCATCGGCCTCAGAGATACTTACTGGAGCGTTGAAAGATCACGGACTGGCAACGGTTATCGGAACAAAGACCTTTGGGAAGGCGGCAGTTCAGACTGTTTTCAATCTTTCCAATGGAGGCGAAATATGGCTACCAACTGCTCATTATTTCACTCCAGATGGTAATGATATTCATCTTCAGGGTATAGAACCAGATATCATCGTTGAACCGGGTGATGATGTCCTTGAAGAGGACGGAAGCGAACTAACACTATCCAAAGCCACTATAGACATCGAACATGATCTTCAACTTTTAAAAGCAATCGAGATAATCCTCGAAAGTCTAGGAGTGAAGACCGTAAATTGAGAATCGCAAGTTTGCCAATCGCAATTTCGCTAATTGCCCTGATTTTCGGGCTTTTGGTGATATTGTATGTTAATCTGGAAGCTCTTCAGAATATCGGGAGACGGAGTGCCGCTCCCGACTTCTTTCTTAGAAACAAGTTTCTGCCGGTGCTTGAAGGTTTCAAGAATCATCTCGAAGCAGTTGAGGAGTTCAGCTCTGTACTTAAACAGCTAGAGAAGGAAAACGTAGGACCCTGGATAATGTCTACTGAAAACGGGATGAGAACGTTTGTCAGTCCATACTTTGAAACCTTCTCGAGATTGCAGACACTTTTTGTCATTGAAAGCGGAAAACAAGGTTCAAGAGAAAGAGAGACAATCGACTTTTTCGGTTCAGTTGTAACCAGGCTGGAGTTCATCGACTACGGAGCTTTCCGACTAAGTTATATCCCCGGCTACACAATCGTTATGGAATCAGACTTCAATTCATTGCAGGAAGAAGGGTTCGAATTCGCCAGAGTCCATTATATGCACTCTCTCAGTCCTGGAAGGTTCGTTTCAGATGTTTTCTCCGGCAGTGGACCCATTGTGGTTCTCAGAGAAGGCGCGACTATTAGCGAATCCTTCTTACAGACGGTCGAGAGATACTCGATACCATTTCTTCCGGTCAGATATTTTCTTATCAGGGACTGAACACTCAGCTTTGGTCGCTTAATATCGATCTCTGGCCATGCAAAAGTTGATATACTAGAGTTGCTTGTTCAATTTAGAAGAAATGACTGAGAGTGATTATTTGTTGCAGAGATTGAGTGAGTTCGTGGTAAGACACCGTGCAGCAGTAGTAGTGTTTTTCGTAATTCTTGGCGCATTTGGTGCATACCTTTCATTGAAACTGAATATTGATTCAGATCTGCTTAAGATTCTTCCACAGGACGATCCTGTCGTGAAGCAGTACAATCGCTTCATAAACGGAGACACTTCTGGCGACGTCACTTACATCGTTCTGCAAACACAAGACAAAACTGAAAAGGGAATAGAGAATCTTATTTCGGCTGCGAGAGGGATTTACGAAGGATCGAACGAATTCAGGAGTATCGAATCCTTTGTGAGGTTCGATCTAATGTCTGATCTCGGGCCTCTGGGCCTCCTAATGGTCGATCCAGGACAACTCTCCTCAATCAGAAATCGAGATCAGGATCTTTCAAGGACCGTCCAAAGACTCGTCAACTACGATTTCTCTGCTATTCGAAGCCTTGGACAGATGTTGCTCGGTTTTGAGGACCTCAAAGGACTAGTTGCAAACGAACCGGAAGGAGAAGACTTCTTCAGCTTCATAAGACTTCCAGAATCAATTCCTGTTAACGACCCGATGGTTTTGGTTATGGGTATCAGGCTCGATGGGCCTTCTTCCGATGTATCATACGTGAAAAGAGTGATTCCAGCACTAAGAGAGTGGCTTGATGGTGTTTGCGGAGTTCACGGAGTAACTTATGGAATGGCAGGAGATCACTTCGGAACTTACGACTCGCACAGGCAAGTAAGTGATGATTTCATGCTGACAACAGTGCTGTCGCTTGCAGGAATCTCTCTTCTCTTCTTCATTGCCTATTCAAGCTGGAAGGTTACCCTTTGCGTTTTCTCTTCACTGGCTATTTCGATGTTCATCACTCTCGGCCTTGCTTACGTAATCTTCGGCTCTCTAAACATCATCACTACCTTCGTCACCGCCATAACGCTTGGACTGGGAATCGACTATGGAATACATATGATAACCAGACTTTCGGATGGTGCAAACAGAGAGAAGAACCCGGTAACTCTATTGTACAGCTCCTATAAAGCTCTTATAAAGCCTCTTTCGGCAAGCATGATAACGACAGCTCTTGTCTTCATGATCCTTGCAGTAATCAGCTCCCCGGCCATTAGAGAACTGGGGATTCTCTCTGCAATCGGTATTGTTGTCTTCTTTATCGTAATGACAGTCTATCTCCCGGCAATTTCGATCATGACCGTAATAAATCCTGAAAAGAAGGCAAACATTCACCTGCTCGACAGATTTTTCCTGAGAATCTCGAAGGTAATCTTGAAATTCGGCGTCGTTTTCGGAGGAGTTGTCTTCATGCTTATCCTGATGCTCAGTTATCTTGGTTTGAACAATATTAGAAGCTTTTCCTATACTCCTCCCGGATTGATGTCAACCGACTCAGAACAGATCGCAGTTCCCAGCCTAATTGAAAGAACCTTCGGGGGAAGCATTATAAACACAGTGCCATTTATACTTCCAGATATAGATTCTCTAAGAAGGGCGCATGAGGAAATCGATCAGAATCCGAATTTCAAGAGCTCCTTCTCAATACTTTCTGTTATCGAAGGAGGAGAGGGAGATTACATTAATCAGATGCAGCAAGTTACCAGGGAAATCAATGCGCTGAGAGACTCTCCGTTAATTGAGGCCGTTTTCAAGAAAGCAAATTACTATGACTTCGTTGTAGAACTCCTTGACAGAGCGGAATCCATTGAAGGCTCGAATGATCTTATTGACCTTGCTACCGAGGTCATACCGGAAAGCCTGAGAGATCAGCTTCTCTACGAGGCTGCCAATGGTGAGACGTATTTTGTTATGAACTCAGAACCATTATCGATGATCTATAGAAACAACGTCATAAAGATTATTTACGACAGTCTCAGTCCTGAACTCAGAGCTTCTTTCGGAGGGTATCCCAAAGTCTTCCATTACCTGATGGACCTTGTGAGAATCATCTCCCTTCCAATATGTCTGGTTGCCTTCGTAGCAATCTTTGTCGTCGTTTCTATCGAAAGAAAGTCCATCATAGACGGACTCAAAACATTAGTTCTAATGGTCGGAATTTTGATGTCGATGTTTGGTTTAATGGAATTGATGGGAATTGAGACGACTTTTGTAACTGTAATCTCTGCCCCGCTGATAATTGGAATTGGTGTGGACTCACTTGTTTACGTTATACATAGTTCTAGGGAGAAGAAGAACACAGAGCTGGCCAGAACCCTAAAATCAATAACCATGTCTTCGGCAACGACTATGCTAACCTTCTTCTCATTCATTTTTGCAAGGGGAAAACTCCTGAGCACATTCGGTGTAAGCCTCGGATTTGGGGTTCTTGTCGCACTTGTTGTTGCAACCTTTCTAGTTCCTGTGCTACCATGGAACAGCAAAAAAAAGATCGGAGGTTGAGATATGCCATTACATCTTCTGGTGGCTTACTATGTAGTTGATCATGCATTTGTAAATAATCGAAAGCTTGCAAAGATGGATGATAAGAAGTTCTGGATGCATTTCATTTGGGTCGTTCTGATCTTTCTTGCCTTCACTTTCGACGTCTTTCTATCAAGCCCTCTTGGAATACTTTTACTGATACTTTCTGTCGGCCTGACAGTCACTGTTGACATGGGCCGCAAGAGGTTGCCAAACCTCTTGATCGAAGTCATTGCGTTTTTCCTGCTGCTTTTTTTCACCTTACTGGGAAGAAGCTTCCTCGTAGAATCATTTGTCACTGTTGAGTTTTCCTGGTATCTCATGGGAATGCTTCTGGTAACCGTGGGTGTCACTTACTTTCTTCGAGGGGCCATAGTGCCGGAAGAGGCTACCGACTCAATCGGAATCGCTGAGAGAATGTCTATATTTATCTTCATTCTTGCAAATCACTGGACTTGGGTCATTATCTCGGTTGCTGCCGGGCTTGCTTTCCGGGCAGTCTTTTCAAGGGACTCCAAGAAAGAATGGATAATTAGCCCGCTTGCAGGAATTGTAATATCCTTTCTCTGGCAACTCTTTATGAGGAGATTTCTCGGTTGACCTATGCAATCGGTGACATACACGGTTGCCTTTCACCGCTCAAAAGACTTATAAAGGCGATCGATCTCAAAGCTGACGACACTCTTGTTTTCATTGGTGATTATGTGGACCGTGGACCGAACCCCAGGGGAGTCATCGATTTTCTGATATCACTTTCCGTAAACCATGACTGTCATTTCATTCGAGGTAACCACGAGCAGATGTTCCTTGATTATCTGAGAGGCGCCGAAGGATCTACGATCTGGGCTTATAACGGGATGGAAACAACAATCAGAAGTTATGGGAGTATTAGATCTGTTCCAGAATACCATATTGAGTTTCTCAACGAGACTGTTCTTCACTACGAAGAGAACAACTTCATTTTCGTTCATGCCGGGGTACGGCCGGGAATCTCCTTGAAGAAGCAGAATTCAAAGGATCTTCTGTGGATCCGAGAACCATTTCTGGAGACGCCAAACCCTATCAGGAACCGTACGGTTGTGTTTGGTCATACACCCTTAATTAGCGGCCCTCTAATTCAAGAAGGAAAGATCGGTATAGACACTGGCTGTGTTTATGGAGGCTATTTGACGGCTTACAGAGTCGACGACAACTTCTACTTATCTGAGCGACTCTGATTCTCCCAACATATAAAAAGAGCGGAAGACAATTCTTCCGCTCCGTGAATCTGACAGCAGATATATCAGGGATAGATTCCTCTGAGTTTTGTGGCGTGAGCAACCTTCTCTATAGAGTCAACATATGCGGCAGTTCTCATATCGATGTTGTACCTGTTCATTGTCGATGCTACGGAAGCGAAAGCCTCTCTCATTATCTTTTGGAGAGCTCTTCTTACGTCCTCCACATCCCAGAAATAATGCTGTAGTCCCTGTACCCATTCGAAATATGAGACTGTGACTCCTCCGGCATTTGCCAGGAAGTCGGGAACAACGAAGATCTTGTTTCCAAGAACTATGTCTTCCGCTTCCGGTGTCATAGGACCGTTTGCGCCCTCGACGATTATTCTTGCCTTTATGTTCTTTGCATTCTTCTCAGTAATCGCATTCTCAAGAGCTGCTGGAACGAGGATATCCACATCGAGTCCGAGCAGGTCTTCGTTACTGATCTTCTGTCCCTTCGGGTAGCCCTCGATCACTCCGTTGTTCTGATCCCTGTATGCGATCAGATCATCAATGTCGAAACCCTCAGGATTATAAAGTCCACCAGAAACATCACTCACACCGATGACTTTTGAACCCATCTCTTCATCTATTAGCTTCGCCGCAAACGATCCTACGTTTCCGAATCCCTGAACGGCCACCTTCGCCTGCTTTGGATCCATGTCTTTGTACTTTAGAGCCTCTTCGGCAACCACTCTTACTCCGCGACCCGTTGCTTCCGTTCTTCCCTTAGAACCACCTATTTCCAGAGGCTTGCCTGTAACGATTCCGAGAACTGAATGACCAATGTTCATGGAGTATGTGTCCATGTACCAGGCCATTATCTGAGCGTTAGTATTTACGTCTGGCGCAGGAATGTCTTCTCCTTCACCTATTATGATCTGAATCTCTGAGAAGAATCTCCTTGAAAGTCTTTCAATCTCGTTGATTGAAAGCTCTTGAGGGTTCACACAAACTCCGCCCTTTCCACCTCCGTACGGGATACCAACTACCGCGCATTTCCATGTCATCCAGAAAGCCAGTGCCTTCACTTCATCGAGAGTAACGTTCTGATGGTACCTGATTCCTCCCTTTGCCGGACCTCTGGCTACATTGTGCTGTACCCTGTGCCCAGTGAAGACCTTGATTTCCCCGTTATCCATTCTTACGGGGAAATTCACAGTTAGCTCTCTTTTCGGAAAAGACAAGACCTGCCTCATGCTCTGGCTAAGATCCATGACATCGGCAGCTTTATTGAACTGCTTAAGTGCATTTTGGAACAGACTTGTTTCGGCCACGAGAATACCTCCTCCATATTGGTGTTCTTCATTAGAATTCTATGATCATAATGAATACTTCTCAAATCGATGTACGGGCGAATGGCACCGTCTACAGCTAATTAACGTACTCTAAGTAGCCTTTTCTGTACCAGTTTCCATTATGCTAATTACCAATAAAAAAGGCGAGGAAAACCTCGCGCTGGTACCCCCAGAAGGAATCGAACCTTCATCTGCGGATTAGGAATCCGCTGTTCTATCCGTTGAACTATAGGGGCACATCGTGGAAATTATAGCATCATGGTTCCGGCTTTTCAATGACGCGACTTTTTGAGTAGATTTAATTATCATACATTACGTGACGTTCTGTTAAAATTGATTGGACAGACTTCTTAGAGCCTGCTTCAACAGTTCTTTGAAACCTGTGTTTGCAGCTGTTCTGGTTGTCTGAAAAGTTTTGTACACAGCTTGCCGCATATGAGAATTATGAGAGGTGAATATTGTTGAAAAGAGTTGTAGCTCTTGAATCTACAGTTATAGCTCACGGCCTTCCACAAGGTATTAACTTCGAAACTGCTCTGAACATGGAGCGGGCAGTCAAAGAAAATGGCGGAATACCAAAAACCATAGGAATTCTAGACGGAAGAATTATCGTGGGTGTAAACGAGGAAGAGATGAGAAGACTTGGAACGGGTCGAAATGTCCTCAAGGTTGGTACTGCAGAGATATCCTACGCAACAGCGATGAAGAGAGATGCAGCAACGACCGTCAGCGCTACAATGGCTATTGCAAAGTTGAATGGAATCTCTGTATTCGCTACGGGGGGAATCGGAGGAGTTCACAGAGGAGTAGATTGGGATGTCTCTCAAGACATCATAGAGCTTTCGAGAACTAGAATGATCGTAATATCGGCAGGCGTGAAGAGCATTCTTGACGTACCAAAGACCCTGGAGTTTCTTGAAACCTTCGGAGTAACAATCGTTGGTTACAAGACCGATTGTTTCCCGTTCTTCCACTGCTCAAAAAGCCCTTACAAAATCAATCTAACCATAGACTCCCCAAAAGAGGCAGTGATGATTCTGAAAGAAAAAGAAAGGCTTGGAATAGAGGGCGGACTGCTAGTAGCTAATCCTATTCCCGAAATGGACTCTATGGACTACGATGAATTGAGCGCTCTCATTGAATCCGCTCTAAAAGCAGCCGTAGAAGAAGGGATCTCGGGGAAGACTCTCACTCCATATCTGCTCGGCAAACTCGCGCTGCTGTCAGGAGGGAAGACACTTGATGCAAACATTTCCCTACTGATAAACAATGCCGCGCTCGGTGGTCTTATAGCCGCTAACTCGGGAGAAGAACTATGAACGGTTACTCCTTGAAAGGCGGATTTGTCTATTTGGAAGAGACCGGAGCTTATTCTTGCAAGGACCTCTACATTGACTCAGGAGAATTCTCTGCAGATACTCCTTATGGTGCTCAAGAGATAGATATTTCAGGCAAATTCGTTTACCCTGGATTTGTCGACTCGCATGCACACCTCATTGGAACGGGAAGAAAGTCTCTGGAGGTTGATCTAGAGGGCTGCAGCTCTATCGAATCGCTTGCCGATAGGTTGAGCGTTGATCGAAGGATAGTAAGAGCTAGAGGCTGGGATCAGGAAGTGTTAGGGTTTATGCCCGTGAGAGGAAAGCTTGATCTCATCACTTCAGAACCAACGATTATTACCAGAAGGTGCGGACATATCGCCTGCGTAAACTCGTCCCTGATAAAGCTATTAGACCTTGAAAGACTTCACGGTCTTGATGGTTCGGACATCGATCTTGGAATACTCAAGGAGAGAGCTCTAGAGGAGATGGACCGGATAGCAAAACTCTCTCCTGCTGAAGTCAGAGAAGCGATTGAAGCGGGAACAAGGTCCTTTTTGAAATATGGAGTGACTTCGGTACACAGTGACGATTATCACGGCATAGATTATGAACTCCTTATGGAGGCTCTCTCGAGCGCGAACAAAATGAGAGTCTACGAAAAGCTCTGCATCTCCAGAAAAGAAGATCTGGAATTGATCAAACATGGCAGGCAATTCGAAACTGATTTCTTCCGACTGAGAGCTGCAAAGATGTATCTTGACGGGTCGCTCGGAGCAAGAACGGCGGCGATGATTGAGCCTTACCACGATTCTCCGACCGAAACCGGCGTCCTATATATGACTGCCGATGATCTTAGGCCGATCGTGAGGAGAGCAGACAGAGAAGGAATTCAGGTCTGCGTACATGTTATAGGAGATCGGTCACTGGAAGAGGCCCTCTTGGCTTTTGAAGGATCGAACAGTGAAACTCTCAAGCATAGACTAATTCACGTTCAGATCGCGTCTGAGGACCAGATAAGAAGGATTGCCGGCCAGAGACTAACCGCATCGATTCAACCGGTTTTCGTTGACTCTGACAGCACAATTGCACCGGAGAGGTTCGGGCCGATCCGGATCAAAGATGCCTACCCGTTTGGAAAGATGAGAGATATGGGAGTAGTTGTTGCCTTCTCAACCGACTCACCGGTAGAGAGCACTTCGGTAGTCAAGAACCTCGTTTCGGCCGATAGATTCTTCTCCAGAAAGGACAGCATAGAGATGTATAGCAAAGCCGGACACACTCTAGCAAACAGTGTCAGATCCTTCGCGCTCAATCCAGGGGACCCAGCAGATTTCTTCGTAACCGGCTCAGATCTCTTAAAGACGAGAGAAGATACTTTCGCGGACATGACATTTGTTTCAGGAAGGTTAGTGCATACACTAGAATGAAATCAGTCTCGAACCGTAAACCGTAACTCGTATTGTACATAAATGCTTCATCTACTTTCTTTACGCTTCGTCACTTATATGTTAAATATAAGAAAACTATCTTGAAGAACACTGGCAAAACTGCTAAAATTAGTACAGAAAAAGGCGGCATAAGCCGCCGAGTCTGGTGGGCTCGGGTGGAGTCGAACCACCGACCGCCCGGTTATGAGCCGGAAGCTCTAACCAAACTGAGCTACGAGCCCAGACACAAAATTGATTATAATATTCCTCATGACTTGTGTCAAGAGGTTCAGGAGATGGTCCAATGCTAAACAACAGCTCTGTGGGTCTTCGGATATCTGCAGATCCGGTTCAGGAAATGACTGTGAAGTATCCTAGGGTTCTTGTAATAAAGGCCGCGTTCTCTCTTCTGAAAGACGGAAAGTCAATTGAACATAGAGATCTGGAAAAAACTTTACAGACCTTGCTCTCGCGATAAAACCAGAACCCAACTCGGATCTTATTTCTGGTTGTGATGCTTGAGATGAAAAGATAGATTCATGATGTCTGAGGGTGTCAAGCCGGGTATTCTCGTTGCTTGGCCTATCGTTGTAGGCTTTGTTCTTTTCAGCTTTTCTCTTCCTTCTGTTGAGAGGTTGGATACTTCACCATAATCTAAGTTGGAGGGGATTTGATCTCCCTCGAGCTCTTCAAGTCTCTTGACCTCTTCCCTAAGACGCTTAATATATCCACTGTACTTGATCTCTATTTCAACTTGTTCTATCACTTCATCATCAACAATCGGTTCGGGATCGTAATCTGAAAGGTCCCTGTACTCAACTCCCGATCTTTTTAGCAGACCCGAAAGCTTTGCGGGCGTATCAAGTCTCGAACTCCTCTTACTAATTAATAGCTGGTTCAACCTTTCAGAAGGTCTGACGGTCACTCTTTCAAGTCTTAAGACCTGATTCCTGGTCTGGTTTGCTAATCGGGATACCTTCTCACTGAACCAGTCGGGCACTAGTCCGTATTCATGACCGTACTCTGTAAGCCTTATGTGCGCATTATCGTGCCTGAGAAGCAATCTGTACTCCGCTCTTGACGTGAGAAGTCTATAAGGTTCATCCACTCCCTTCGTCACAAGATCGTCGATCATAACTCCAATATAAGCTTCCGATCGACTTAGTACAAGCTGCTTCCCGCCATGCAGCTTCGCTGATGCGTTGATTCCCGCGATCAAACCCTGACCGGCAGCTTCCTCGTAACCACTGGTCCCGTTTACCTGACCAGCGAAATACAGATTCTCGACTAATTTGCTCTCCAGCGTTGAGTACAACTGAGTCGGATCTATATAGTCGTACTCGACAGCATAAGCCGGCCTGACGATTTCCGCCCTCTCAAGCCCCTTTATTGTTCTGATCATTTCCAGCTGTGTCTCGAAAGGAAGGCTGGTTGAAAGACCGTTCAAATAGTACTCGTCGCTCAAAGCACTCTCGGGTTCAACAAACAATTGATGGCTACTCTTATCAGAGAACTTGATCACCTTATCCTCAATCGAAGGGCAGTATCTCGGTCCCTTTGAATCGATAAGCTTAACATCCCCGTACAGCGGCGAGAATCTGAGGTCTCTCTTGATGATGTCGTGTGTTCTCTCATTTGTCCTGGTCAGCCAGCACGGATGATCGTCTTCAAGGACAAAGGGCTCGGAAAAGTATGAGAAACAAAGCGGGGTATTTGAGGTACCCTGACGCTCCATACTGGAGAAATCGATTGATCTGCCTGCTATTCTTGCAGGGGTCCCAGTCTTGAAACGTCTGACTTCGAACCCCAAAGCTTTAAGCGATGCAGTTAGCTCGGTTGCTGGAAACTCACCAAGCCTTCCTGCGGGAAACTCCTGTGGTCCGATGAATATCTTCCCTCCAAGAAAGGTGCCCGAAGCAACTATTACAGAACGTGCAGAGTACCTGAGGCCAAAGTGCGTCGTGATGCCTCTTACACGACCCTTATCCACTTCTATGGACTTCACAATTCCAGACTGCAAGTGCAGATTTTCCTGCATCTCAAGTATTCTCTTCATTATCTGGCTATACCTGTTCTTGTCCACCTGAGATCTCAGTGCTCTGACGGCGGCTCCTTTGCTGGTGTTTAGAACTCTTATATTGAGTGATGCCTTATCTGTTGACTTGGCAATCTCCCCACCGAGCGCGTCTATCTCTCTTACGACAATGCCTTTCGCTGGGCCCCCCACAGCCGGATTGCAGGGCGTCCAACCAACCGTGTCGAGGTTAATATTTAGAATAAGCGTTCTCATGCCCATTCGCGCGCCAGCTAATGCGGCCTCGATACCGGCATGTCCGGCCCCTATGACGATTATGTCGAATTCGTAATCTCTTTTATTTGATCGCATAACATCACTCCTCTATCATAGTATTGTACACAGAAAGGAGGCATTAAGTTGAGAAAAGTCCGTTTCGTTGACACTACGATGAGAGATGCGCACCAGTCACTTCTGGCCACTAGGGTCACAACAGCTGAGTTGGCAGATATAGCTCCTCTTGTCGATCAGGTTGGTTACCACGCAGTGGAGGTCTGGGGCGGAGCAACCTTTGACTCCTGTGTTAGATACCTTAATGAAAATCCTTGGGAAAGACTCGATGTACTCAAAGAGAGATTTAAGAATACCAAGCTTCAGATGCTTCTAAGAGGTCAAAATCTTCTCGGTTACAGAAACTATGCAGATGATGTTGTAGAGCTCTTTGTTAAGACTATGGCAAATCACGGGATTGATATTGTAAGGATCTTTGACGCCCTTAACGACCTAAGAAATCTGGAGAAGTCGGCAAGCGCAGTAAAGGATGCTGGAATGCACCTTCAAGTAGCAATGTCGTATACAACCAGTCCCGTTCATAACATCGATTACTTTGTGAAGATCTCCGACAAAGCTGCGGATTTGGGCGCAGACTCTCTCTGTATTAAGGACATGGCAGGCCTTCTGAAGCCTGGAACGGCTTCAACTCTTGTAAATGAGATCAAGAAGAGGCACTCTATCCCTTTGGAGGTACACTCTCATTTCACAACGGGTATTGCCGATATGGCTTACTTGAAGAGCGCTGAGGCCGGGGCCGATATTCTCGACACCGCCACGTCTTCAATGGGATTCGGAACCTCACAACCTGGTGTCGAGAGCATATGGACAACATTACACGATATGGGGCTCTCAGAGAAGCCAAATTACCCTCTACTCAAAGAGATAAACGACTACTTTTCAAGGGTTAGGAAGAATCACAGTGGCACTGATGCAGGTTTCACTATAAACACTTCAGTTTTGGAAAATCAGATTCCGGGAGGAATGTACTCCAATCTAATAAACCAACTGAAATCTCAGAACATGAGCGACAGATTCGAAGAGGTTCTCGAAGAAGTTCCTCAGGTACGCGCTGATCTCGGTTATCCCCCCCTTGTTACTCCAACATCTCAAATAGTGGGCGTGCAAGCGGTCTTGAATGTTATGAACAACGAGAGATACAAGACGATCACGAAAGAAGTAGAAAGATACATAAGGGGATTCTATGGAACACCTCCTGCAGAAATCGACAAGTCACTGAAATCAAGAGTTATGGGAGATGAAGAGTCGATTTCTCATAGGCCGGGCGACACTCTTGACCCAGAAGTCGAAAAAGGAAGAAACGAACTCGGCCTGCTGGCCGAATGCGATGAGGATCTTCTTATATACCTGTTACTTGGAGAAGTTGGAAAGAAGTATCTTAGTCAGAGATACAGAGATTCTCTCAGAGTCGACTTTGAAGTCGCGAAGGATTTTAGAGAAGGGATAACGGTATACCCAGTTTGATTCGTAGTATTAACAATATTCACGAAGATAGAACTATATTAAAGCTAACAAGAGGCAACTGTAGACTACTTAGCGCCTTCATGAAGAATGGGGGCGTTTTTTTTGTTCAATCTCTGCATTAACACTTCTTTAATTAACCGGAACTTTCTGATACAATTTGTTTAGGGTGTATCCCAATTCTATCAAAGGAGGGTTCAGAAGATGAGAAAACTCGCAGCTGTTCTTTTAGTGCTACTTCTAGTCTTATCTTTTGCAAGCGCAAAGTTGGTGATTTGGTCCTCTGAGAACCAGATCCCTGCACTTGAGAAGTTGGCGGCAGATTTCGAAAGTGACTACGGAATTCAAGTGGAGATTCAGCAGGTGAACTTTGGCGACATAAAGTCCAAGTTCCTTACCGCAGCTCCCGCAGGCGAGGGCCCCGACATCATAGTAGGCGCACATGACTGGGTTGGTGAACTCGCTATCAATGGCCTTATCGAACCGATTCCATTTCTTCCCGAAGCCGATCAGTACTACGATGTCACTCTAGATGCCTTCAGCTACGGCGGAAACCTCTACGGTGTCCCCTATACTGTTGAGGCGATTGCAATCATCTACAACAAGGATCTCGTATTCAAAGCACCGAAAACAATCTCAGAGCTTGAAGAACTTGCTTTCGAGGCTGCAGATGATGAAGTCGTGGGCCTGATCTACGCAGTTGGGGATTTCTATCACTCCGCACCTTTCATACTGGGAAGAGGCGGCTATATCTTCAAGGAGACTGCTGCGGGTCTTGATGTAACCGACATAGGCCTGAACAACGAGGGTGCGATTGCAGGCGGAAACCTCATCAAATCTTGGTTCGACAAAGGCCTAATTCCTGGCGGTCCAAATTACAACCTGATGGACTCTTTGTTCAAAGACGGACTGGCCGCATTCATTATTAACGGCATATGGGCAACCCCAAGTTACCGCGATGCGGGTATCGACTACGCGATTCTTCCTTTCAGCGAAATCACATTCGACGACGGTACAACTCCGAGACCATTCGTCGGAGTACAGGGCTTCATGATAAACTCAAAGTCTCCGAACAAGCTTGAAGCCACTGAATTCGTGGTGAACTACATCGGAAGCTTCGAAGGCCAGTACGGAATGTTCCTCGGAGAGAGAAGAGGTACGGCAAGAGCCGACGTGTTTGCATTTATTGAAGCGGACGCCGGTCCAGAGCTGTATGATGTTTTACAGTTCTCCAAGAGCGCTTCAGTAGGAACACCAATGCCAAACGTTCCGGAAATGGCGAGCGTATGGGGAGCAATGGGCGATGCACTTGGCCTTATTATCAACGGTCAGGATACAGTGGAGAACGCTTTCAATTCTGCAGTAGAGAAGATCAAGACTACAATTGGAAAATGATTGTTCTCTCTTGACTTATCCACATATCTAAATCTTGTTAGACTGAGCGCGGGAGACTCCCGCGCTCTGGTTTAACTGTCCGGAGGGATTACCTTGAGTGGAAGACGATTTGTAATCTTTCTCTTTTCCCTGGCTATCCTCGCAATATTCAATGCCTTTTCTCTATGGAGCATATATCTGTTATTTGCCGATGGGAATTTCGGCTTGATGGTAACAATGGTCATCCTGACTCTGCTAATTGATATAATTGCGTTGAATCCAAAGGGTTACCCGTACAGATATATGATTCCCGCAATGATATTGCTTTTCATTCTCACGCTATATCCAATGTACTACACTTTCAGAACTGCCTTCACTAATTACGGAACCGGGCATCTATTCACAAGGCAGCAGTCAATTCAAAAGCTCCTCAGCGATTACTTCTACATCCCGGAAAACCCCGAGGAATTCGAGTTTTCCATCTTTATCGAGCTCGACAACTATAGCCCCACAGACAGATTCATAACTCTTCTGAAGTCGAAGACGGATGGAGAGATGTATGCCACTCTTAGGCCTCAGGTTGTAAGCAGAGATGCATCGGGGAACATCACACTGGCCACCGCCAAGATGTTCGAGATAAAATCGGACAGTTTCGTTATCGGCGGGGTGAACTACACTCTTTCACGCTCTCCGGATGACCGAATCCTGGCTATCCTATCTGATGCCGGTGCAAGGTATATATACTTTTATTCTCCCCAAGACACCTCCACCAGGCCGAACGCTCCCTTCTACTTCAGCGAAATAAGAGGAGTGTGGCTCCGAAATGCCGAATTTACAGACTCGGAGGGTAATCAGATAAGACTATTCCCAAACTCTCTTTACACAACCTTTGCCACCACTGAAAGGAAGTATGCGTTAAGGACTGAGACTTCATTCTCCGCCGGAAGAGCCATTCAGGAGACCGTTGTCTATAACAGGCAGACGGGAAGGACCTTGATCGAGGAGGGTGGCTTTTTCTATGATATCGACGCAAATGGAAACGAGTTCATAGTTGAGGGCTACATATCTGACGTTGGTTTTTGGAACTTCGTTAGGATGTTCCAGGATCCGAAGATAAGGGACCCGTTTTTTCAGGTATTCGGCTGGACGTTTACCTGGGCCGGACTTAGCGTTCTCTTCTCATTCGTAATTGGCCTGGCGCTGGCAATCACACTGAATGATCGGAGACTTAAGGGAAAGAAGATTTACAGAACACTGCTCATCATTCCCTGGGCCGTACCTGCCTTTATCTCTGCTCTTGTATGGAGAAATGGCTTCTTCAACGAAACCTATGGAGTTCTGAACAGGTTCATTGTTCAGGGACTCTTTGGGCTTGAACCAATAAAGTGGCTGAACGATGCCTTTTGGGCCAAAGTTTCAGTCTTGATTGTCAATACATGGTTGGGCTTCCCGTACATGATGACAGTAAGCCTCGGTGCTTTACAGAGTATTCCCGAAGAGTTTTATGAGGCCTCATCGATCGATGGTGCAACGAGACTCCAGAGATTCAGAATGATTACCTTCCCCCTGTTAATGGTTACTGTTGCACCTTTGCTTGTCGGCAGCTTTGCCTTCAACTTCAACAACTTCACCGGCATTTATCTGGTGACCCAAGGTGGACCCGCAATTCCTGGAGCTTCGACACCCGCTGGGGCAACTGATATCTTGATCTCATACACTTTTAAGCTGGCGTTTGAAGGGAGAGGTCAGGACTTTGGCTTTGCCAGTGCCATTTCAATTATCATATTCATAATCGTCGCCGGCTTCAGCTGGATAAACTTTAAATTGTCCGGTTCCTTTGAAGAGGTGAGCAGATAATGGCCGTTGAGAGAAGAAAATACTGGTTAAGACACATAATCTTGATAGCTGTTGTCGTTGTGGTTCTCTTTCCCATGGTTTGGTTGATAACCACTTCAATAAGACGTGACCAGGCAGCTTTCTCGTCAAGGCTCTTTTCAACCAGAGTAACTCTTCAACACTACAGGAACCTTCTTTTCCCGGAAAGAAGCGTAGGAAGGCTTGTTCTTGATCTCCAGAGTGCAACATACGCCACAGGAGACTACAGAGGGAAAAGCCAGGAGGATCTGAAGAATACTGTTGAGAAGTTCCTCACTAAATTCGATTCTCTTATGGATGAGAGCGAAGAAATGGTTAGGGCAGTCGAAGGCGGTACCGCTGCAATTGAAAGCAATCTGGTAGAAATGGAGAGCATGATAATCAAGGAAATGAATGAGCTGAGACTCAAAGACAAGGTCCTCTTCGAAGAGAGACTCAAAGAGATAGGTGGACTAGACGAACTGAAGACGGCCTACGCGGTAGGAGAAATTCTTCAAACCGCCTCACCTTCTCTTGAAGGAACCTATCCCTTCTACATCGGATTGCTTGGCGAAAGGTCATCACAAGTCATCGAGTCTCTCGAAGCTTACAGAAACCTGTACGAAGAGGTATTCCGTCATCGCGACGAGACGCTGCTAGCAATAGAAACCCTTGAATTTGAGAACAAGAAAGAAGTGGTGGAATCACTGAATTCTGTTGAAGATTACATATCTCTCTCTGGCATTGACTACTCTGAATGGCGAAGAGTTGAGTGGCTTCAAGTTATTAACAGATATCTAAGGGAGGTCGAATCTTCGATGCCCGAAGATCAAGCCTCCGAGCTCAACCGGATCAGGACAGGCCTATATGATTCCTTCAGATCTGCCGGTAACGCATGGGAAGCGGCAGCTGCTTCCAGTGCAGCCCTTTCTGAAGAACTATCTTTCCTGGCGGAGACGGCCTTTGGAACCGACTACTATGAGTACCTGGCCGCAAATGAAAAGTTGGAAGCAATAAAAAAGAACCTCGAGTCTACCGAAAAGGCTCTAGTCGTCTCAAATTCGGCATTAGGCGAACTAGAAGACTCTTTTGAAGTCGCATTGCCGACCGTCGTGTCTGAAACTAGAAAACTCTCTGCCGTCGTTCCACCGCTGCAAATGATAATCACTAAAGGCGCAGGTAATAGTACGGCTGTGACGGAGGCAAAAGTCAGGTCATCACTCGAGAGAATCGATTCAGCAAAGGAGACCATAGATCTTCTCCAGCGGCAGCTATCAAGTATGCAGAACGTCCGTGGGCTGAGCACAAGTCTTTCCGATCTCTCGGATAAGATGGCCTGGTTCTTAGGCAATGGCGAAGCTCTCGTAAGCGCATCTGCAAACTCAGAAGTCTTAAAGGGAGCAGACGTAATAGACATAGCCCTGTCAAACTTGTCGAGGGTATTGCCTGTTCTTGAGATGAGTGTTGCAGAGTATATTGAGGTATCGGAGAGAACGATCGCTCTCACGACGGAACTGGAATCCCTGAAGAAAAGCATGGAAGACCTCGAGAACAGGATCTCTGAACTTCAAGAAGAAGCTGAGAGAGCAGAAAGAGAGCATGCAAAAGTCCTTGAAGCGATTAGTATACAAGCTGCGATGCTGTTTGTGGAGGAGGAAATAACCTCGCTGGAAGGCGCCAGAAATTATGTATCGAAGCTGTCCGGTGTGCTGAACAACTACTTCAACATAAGAGCATCAACCCGTTACAGGACCCTTCTGTGGTACGATGATTTCATTCGGGCTGATTTGGAGGCAAAGGAAGGGACGGCTCTGCTGAATCAGCTAATCTCTACTATGAGATCGATGAAGGATGAACTTGCATCCAAGGTAAACTACTACATCGATCTGAGATTCCTTGGGACTTCGGTAACCCTAGATGACTTCGGAAAGATGCAGGAGACTTACAATTCTCTCTTTCAGCAGGTTAACGCTAAGTACCAACGTGCATCTAGGTTAATATCCGATCTAATCGAGAAGCCCACAACCTATTCATCTCCATATGATGGCATATTGAAGGAGATAGACAGAGCCTTATTCAGAACAAATCAGATCTGGGCACAAAAAGAGAGTACTTATTTCTATTTCGTCAGGTGGCTTCTTAATTCAATAATCGTAGCACTTTCTGTGTCGCTTATCAGCGTTGCCGTTGCAGCTCTAGCTGCGTATCCTTTCAGCAGAATGAGATTCCGTGGAAGGAAGCAAGGTTTGCTTGGCCTCCTCCTTATTCAGATGTTCCCTACAATAATGTTCATGGTGGCTCTCTACGCTTTGCTGCAGTTCATTGGAAGTTTAATTCCATTCCTGGGACTAAACACGCTTGGAGGCCTGATATTTGCTTATTCAGGAGGAATTGCCTTCAACATCTGGCTGATCAAAGGCTATTACGATACAATCTCTAACTCTCTCGAAGAGGCAGCAATGATCGACGGGGCAACGAAATTCCAGGCCTTTTTAAAGGTGATTTTACCGCTTGCCAGACCGATTCTGGCTGTTGTGGCTATTCTGACGTTTATGAACATCTTCAACGAGTATCTGATTGCAAGGATAATTCTTCAGGACATGAACAAATGGACATACGCAGTTGGCCTTTGGCAGTTCTCGGGAAGATTCGAAACGAGCTGGGGCCCATTCACTGCCGCAGCGTTGATTGGAGCAGTTCCGATGGTCATATTCTTCCTCGTGTTACAGGACTACATCGTTGGGGGTTTGACACAGGGAGGAGTGAAAGAGTAACTTACCCTAAACTCGTCCGATTTGTGATGAGAGCCAGTTAATTTTCAGGAGCCCGTCCCTAAGCAACCGGGATCGGGCCCCTGAATTTTGAAGGTCGTGAGTATTTCGAACAGTGAATGTTGGGAGCGGAAAGACCTATGTCATATATAATTGAAGAGAAAGGATTCAGTAAAGTTTTTTCTCACTCTGTTAGAGTGTAGATACTAGTAAGATAGGAATCTGTCGCACTCAAGATTGTCCAGATGGAAGGTGTTGCAGATGGAGTTCATTTATCCCAATTACGACACAGGTTCAATAGTAAACCTATCAGCTGCCATTCTGAAGCACTTCGATGCTGAGATACCTTCAGGGGTGAAGGAGTATTGCTTCTCAGAACACGGAATTAGCATCGATGGAATAGATAAGCTAGTGGTATTCATAATCGATGCTGTTGGCTATTATAACTTGATGAAGGTCCTTGAGAAAAGCAGTTTCAAACACTTCTCTGTCGAAGATGTAAGAAGTCTGACTTCTGTCTTCCCTTCAACCACTTCCAGTGCTCTCACTTCGTTGTTCACGGCCACAACGCCTGGAGAGCACGGAGTACTCGGGTATCTTCTCAATATTCCAGAGTACGGCGGACTAGTGAATATGATCGAGTTGACTCCCTACACTCAGGATAGAGACAATCTCACCAGATTGGGCTTTGACCCTCTTAAGTACAATCAAAATCCAACTATCTTCGAATCTCTGAAGGAAGCTGGCGTAAAAGGTTATCATCTCACATCCAAGAGTTTCGTGAACACAGGACTGACGAGAATGCATTCCCGCGGAGGCATAGCCAGGGGTGTTCATGGATTGGGAGATATGTTCGAGGAACTCAATACCATCCTTGCTGCGGATGAATCCGAAAGTCTGACGGTTGTCTACTGGGGTCTTATCGATACTTACGGTCACAAGTACGGTCCAAACTCCTTATCTTTCACTTCGGAAACCGCAGCTCTTATCTCGGCGATCGAAGGGTTCTTCGATGAGACGACTGAGAGAAACACCGCATTCTTCATCACTGCCGATCACGGTCAAATCGAAACCCCTTGGGAGCAAGAGATCTGGTGGTCAAAGTTCGACGATATCTTCGATGAGATGTACTCCATGCCGGGAGGTGAACAGCGCATGTCCTACATATATTCTCTCGATAAAGAAAAAACAAGAAAGAAGATGGAAGAGCTTTTTGGAGATTCTATTGAGATCATAGAGCCATCCCGTCTTGATGAAATAAAGCTCTTCGGCAGGCCTCTGAGCAATTCTTTCAGGAAGAGGATAGGTGAGCTCATTACCGTATCCAAGGACGACTCATCATTGTGTTTCAAATACACAGGTCAGGAACACTCGCTCAAAGGAAGGCACGGAGGTTTGACAAAGGAGGAAATGAACGTCCCTCTAATACTTCTGAGAAGGGATTAGTGGCTTTTTTCAGTCTTTCTATTCTCCCAGTTTATTTCAGCGATTGACTTCTGCAAGTATATCGGTTTAAGGTCAGAATAACCTATGAACTCTCCTGCAGCAAACTTCTCAACTGCGATTTCTCTCATCGCTGAGGGGTCCTGATGTCTCACTTCACTGCAATCAAATCTTTCGAAGGCCTGTTCTATTTCACCGTCAAAAAAGAGTTTCGTCCCTGACAAGTCGATCGCGGAGACTAACTCGGCGGTACTACTGAACTCAGTTTCTCTGACTGGCACTCTCTCTCTGTATTCTCTCCAGTAATAGTGCCCCTCTCTTCCGCGTCTCAGGAGAATGAATCTCTCATCACCGATCGAGCTTGCCAGTATATCAAGAGAGTTAAAAGGAACTACGCGGATATCATACGGAAAGGCGATACCTTTGGCTGTTGCAATGCCTACTCTCAAACCCGTAAGGGAACCGGGACCAACACCGACCCCGATGAAGTCGAGTTTCGGGACCTCAATCTTGAGATTCTCTATCATCTGCTCTACCATTACGGCTAACAAAGAACCGAATTTGTCGATTTCTCGAGCCTTTATCTCCATCTCTCCCCTGCCATTACAGGCCGAGAGAAGAAGAGTTTTAGAAGAAGTGTCGAAACATATATACTTCATCGCATCTCCTCAGCTGAGATTCTTGAAGCCTTCACCGAAGACCTCGGCATTGTTCACAATTATCACAAAAGCCCGTTTGTCTGTGGCCTTCACTATATGCCTTAACTGCCCTATCTCTCTTCTTCTTATTGATACCATCAAAACAGGTCTGTCTTCTCCGGAAAAGCCGCCCGTCGCCTTAATCATCGTCGTGCCACGCTCCATTTCCTCAATAATTCTCTTCTTTATTGAATCACTTTCCACGCTAATAATGAAAGCCGTTCTTGTGTTGCCGATACCCTCGATTATCCCATCTATTGTCTTGCTTGTAGTGAAAATCGTTATTATTCCGTACATTGCTGCGATAGGTCCGAATACGACAATGGCGAGCATTGTGATTAGTGAATCGCTTATTAACAGACCCGTTCCTGTGCTGAAATTCAGATACTTTGAGAAGATCATAGCAAGTATATCTGTTCCTCCAGTGGAAGCTCCGCGCCACAACACCAAGCCCATGCCAGCACCAGCAATAACGCCACCGTAGATTGCCACCAGCAGAAACCCGTCTTGTGTAGAAGAAGCATCGAAAACCGGGAAGTCCAGCTTCTGAAGAAGATCAACCGTTATGGACATAAGTACCGCCGAGTAGATCGACTTTATTCCAAAACCTACTCCCAGAATCACGAATGCAAGAAGAAAGAGAGCAATGTTGTACACAAACATCTGAGCTCCCACCCAGAAACCGAAGACCCTGTAGATAATTATTGCAAGCCCGCTGACGCCGCCGGCGATAATGTTGTTCGGAATCAAAAACGAAACAATTGAAACAGCAGTCAGTATTGAACCGACCGTAATCAGGAAGTAGTCAACGAATACCTTCCTATTCACTTCACTCTACGACCCTTGAGTTTTTCAGTTTTGCGATTTGCTGTAGGAGCTTCCTCTCTTTGCTTGAAGGCTTGTTAATATTCACCCTCACCGTTACGAGAAGATCTCCACGCCTATTGCCGGAAACACTTGGAACACCAAGGTTTTTCATCCTGAATACCGTGTTTGGACTAGTTCCCGCCGGGATCTTAAGGGTCTCCGTACCTCCTTCGGGAAGGGGTATCTCAACCGTGGTGCCTAGTGCACCTTCAACATAGTCTATCTCCTTGGTAATATACAGATCGTTTCCACTACGTCTGAACTCCGAAGGCATTTCGACTCTTACACTTACGTAAAGGTCTCCGTACGCACCTCCATTCTGCCCTGAATTCCCGTGACCGCCAATTCTAAGAGTTGCTCCATTCTCAACTCCTGCAGGAATCGTAACGCTCACCTGGTGTCTCTCCTTCACGTAGCCTCTGCCGCTGCACTGACCGCAGCGCTTATCGATTATCCTTCCCGTTCCGTTGCAGGTATTGCAGGCATGAGTGTTGCTGAACATCCCAAAGAATGATCTATGCTCCTCTTTCACATAACCGCTTCCATTGCAGGTAGGACATGTCCTGAAACTCGTGCCGTCTTCGGCTCCCGTTCCTTTACACTTGTGACAGACCTTATTTCTGTCATACTCAAGTATCACTTTCTTCCCAAGTATTACGTCTTTCAAATCTATGGCAACCGAAGCATGAATGTCCTCTCCCCTAACCGCTCTTGGACTCTGGGATCTGGAACTCGTACCTGACCTGCTTCCTCCAAAGAAGACATCGAAGACATCCTGAAAATCGCCGAACATATCGTCGAAGCTTCCTCCAGCGCTTCCAGGAGTTCTTCCAGAGCCACGGCTATAGGAAGAAGGATCTCCCACATATCCGAAACGGTCGAACATCGCACGCTTTTCTTTGTCGGACAAGACCTCATAGGCCTCCTGAATCTCTTTGAATTTCGCTTCGGCATCCTTCTTGTCTGCACCTTTGTATGCATCAGGATGCCATTCCTTGACGAGTCTTCTGTAAGCCTTCCTTATATCTTCATCAGACGCATTTCGTGAGACTCCTAGAATCTCATAATAGTCTTTTCTTGATTGAGCCATCTAAATCACCACCGAATGCTCTTATTCAGACTCGGAAGAGTTGTTTATGGCAACAACGACTCTTGCAGGTTTGAGAACCTTGCCGTTAAGATAGTATCCATGTTCGACGACATCATGAATCGCCATATCGGGAACATCGTTTGAAGTAATCGTCTCTTCAACTTCATGAGTGAAAGGATCAAAGGGCCTGCCCACCTCGGGGATTATCAGGGATAGCCCTTCGTCGAACATGAGCTTTTCAATCGATTTATGAATAAGCCTGACACCAGAAATGAACCCTTTCCTAGAATCTTCTGAGTTTCGCAGAGCGCGACCAAGATTTTCATAGATTTCGATGATTCTAAGGATCATCCTCTCTTTGTATCTTTTTGCATCCTCCTCCGACTCACGAATAAGAGCATTTCTATAGTTGATGAATTCCGATCTCAGCCTGGAGTTTTCATCTTTGAGAACCCTTATTTCATTCTTAAGACTCTCCACTTCATCTATTTCAAGCTCCTTTTCTTGTTTTTGTACGTCTTCCAACTTAGTTTCTTCCTCTTTTACTTCTTCGGACACATTTGGTTCATTCTCTTCTTCAATCGAGCCACCCTTTTTCTCTAGATCCTCGAGATTCTTGGTGTTCTTGTCCTCCAACATAGTTCACTCCTCCTATCTATTCGAAAAAACCTCTGATAATCTGTTAATTGAGAAGTCGAGATAGGCGTTTACCTTCTCATAGTAAGTCAGCTTAGGCGAGATAACGAATACACTACCAATCTTCTCATCGTTTCTGGAATAGGGAGATACAAATACGGCAAAGTTTCTGAGCTCCTCTCTGCCAACTTCCTCACCTATGAAAACTCTTTGATCATAAATATCGCCAAAGGAGTTAAGCAATATCTCAAGATTCCTCGGATTCTCAACCGATCTTACGAGTCCGGAAATGTCGGCAGAGTCCAGAAGATCGTTTGAAATTATGAACTCCAGGCCATATTTGTAGTACTTCTCTTCGTTCTCCTTATCAAAGATACTCTGAAGAAAATTTATTATGTCTTGCAATCTCCTATCATGCCACTGATCGTACCTCAGTTCAACGTCCCTTATTCCCTTTCTTATTTCCCCGATTGTCTTTCCTACGACTGCCATGTTCACGTACTTCTGGAAGCTGTCTATATCGAATTCACTAGCTCCAAGGAAGACTGTCGTATTTAGACTGACTCCAAGATCGGTTACAATGGATACATTAAGATAACCATCGGTTATCTTCGAGATCGAAACGCTGTTCACCAGCAGTCTGTCAAACTTCGGCTTCTCAATGACCACAAAACCCGATACAGCACGTGCCAGAATTCTGGTCATACCCTGAAGAAGATGCTCAACATCACCCACAGTGCTGGTCTGTCTTATTGCAATTGCTACATTGCTTTCTTGAAGATCCTCGGTGATCGTTTTAACTGAATCGAAATAGAACCTTAAGCCCTTGTCGGTCAAAATCCTGCCTGCTGAAGTATGAGGTTGATAGATATAACCTAAAAACTCCAGCTTTCGCATGTCGTTTCTTACGGTCGCAGAACTATACTTGAGGTTAGAGTGCTCCAGAACCTGCTTTGAACTCACAGGTCTTCCAGAGGCTATGTATTCTCTCGAAATACAATAAAGCACTCTTATCTGCCTTGGATTCAATTCTGGACCACCTGTACGTTTTCTTGACACCTAGCACTCCCTCCCATAGACTGCTAATAAATGTTACCATATGCCGCCTCTGTTGTCAACTTCAGAGACCGGTGATACAATCTTTAAGAGCGAAAGGGGTGTGATCAATGAGGTTATCTCAGGTCATAGAACTCCTCGGTAACAGTGTTCTTCAGGTTGTGAATCCCGGCAATACAGATCCGGAATTTGATCATATCGAGAGTGACTCACGTGTTCTTAGAGAGAGAAACCTCTTTGTATGCATTAAGGGTTCGAGCTTTGATTCACACCTGGTTGTGAGGGAGCTTCAGAGAAGGGGCGCAGTCGCTCTGATAGCGGAGCTGCCGATTGAAGACGAAGAAGTCGTCGTTCCGATTGTTTACGTGAAGAGTTCTCGTCTTGTTGAAGCACTACTTACCATGGAGGAGCACAGCCATCCTTACAGAAAACTCACTACTATCGGTGTAACTGGCACAAACGGGAAAACAACAATTACAACTCTCATCTATCACGTTCTCTCTTCCTTTGAGAGAAAGGCATCTTTAATTGGCACCGTTAGAAATGTGGTTGGCGAGAGCATTTACTCAAATCCAAAGAACACCACTCCGGGACCTATAGAACTTGCTAAGCTTCTCCAACTGTCGGCGGAGAAGAAGAGTGAATACTTCATTATGGAGGTCTCATCACACTCTCTTTCGATGAACAGGGTCGAAGGTATGCGTTTCGATGTCGGGATAATCAGCAATGTTACGAGAGATCATCTAGATTTCCACCCGACTTTCGATGATTACTATAGATCAAAGATGAGACTGTTCTCGTTGTTGAAGACTAATGGAATCGCCATTGTAAATGGAGACAAGATAAACATTGCAGATATCCATATAGCCAGAAACAGGATAACAACCTACGGATTTGGCGATGAATCAGATTACAGAATCGAGAATCTCGATATATCGAGGACGGGGATGGACTTCACCATACAGACTCCATACGGTTCTTCCCATAGAATATATTCGAGATTGATCGGCGAACATAATGCTTACAATATTGCAGCAGCAGTAGCAACTCTAAACTCACTGAATTACGACCTCGACCACATCGCTAAAGCCATTTCTTCCTTTGGAGGGGTACCGGGGCGATTCGAGTTTGTTGAGGAGGCTACCAAATATGGCTTCGATGTGGTAATAGACTTTGCCCATACGCCAGATGCTCTTGAGAAGCTTCTTAAGACAGCGAGAAGACTGACTCCCGGAAGACTAATCCTGGTATTTGGTGCCGGCGGGTCGGCCGATAAGGGGAAGCGACCGCTGATGGCAGAAGTATCTTCGAAGTTCAGCGATGTGGTTATACTCACTTCTGACGATCCGAAACTCGATGATCCCACCGAGATTCTTAGCGATCTCGAGAGCGGAGTAGACAAGTTCAAACCTTATCTCGTCATTCCCGATAGACGGGAAGCTATATCGGTTGCTCTCACCCTAGCAAACCGCCAGGATATGGTCTTGATAGCAGGACGTGGTCACGAAGACTTCCAGCTTCTGCGTGACAGGAAGATCCCCTTCAACGACAAACAGGTCGTAAAAGATATTCTAGAAAGTAAGTTTCGGAGGCACATCAAGAAGTGATTCCAACATCGGTAATTGAAGAACTCTTGAGTTACTCGGAAGATAGTCGAATTGCTCTCGATTCCAGAAAGGTGTCTGCCGGAGACGTCTTCGTCGCAATAAAGGGAGATATAGCCGATGGAAATGATTTCGTTGAAGACGCATTATCTGCTGGCGCGACTCGCGTTTTTTCGAACAGACCGTGCGCGGATCCTAGAGTGATTACGGTTCATGATACGGTTGAGCTTCTTATGGAAGCGGCTAAGGAAGTCATATCGCGCTCGCACCTCAAGAGCAGAATAGCCATAACCGGCTCCAACGGAAAGACCACGACGAAGGAAATCACAGCCTTTCTTCTTTCACAGCTTGGAAAGACCTTCAAAACGGCCGGCAATCTCAACACAGAGATAGGCTTGCCTCTCTCCTTACTCGAAAACAGGAGGGAGCTGCTATCGGCTAAATATGGGGTTTTTGAACTAGGTACCAATGCCAAAGGAGACATAAGAAGACTTGTGGATCTTGTTGAACCCAATCTTTGCGTTCTTCTAAATGTCGGCACGGCACACGTTGGAAACTTTGGAGGAATCGATGAACTGCTTGAAGAGAAGTTGTCAATCTTCGAATCAGGAAAGCTCTCCAGAGCTGTTTTGGGCGGAACCGACGAAAGATTGAGGAAATTCGCCGCCGATATGCCTGTTGAAACTCGTCTCTTTGGAAGGAATGACGCAGACTTTTCCATAGTAGACTTCTCTTACGGCAGTGGCGAGACTTTGCTTCATTTCGACTGCGAAGGCGATAGATTCGTCCGACTTAAAGGTATCTGGAGTCTTGGACAGTTGATGGATCTGGGGGCCGCTTACCTTGTGGCTAACTTTGAAGGCCTCGAAGAACCTTCAATCTTCCTGAGCGATTACAAGTCTCCATTCAGAGATCGTTTCAGCGTCGAACACCTTCATGGAATAACTCTGATCAGCGATTTCTACAACAGCAGCCTCGAATCTTGGGAGTCGGCAATTGTCTCTATTGAGAAGCTCAGTTACTCCCGAAAAATCGCTGTAGCGGGCTCTATACTGGAGCAGGGCGAAGAAGAAGCTAATACTCATGAAAAGCTTGGCAGATTGCTGGGGAAGTTCGATATTACGATTCTTTTCAATCATGACAAAGCGATTGAGGCTGCATCGAAGTATGTAGAACCCTCGCTAATTACTGACAGTGTTGAACAGTTAGCCGAATGGCTATTCGAGAACGTAAGAAAAGGGGACCTGGTTTTTCTCAAGGCTTCAAGGGCAGTAGCCCTGGAAAGAGTGCACAAAGCGTTTGTCGAGATGATGAGAAATGCATAGGGAAGCCCTTTCCTTTCTCCTGGCATTTCTGCTGGCAGCTATTGTCATTGAGCCTTTCAAGAGATTTCAAAGGAAGAAGAAAATAGGCCAGTACATTCGAGAAGAAGGACCGGACCTCCATAATTATAAAACGGGAACACCAACAGCCGCCGGAATTGTCTTTCTTCCTATTGCTCTTGCAATTTCCGTCATATTTGCCTTTAGGATAGAGGTTTTGCTGGTTGTTCTTACGGGCGTTTTATTTGGCCTGATAGGTCTCGTAGACGATGTCTCTAAGATCGTTAAGAAGAACGCATCCGGTTTGAGTGGCAAGAAGAAGTTGTTGCTTCAATTGGCTTTTGCATCAGCCATGGTCTTGGTCATTCAGGTTATCAATCCACATACTCACATGGCGTTTCCACTTTTAGGAGAGATAGATTTTGGCCTTGCCTACTATCCAATATCGACCGTGGTAATTGCCGGAATGAGCAATGCAGTTAACCTTGCTGACGGGGTAGACGGGCTGGCAGGTTCTATGTACATATTCTCGCTGGCTCCAATGATGCTTCTTCCAGTTTGGCAGAATGGGATAATCGCACCGATTTGCGGTGCACTGGCAGGATTTCTGTGGCACAACTGGTTTCCCGCCACGGTTTTTATGGGCGACACAGGGTCGATTTCTCTCGGAGCAATGATAGCCGTGATGTTCGCATTGGACGGACGGGAAGGCTTCCTTCTCTTTTTCGGTATGATGTTCCTCGTAGAGATGTTTAGCGTGATTATTCAGGTGTTTTCATTCAAAGTCTTCGGGAAGAGAGTGTTCAGGATGTCTCCAATACATCATCACTTCGAACTGCTCAATTGGAAGGAAAGCAAAATCGCTTTCAGGTTTTCATTGATCGCTTTTATTGGTGCAGTCTTCGGTCTGCTCTCATGGTAGGTGAATAGTTTGCTTGAAGGAAGAATCGGTCTTGTGGGATTTGGCGTCTCAAATCAGACGCTCCTGAGAAGGTTAGTAGAAGATAAAGATCCTTTCTCTTTGTTCGTCTCCGACAACGGTAATATTGGGGATGAAGGAAAGAGAATACTGAAAGAGAATCTAGTGGAGTATGAAGAAGGCGGACATACGGAAAGGTTGTTCAGCTGCGATGCTTTCGTGGTTTCACCCGGTATATCGCCCTTTTCCGATGTCGGCAAAAGGATAATTGACTCTGGAAAGCTCTTCACTACAGAACTCGAAATCTCCCTTGACCGACTGTGGTCAAAACCAAGAGGGACGGTCATTGGCGTAACCGGAACAAATGGAAAGTCGACAACCGTAACGATGCTGAATCACATTATCTCCGGAAAGAATAAGAAGGTCTTTCAGGGCGGGAACCTCGGAAACCCTCTTGCAGGAGTGAAAGACGACTTTGATTACTATATTCTGGAGGTTAGCTCCTTTCAGCTAAGATGGTTTGCAGAGGAAAAAATACGGTTCCACCTGTCCGCTATAATAAACCTAGGAGAGGACCATCTAGACTATCACAGGAGCATTGACGATTACTTCAAGTCGAAGTTGAGAATTGCAAGAATGACTGAGGGTTTCACTCTACTGCCGAAGGCTGTAGCAGACAGTCAAAAGGAGAATCTTGCCAACTGCAAGCTCATGCCTTTCTCTACTTCCTGCGAAGCAGACAACTGCTTCGACAGGGAACATTTAATGGTAGCGGGAGTGCCGTTTGAGACTTCATCCCTTCCGTTCACCGGACTACACAACTATGAAAATTCTCTTGTAGTTCTCATGATCTCACGACTCATTGGGCTGTCTGCAGAAGATGTTTTTGAAGAGCTGAGAAGCTATTCATTTCTCTCCCATAGACTTCAGCTGGTAAGAGAGTTTGAAGGAGTCAAGTACTACGACGATTCGAAGGCGACCAACGCCCACGCAGTCAGTGCCGCTCTGAGGAATTTCGAACTATCGAAAACAATTCTGATTCTCGGGGGTCAGGAGAAGGATGAGACATACATCGAGTTGATCGAACAGCTTGGTCAACTTAAGCACGTGGTTATGCTGGGAAACTCAATGAAGATATTATCTGCTAAACTTCAAATGAGAGGAATACCGTTATGCATTGCAGGAAACATGGCAGAAGCAGTTGGTATTTGCAGAAGGTTAGCACTCTCAGGCGATAGCGTAGTGCTGAGTCCGGCCGGTTCAAGCTTTGATCTTTACAAGAACTATGGAGAAAGAGGAAATCATTTCAGAGAGATAGTCAGCGCATTGGAGTAGTCATGAAGAGAACGTATCTGTTACTGGCACTGTATAGTAGCGTCTTTATTATCTTTGGATTTGTGTTCATTTACAGTGCCGGAATAAGTATGGAGGCAAGACATCCGGGAGTGACTGCTTCGGAGTTCCTTGAGACGCAGTTGATAGCTTTTGCAATAGGTCTGGCCGGCGCGCTGATAATCATCTACATGAAAGGCTCCTGGCATTTTAAGAGGGCCTTCACGGTTTATTACCCGCTTACACTTTTACTGCTTGTCGCAGTTCTCTTCTTTCCCGATAGGGGCGGCTCAAACAGGTGGATAGATATCGGAAGTTTCTCGCTCCAAATTTCGGAATTTTCGAAGATCTCCCTGCTGATAGTTCTAGCTAGATATTTCGGAGGGTTGAAGAAAAGGAACTTGGTGACGACGTTCTTGATTCCGCTGGGAATCCTCGCGCCAATCGCTATGCTCGTGTTTATAGAACCCGACCTCTCCACAACTGGGATACTGGTTGCGATCACTCTTGTTATGATGATAATCGGAGGAATAAAGCTGCGCTACATTGCGCTTGCGTTGCTCTTTGTGGTTATACTGGTGCTTGTTCTGTACAGCGGAGGGTTTATAGAGGATTATCAGATTCAAAGAATAACCTCTTTCCTTACTTCGATTACCGGTGAGGAACATGAGCAGGTCTCATATTCGCTGATGGCGATTTCATCCGGGGGCCTCACCGGAAAAGGGTTGGGAATGGGGCTTGTCAAGTATTACCTGCCGGTTAGCTACTCCGACTTCATATTCGCCGTCATTGGAGAGGAACTTGGCCTGTTAGGTCTTCTCTTGCTGATGTTCGCATATGTGGGGTTCATAAGGGAATTAATAGTTGCTGGCCTGAAGGGCTCCACTGCTCTCGAGGGGAAGCTTTACATAGTTGGGTTTGCACTATACGTGATGATTCAGGCTACAATCAATATTGCAGTCAATCTTGGACTCTTTCCTCCAACAGGTGTCACGCTTCCATTCGTTAGCGCGGGCGGTTCCTCGATGATGTCTCTGATGATAGGATACGGTCTTGTCTTCTCTATACTAATAGAGTCTAACGAAGAAAGGGAAAGAGAAGATGAAGAAGCTTAGGGTAGCTTTCTGCGGGGGAGGCACCGGCGGCCACTACTATCCCGCCGTTGCCATTTTGCATGAGCTTAGCAAATCTAGAGAGCTCGATCTGCTGTATTTCACAGTCTCAGGAAAGATCGACGACAGGAACGTCGAACAAGACTTCCCCGGGGCTAAGAGAGTACCTCTTAGGCTGACAGGCCTGAGAAGGCCACTCTACAATCCGGCAAATGCCGGAATACTTTTCTCGCACTTCAATACTGAACGCTACGTGAAGAGGCAGCTGAGCGAATTCTCTCCCGATTTTCTTTTCTCAACGGGAGGCTATGTATCCTACCCAGTTGTGAAGGCCGCTCATCAACTTGAGATACCGGTTTTCATTCACGAACAAAACTCCGTAGTCGGAATCGCAAACAAGAGGCTCGCCAAGTACGCAAGGCTTTTCTTCATCTCTTTTGAGGAAAGCAGGGAGGCTCTTGATATTCCCCAAGAGAAGATCGTGTCTTCGGGAAACCCGGTAAGGGAAGCAAGAGCCTCGAGAAGCGAAGTCTTCAAGAAATTCAGTCTTTCAGAGAAAAGTCCACTCATTGTCGTATTAGGTGGAAGTCTTGGATCAGAGACCATAAACAAGGTATTTGAGGAGCTTTACTGTGAAATGAGAGAGAGAAAGAAGGAATTGTCCTTTGTTCACTCGACAGGTAACGATGAGACGGCCCTATCACTACGAAGATTTCCATTTGTACGTCCTTACGCTTATATAGAGAACCTTACAGATGTAATAGCCTGTGCGGATCTTGTCGTGTCAAGAGGTGGGGCAACCACTATCGCAGAGCTACAGTATTTCGGAAGAAAGGGTATAATTATTCCGTGGCCCGGCGCATCTGAAAATCACCAATTTCATAACGCGCTCTCTCTGGAAAGAGTTGGACTGGGTTATGTTATACTGGAAGAGAAATTGACCTCCGCAGCTTTGAGCATTGCAATAGACGAAATGTTGCAAAAGGAAATCAGTTACAAACCTCCAAGAAGACCAGTTGAGATTGTGTTGGATAATATACTCCGGGAGGAATCGATTTGAAATATCACTTTATTGGCATTGGCGGAATTGGCATGAGCGCTCTGGCAATGCACTTAGCATCTGAGGGTGACCAGGTTAACGGATCGAACTATGAAGAGAATGAAAGAGTAGATTACCTTCGGTCGAAGGGCGTGAGTGTTTTCATTGGTCATTCCTATGAAAACCTTGAAAGTCCTGATATCGTTGTAAGAACAACGGCTATAAAACAGGGCAATCCCGAACTGGTCAAGGCGATTTCGAAGAGTATTCCAACGATATATCGAATGGAACTGCTTAAAAGCCTTCTTTCAAGAAACACCTCTCTCTGCGTAACGGGAACCGACGGGAAGACTACCACTACCGCTATGGTATCCAAAATACTTGTCGACTCGGGAAGGGACCCCACCGTCTTTTTGGGGGGAATCAACCCTCTCTTGAACGATGGGAACTACAGAAAAGGAAATGGTATTACAGTTACTGAGCTAGACGAAAGCGATGGCTTCTTTGCTTCCTTCAAGCCGGACTATGCGATTATCACCAACGTTCGGGGCGACCATCTCGAACACTATGATAATTCATTTGACAATCTCAAAAGCCACTTCAGATACTTCTCCAGAGGTGTCTGTAAGTTACTCGTGACAAATGCCGATGACCCCGTCTCCGAAAGGATATTCAAGGGAAGTCTCACTTTCGGGAGAGACAGAGGGCATTATCGCTTTTCGGATAGGACAACAGGAATAATGAATCAGACTTTCAGATGCTGGAAAGGCGATACAGATCTCGGCATTTTCAAACTGATGATCCCGGGCGAGTACAACGCTTACAACGCCACAGCAGCCGTTGCCCTAACTCATGAAATGGGAGTCCCAATTGAGTCGATCCGAAGCTCTATAGAGTCTTACAGATCTGTCGACAGAAGGTTCACATTCAGAGGTCTCGATGATTTCAGGAACCTTTTTTTCTTTGACGACTACGCACATACTCCAGATGAAATAAGCAGCACAATTAGAGGTGCTCGAGAATTCTTCCCCGGGAAGAACGTTATCGTCGTCTTCCAACCTCATAGATACTCCAGACTGGTCAGAGAAAACGGTCGTTTCGCAATGTCACTCAAGGATGCCAGTGAAGTCTGTGTTTACAAGCTCTACGAAGCTTATGAGAAGGGGGAGTATGCGATAGATGAGACCGAAGTTCTGAAGGGTCTCAGCAGCTACGGAGTTCCGGCGGTCCATGCGGTAAACTACACCGAGATACTCGAATGGCTAGAAAAGAAGAGAGACGCAGTAATACTCTTCCTTGGAGCGGGCGACATCACAGAGGCATCAAAAATGAGCGCCCTCAAACTCTGTGAAGCACATTAGCGACGTTTAGGGTTTGGCAAACTGCACAGCCGGTACAACCTTCCCATCTGCAATCGTCTGTAGTTTCTCCTCTCAGTGCTTTCTCGAATTCATCAATGAGAAACTGCTTCGAAATACCAACTGAAATGTGTTCCCAGGGAAGATCCTCTTCAAGGGTGAATCCTTTCATATAACTTTCAACATCTATTCCAGCATCTGCAAAGGCCTGCTGCCACAATGAGGCATCGAACTCTTCATTCCATTCATCGAAGATCGCTCCCGATCTGTAAGCCCTAAATACTGCTTCACCGACCTTTCTGTCTCCTCTGCTTAGAACTCCCTCGACCGTACTGCTCGAAGGATCATGGCTGCTGAACTGGATTCCTCTTCCGGAAACCCTTCTGAGAATACGAAGTTTTCTCTCTGCTTCCTCTCTGTTTATCTGTTCAGAGAACTGGAACGGAGTATGTGGCTTTGGAATAAAGATAGCCGCAGAAACTGAGACCTCTCTGAAACCGACCGCTTTAACACGTCTCGCGAGCCTAACAATCTCCTGCAAATCTTCATCTGTTTCTGTGGGAAGCCCTATCATGAAATACAGCTTCACTCTCTGCCAGCCGCTGTCTCTTGCCGCCTTCACTGCAGACATAAGATCGTCTTCCGAAACGTTCTTGTTAATCACGTTTCTAAGTCTTTGAGAACCGGCTTCGGGGGCGAAAGTCAAACCCGTTTTCCTTATCGAAGCAATCTTTGAAGCTATCTCAACTCCAAAGGAGTCTATCCTGGTGCTGGGCAAGGAAAGTGCAACTCTCTCGGGTTCGAGCAAAGGAAGAACCTCTTCTGTCAGAACATCGATCGAGGAGTGATCCATAGTGGACAACGAGAGAAAGGAAACTTCTTCATAACCCGTAGCTCCCAGGACTCTCTCCACAGATTTTTTGAGTTCCTCTACAGCTCGCTCTCTGACAGGTCTATAGATCATACCTGCCTGGCAGAATCTACAGCCCCGATTACAGCCTCGCATTACCTCCATAACAGCCCTGTCGTGTACAGTTTTCATATAAGGGACGATGGGCTTGCCGTCAATCTCATAGCTGGATAGGTCGGAAATCACGGCCTTGACTACCTCTTTCTTCCCCAGCGAGGGAACATAGACCCCCTCAATCTCAGACAGAATTCTGAGGAGCTCTCCCCTTCTCCCCGATATAAGCAAGTCGATATTTTCCTTCACTGCCTTGCAGACAACCGGAGTTACGGCCTCTCCGTCTCCAATAACAAAGGCATCGAAGTAGTCTGCCATTGGCTCGGGGTTTGTCGAACACGGTCCGCCTCCAAGTACTATCGGCTCGATCGTTCTCTCTTTCTGAAGAACGGGAATACCTGCAAGATCTAGAAGAGCGAGGACGTTAGTGTATCCGAGTTCATATTGAAGAGTCAGACCGAGTATATCGAAATCTGAAGCCGGAGTATAAGTCTCTAGAGAGTACAGAGGGACTCCTGCGCTCCTCATCTGGCCGATCATGTCTTTCCATGGAAGGTAAGTTCTCTCCGCAAGAAAACCCTCGATTTCGTTGAGCTCCTTATATAATATCTTAAGTCCCAAGTGAGACATTCCAACTTCGTATGTATCTGGAAAAGCAAGAAGGATTCTCAGCCGTCCTTCGGGATTCTTCACTACGCGATTGAGTTCCTTGCCGATATAGCGGCTCGGTTTTCCGACTCTGTGGAGGACTCCTGAGGAAACGAGCCACTTCCTGATAGACTCAGAACCGATCATCAGACTGTGAGCTCTGTGGAAAGAAGAAACATCAATCTCAGTAGATTGTCGTAATCCTCGATCGAAATGTACTCCGTCTCTGAATGTAAGTACCTAACGGCAAGCGCCAGGGGAACCATTTTGATTCCCTTCTGCTGGAAGGGAATCCCATCGGTGCCGCCTCCGGTTACCCCGACCTGGAGAGGTATCTCCCTCTCCTTCGCAAATTCCATCAAACGCTTTCCGAGACCGTAATCTCCCAGAGAGGAGGTGTCAGACATCCTGAGTACGGCTCCGTTCCCCGGTCTTACATTACCCGTAAGTCTTGAGCAGCAGGCAAAGGAATCAACGGGAAAGAATAGGTTGGGCCTCAAGCGTTCTGAAAGGGCTCTAGATCCAATCAACCCAATCTCTTCCTGAACAGTCCAGGCAAGCACTATCCTTCTATTTAGGTTAACCTCAGAAAGCATATCTAACAGATCGAGGAGAGCAAGGCAACCGGATCTATCGTCCAAAGACCTTACGGATACGTACTTGTCGTTGAGAATAGAGATCTGTTTTCTGAAAACGGCATAGTCGAGTACTTCTATTCCTAGACTCTCGGTTTCCTCTTTTGATGAGGTTCCCACATCTATCACGAGACTCTGCCAGGAAAGGTCTGGCTTCTCCCGAAGATGCGGAGGTGTCATCCCGATTACACCATCTATCGACTCACCTGAAGATGTTATCACGTCCAGGTGTCTGCCGACGAGAAGTTCGTCTGCTATCCCACCGATCTTCTTGAAGTTGAGAGTCCCATCTTCATTAACGCCGGTCACAAGCAGGCCTATCTCATCCATGTGGGCGGCGAAAGCGATAATCGTATCCCCGCTGCCGACCTCAACAATTACGTTCCCGAGATCGTCGATCGAAGCCTCCACACCTTCGGGAATCATCTCGATTATCTTGGCTCGAATCATCTCTTCTCGTCCGGTCATGCCGGGAACAAAGACAACGTCCGTCAATCTATCTAAATTCATGAAGCCACCTCCTCACCAATTATAGCCTAAGGCCGTGAGTATAGGAAGTTCGACTCACAAAGACGTTCAGGACGGTTATAATCGTAAATGGTAGAGTTTGACTGCAAACGATAATTGATCTATCTTCAAATCATCATATACAGACTTCATGAATGGAGGAGATTTTGTGAGCAATTGCGAGAGACTTCAGAAACTCAAAGACGAGTGGCAGAAGAAGAAAGTGATGCCTCTTCTCAAGAAATTCCCCGAAAGGAAGAAGGAGTTCAAGACTTCCTTCGATCAGAAGGTTGAGATTCTGTACACACCACCTGAGAAGGAAGAATACGAAGAGAAGGTTGGTTTTCCAGGTCAATATCCTTTCACCCGGGGAGTTCAGCCGACGATGTATCGGGGCCGTCTATGGACCATGAGACAGTATGCAGGGTTCGGGACTGCCGAAGAATCCAACAGAAGGTACAGATACCTCCTATCTCAGGGGCAGACAGGGCTTTCCGTTGCCTTCGACCTCCCCACCCAAATCGGCTACGACTCGGATGATCCGATGTCCGAAGGAGAGGTTGGAAGGGTTGGAGTTGCGATAGATTCGCTGGAGGATATGGAGACGCTGTTTGATGGAATCCCCCTCGAAAAGGTCAGCACATCCATGACAATAAACTCCACCGCTGCGATTCTCCTTGCGATGTACATAGCCGTGGGCGAAAAACAGGGTGTCGAAGCCTCGAAGCTTACCGGCACGATCCAGAACGACATTCTGAAGGAGTACATAGCAAGAGGAACTTATATTTTCCCGCCCGATTCATCTATGAGACTTATTACAGATATCTTTGAGTACTGCTCCAAGAACCTCCCAGATTTCAACACAATAAGCATCAGCGGGTACCACATAAGAGAGGCCGGAGCAAATTCCGTTCAGGAGATCGCTTTCACTCTTGCTGACGGAATAGCATACGTTCAGGCAGCAAGAGAGGCCGGCCTTGACCCCAACGTTTTCGGGAAGAGACTCTCATTCTTCTTCAACTCCCACAATGGTTTCCTCGAAGAGATAGCCAAGTTCAGAGCCGCAAGAAGACTGTGGGCTAAGATAATGAAAGAGAGGTTCGGCGTGACTGATGAAAAGGCAATGATGCTGAGATTCCATACTCAGACCGGTGGTTCGACGCTTACGGCGCAGCAACCAATGAATAACATAGTAAGGGTCGCATTTCAAGCTCTGGCTGCTGTTCTTGGAGGAACACAGTCGCTTCATACGAACTCTTATGATGAAGCTCTTGGCCTTCCAACGGAGGATTCAGTGACTATCGCCTTGAGAACACAGCAAATAATTGCCTCTGAAACAGGTGTTACGGACACAGTCGATCCATTGGGTGGCGCTTACTTCATTGAAGAGCTTACAAACACAATGGAAGAGAAGGCTCTTGACTACATTCAGAAGATCGACGATCTGGGAGGAATGGTCGAGGCCATCAGAACGGGCTTTGTGCAGAAGGAAATCCTCGACAGCGCCTACAGATACCAGGTTGCGATCGAAAACAAGGATCACATAGTTGTAGGCCTTAATGAATTTGCCGCCGATGAGGAACAAGAGAGAGACATCTTGAGACTTGACCCGGCTATAGAAGACCTGCAAAGAAAGAAACTCGAGGAGCTGAGAAAGAAGCGGGATGGCGGCGAAGTCCGGAACCATCTTGAGAAACTCAAGAAAGCAGCTCAGGGAAGCGATAACCTCATGCCCATAATAATCGATGCGGTAAGGGCATATGCAACTCTGGGAGAAATCGCAAACGCTCTTAGAGAAATCTTCGGTGAATACACCGAAGCCGTGATTCTTTAGAGAGAGGTGAACATGATGAACAAGATAAAGGTACTCGTGGCAAAGCCGGGGCTTGACGGACATGACAGGGGAGCAAAAGTAGTCGCCATGGCACTCAGGGATGCGGGAATGGAAGTCATCTACACAGGCCTTAGACAGTCTCCTGAATCCGTAGTAAAAGCTGCTTTGCAGGAAGACGTTGACGTAATTGGACTGTCTATACTTTCCGGGGCCCATATGAGAATTTGCAGAAAGGTGCTGGAGCTTATGAAAGGAGCCGGAATCGGGGACAAACCTCTCTTTGTTGGAGGCATAATACCATCGGAAGATGCCGAAGAGCTTAGAAGGGCGGGAATTCTTGAAGTGTTTGGACCAGGGACCTCTCTGAAATCGATAATCGAGAAGATAGAGGAAACGGTTAAGAAATGAAATCGATGGAACCGGCTAAGATTGACCAGCTAAGTGTCTCAAAATCTTTGAGCTTAATTGAAAACAATACACATTCAGCGAGGGAGATGATTGGGGAGCTGCCCGAACGCGACTACTGCGTGATAGGCATAACTGGAAGTCCGGGGGCCGGCAAGTCTTCTCTCACCGACCGCCTTGTGTGCATTAGTGCCGAGGAAAAGGCCACTGCCGTTATCGCCATCGATCCGTCTAGCCCATTCACCGGTGGTGCCTTTCTTGGTGACAGAATCAGAATGAGACGGGCTACCGAGGATCCAAGGATCTTTGTGAGATCAATGGCCAGTCGAGGAAATGTCGGTGGACTTAGTCCTTCTATTTACAACGCAGTCGAATTTCTGGGCAGGAGCGGGTACGATCGGATCTACGTTGAAACAGTCGGAGCAGGCCAATCGGAAACCGATATAGCAAACCTTGCCGACATAGTCCTTCTGGTTCTTGCTCCTGGCCTAGGTGACGACGTTCAGACCATGAAAGCCGGTATTATGGAAATTGGCGACATATTTGTCATTAACAAGAGCGACCTCCAGGGAGCCGAACAACTTGCCTCCAGAACAAAAGCTATTCTCGAACTTTCTGGAAAGCGATTGCCGGTTCTGAAAACCGACTCGATTAAGGGCAGTGGCCTGAAGGAACTCTTCAAAAAGATAGAGGAGGTGCTTGCCGACTTCGCGAACTCCGGAAGACTGTCAGCAAGGCGAAACAAGCGTAACCTTTACAATAACTTGAACAGCGCGTACCAGATAATAAAGGAACACTACGCCGAAAATGATAAACTTGAAGAACTAATAAGGTATCTTCTTGAGAATATCGGGAGGTAATCAGATTGAAATCCAATAGGATAGACCACATTGGCATAGTCGTTAAATCGATCGAAGAGAGGCTTTCCGTTTACAGAGATCTTCTGAAACTCGAAGTCACTGGTATCGAAGAGCTTCCTGAGCGAGGGCTGAAGGTTGCCTTCATAAAGGTTGGCGACACAAGGATCGAACTTCTGGAACCGCTATCTGAGAATAGTCAGATATCCAAGTTCCTGGAAAGCAGAGGAGAAGGCATTCACCACATCGCCTTCCGTGTTGACGATGTTGAAGCCGCAATTGAAGAGGCTGTTTCACTGGAACTCAAACCTCTCTCAAGAGAGCCTGAGTCGGGAGCCGGTGGAACAAAGATAGTCTTCCTCCATCCAAAGAGCACAGGAGGAGTTCTGATGGAACTCGTTGAGGGACATCACTGAGGGGGTGATAGATATGGCCGGTAGACTTGAAGAGTTTTTCGAGAAGAACGATAAGATTATCCTTGGCGGCGGCCAAGAAAAGATCGAAAAACAGCATGAGGCGGGCAAGCTCAGTGCAAGAGAGAGAATAGATATTCTCTGCGATGAAGGTAGCTTCGAGGAATTCGACCGATTTGTAAGGCACAGGGCAACGAGTTTTGGACTCGCAGATAAGGAGTTCCCAGCAGATGGAGTTGTTACTGGAATCGGAACGGTAAACGGGAGAAAGATCGCAATCTTCTCTCAAGACTTCACCGTACAGGGCGGCTCTCTGGGGGAGATGCATGCAAAGAAGATTATGAAGGTTCAGGATATGGCCATGAAACTCGGCATCCCAATCGTTGGGATAAATGACTCCGGTGGAGCGAGAATTCAGGAAGGCGTTGATTCACTATTCGGCTACGGAGGGATCTTCCACAGAAACACTCTTTCTTCGGGGGTCATTCCGCAGATAACCGTCGTCTGTGGACCGTGCGCAGGAGGAGCAGTGTACTCACCTGCGATAACAGACTTCATAGTAATGACGGACAAGACCTCCCAGATGTTTATCACAGGTCCTCAGGTGATCAAGGCAGTAACCGGCGAGGATACTTCGATGGAGGAATTGGGAGGAGCTCTGGTGCACAACTCCAAGAGCGGAAACGCTCACTTTTTGGCCTCAGACGATGAGAAAGCGATGCTGCTAGTCAAGACGTTGCTGGATTATCTTCCTCAGAACAACGCCGAAGAGCCGTCAAAAACCGAGTCGATTCCTGGCAACCCTATTGAAGAACTCCGGGATATCGTCCCCGAAAACCCAAAGCAGTCATATGACGTGAAAAGGGTGATCTCACTCGCTGTAGACGAAGGCCGGTTCCTTGAAGTGCACGAGCAATACGCTAAGAACATGGTAATTGGATTTGCGAGAATCGGTGGCAGGTCTGTGGGAGTAGTGGCGAACCAACCGTCTGTCTTTGCAGGCTCTTTAGACATAAACGCCTCCGACAAAGCTGCCAGATTCATAAGATTCCTGGATGCCTTCAACATTCCGATAATAACCTTCGTGGACACGCCGGGATTCCTCCCCGGAGTCTCTCAGGAGCATGGCGGGATAATCCGTCACGGGGCGAAACTACTCTACTCCTACAGCGAGGCGTCCGTTCCCAAGATCACATTGATCCTGAGGAAGGCCTATGGCGGAGCTTACATAGCCATGGGAAGTCAGCATCTTGGCGCCGACATCGTCTACGCCTGGCCTGGAGCTGAAATTGCGGTCATGGGGCCTGAGGGCGCAGCGAATATCATCTTCAAGAGAGAAATCAACGCTTCAGAACAGCCGGAAAAGACTCGACAGGAGAAGATTACCGAGTACAAGGAGAAATTTGCAAATCCCTTTGTGGCAGCCGGGAGAGGCTATATCGAATCAGTAATTGATCCGGCCGTCACCAGAATCGAGATAATAAAAGCTTTGGAAACGCTGGATACAAAAGTCGAAGGAAGACCGTCAAAGAAACACGGTAATATACCGCTATGAGGTGTGTTTGATGGAGGAATATGTTCAGATTACCATAATAGGCATAGGAATCGTATTCCTGGCGCTGGCAATGCTTTATGTGATTTTCAACATTCTCGGTCGTCTGCTATCGAAGGAACAGACCAACGTAGTGAAGGCCCTCGTTCCAAAACCAGTCCCCACAAATATATCCGGAGGGCCGGAGAAACAAGACGGCGATGAAGGAGAAGTCATCGCCGCAATAACTGCAGCAGTAACTTCATTCATGGGTCATAGCAACTTCAAAGTCAGAAGCGTTGCCTCCGTTCCCGTTGCGGCAGCTTCGCTTTGGAAACGTCGTGAACCAACCGTCTACTGGAAAGTGAGGAGGAGCAGGAATTGAGAAGATTCATAGTGAAAGTTAACGGCAAAGAATATAACGTCGAGATTGAAGAGCTTTCTTCTGTAAACGATTCTGGTTCGGGCGGAGCAATTCAGGAACCCGACACACGCCAAAAGGTCGAATCTGCAACTCGGCCCAGGCAGGAAGCGAGAGTCGAGGAAGCTCCGAAACCGGTCGGGCCAGCCAAAGAATCCAGTGGATCGGAAGACGAAATCAATATACTGTCGCCGATGTCGGGCACGATCATCGAGGTACTCGTTTCGACAGGAGATTCAGTCTCTCCAGGGCAGAAAGTAGTGATTCTCGAAGCAATGAAAATGGAGAACAGCATACTTTCAGAGAACTCGGGTACCGTCAAAGAAGTGAGGGTCAGAAAGGGAGATAACATAGACGCAGGCGAAATAATGATAGTTCTAGCATAGGGGCGGTGATCATCGCTCCTATGTTTTTATGTAATATCGTCTTCCGCAGCTTAGCTCTTGATTTTCTCCACAATCGACGGCATTGAAAGGAGACAGAATGGATTCAGCAAATAGGAATCTGGCAACCAAGGCTAGAGAACTCTCTTTGAAGGCTTTCGGGGTCTTTCCAGACATTCCCTTTTCCTTCAACTCCAGATTGAAGAGAATTCTCGGGAGACTAGTTTACTCGAGGAATCGGGGAACGCTTACTCCGCTAAGGATTGAGATTTCTTCTTCTATCTCGGAAAACGAAGAGCTTCTCAAAAAGACCCTGTTGCACGAGTTGTCGCACTTCTACCTGATGACAAACGATAGGGATTTCTCACACGGTTCACCGGAATTCAAGAAACTGGCTGAAGAGCTAGATTTCGATATCGTAGCCGAGTACGAGGGACTTCCGGTACACAGATGGGTGTGTTCCGTTTGTAAGAAGACAGTTGCCCTCTCCTTCAACCGCAGAGAGAAAAAGGGTCTATCTTCCTGCTGTAAAGCCCCGATAGAACTTCAGGAAAAATAATCGAATAAACACTTGCCTTTCTAGAAATTCATCTGTTATAATAATTTATACCTAATATCTAAGTGGTGATATTTATGAAAGCCTATAAGAAGCTCACGAAGGTGCTTGTATACTTTCACGGAGATTATTTTGTGCCGGTAAGGTTCAGTTACGATGGTATAAAAATAGTTGTGAATGCCGTTACCTCCTTCTGGGTGGAGGCCGTGGGGACTCAGAAAATCTATCATTTCTCAGTAATGACCACACTTGGAGCTTACAATCTTGAATTTGACGAAGATGCGAAGAAATGGTACAGCTATCTTCTTGGAGGGTGATTGCTTTGAAAGGAATTCCTTACGTATCGCACATAGATATGGACGCGTTTTTCGCAAGTATAGAGCAGGCGGCAAATCCGACTCTTAAAGGTAAACCGATCGCCGTAACAGGGATTGGAAAGCGGCATTCCGTTGTGACTTCGGCGAGTTACGAGGCAAAGAGACTTGGCGTTAAATCGGGTATGGCCTTTTTCGAAGCCCTGAAGCTCTGTCCCGATCTTATAGCCGTGGGAGTGCAGTCAAAGAAGTACGGTTATATATCGAAAGAGATAATGAAAATGATGACCTCTGTATCACCCAGAGTTATGGTTGCGAGCGTAGACGAGGCTTACATAGATCTCAGCTTTCACACTAAACTGGAGGAGTCGATTAACAGATTCATTTCCTTTAAGAGAGATTTGAAGGAGAGATTCGGAATAACCGCCTCGGTTGGAATCTCGGTAAATCCGATCATATCTAAAATCGCCAGTGATTACTCCAAGCCAAACGGATTCGTAGTGGTCAAAGACGGCATGGAAAGAGAGTTCCTGAATGAGATACCCGTAAAGGACGTTCCGGGAATCGGAAAGCACACGTTGATAAAGCTCGAATCCATGGGATACAAAATGACAGGTGAGCTTTTGGAAGGGTTGGAAAAGTCTCCCATGGATCTGTACACGATGTTTGGAAATGCCTTCATGGGATTTCTGCAAAGCCTTACTAAAAACCGGTTTTCAAGGAAGGAGTTTTTCAAAGAAGAGAGACCGAAGTCCGTGGGTCATTCTATGACGCTATCGGGTGATATTAATGATTTCGATCTTATCGTGAGAGTAACAAACTTCCTGTCGGCAAGGGTAATCTACAGACTTGGAAGATACAAGATGGAAAGCTCAGGGGTCAGCCTGTTCCTAAGATATGCTGACAGGAGTTCAAAGGCTCTTTCAAAGAGGCTGAACTTCACGATATCCTCGATCAAAGACATGACGGAGATCACCCCGTGGCTTATTAGTTCAATCTGGAACGGAACGGCCGTCAGAGCTATCGGAATATCCTGTTGGGCCCTTAGTGAAAAGAAAAATCAAAGACAGCTATCCCTATTTGAAAAGGAAAGAGAACTGCTCGAAACCGTGCTGGAAATAGAGAGGAAATTCGGAGAATACTCGATATTTCCGGGAAATATACTATTCCTCCCCGATATCAGAAAGCTTGAGAAACCTTCTGATCTCCATTACCAGGGCTTCTGCCGTCGCGAGGTTAGTTGCTAACGGTTTGTTATGAACATCACACACTCTTAGAAGGGCGCTCACATCAGGCTCATGGGGTTGTGCGGTGAGCGGATCTCTTAAAAAGATGACGAAGTCTATCTCGTCATTGGCGATGAGAGCGCCTATCTGGAGGTCACCACCCAGCGGGCCGGACTTGAATGAAGTGAGCTCCAATTTGACTTTCTCCCTGAGGATATTGCCCGTAGTGCTGGTTGCAAAAAGGGTGCACTCTCTGAAGACATCGACGTGCTCTCTGACGAACATTATCAGATCGATCTTTTTCTTGTCGTGAGCTATCAAAGCTACTCGTGGTTTTTCACTCATGGCTACCTCCGTTTTTCAACAAGAAGATGATAACATATTCCGCCCATTGAAACTCCTGGCGGCTAGTTGAGGTGAATTGATCTGTCCCTTTCATTCAACGAGATAACAATATACGGGCAAGCCACTACGGACCCGGAATCGACTGCGCGGGGCGGATTCTTCAAGGTGAGGATATGCGTATACAGGAGTGGGGGAGAAACCGAAGAAATCTTTGACATTCGTTTCGATGAAAGAGAATCGAAAAGGGTATTCGCGGAAATTTACAGAGGCTGCTATCTGCTTATCAGGGGCGAAATAAGAGTTACAAAGAGCCTTTACGTAAAACTCAAGGACTTCACCGTGACGACAAAACCCTACGACAGAGATCTCGATATCGACATACCGAGAATACTTACACGGATCAAGAGCGATTACTTCTGAAAAGTCTCGTAATACTTGCCTCTAAGATCGGTGAAGATAGATCTGTCCACCACTGTCTTGAATTCGTCAACCTCCAAGAGAAGATACTCGTCACCGACTCTATCGGTTATCTTCACATACTCAATCTTCGGGAAGTGGCCCTCTCTCCTCAAAAAGGAGACGTGAATATGCATGAGATTAGGGAGATAGCCCCCTCCGCTGAGAAGTCCGAGCAACCTTAATCTCTGTTCGGACGGATCGATCATGTAAACTCGTCTTTCTTCTTCCGTTATAACACTCCAGGTGAAGTTGGAAGACTGGAGAAGACCTTCGAAGAACTGATCGAGAAGGCTGCTCATCAGATTAGTCTGATAACTTGATCTGTATTGCTTCCAAGCCTCCTCCCTAACGACACTAAAAGTCACTTCTTCCCTTGAAAGATATACAAGAGCTATCTGACTCAACTCTTCCGGCTCGAAAAACTCTATATAGAGATCTTCGCCACCAGCTATGATAAGCCTTACCTTCATTTCGAGATCATTATACCCATTATCGGGAGACTCGGTATCTACCAGATGAAAATGCACCTTCAAAAGCGTATCTATGTCACCAGAATCCACAACCTGCTGGATGAAGAGAGTAAGATCATCGTAGGCGCCGTCCGAAGCAAAGCACAATGCTCCGGCTAGCATACAAAACAGTATAATTGCAATGGCGGGAAGCTTCATCTTACTCACCTCTTCGCGAGATTATAACATGCGAGGAATTCGAAAAAAATGATAAGATCTGATTGAGGGGTGATGATTTGAAGGTAGCATTTCCCGCTCAGATGAGGGAGATCGATCAAAGAATAATAGACAAGGGAGTACCTTCACTGCTCCTGATGGAGGAGGCGGCTCGCAGCGTTTACGAGGAGATTGCAGACCTCAATATTCGCAAAGCCGCGATTCTGTGTGGAGGTGGCAACAACGGCGGTGACGGCTATGCAGCGGCCAGGCTAATGCATGCCGCAGGCATCGACGTGACGGTTGTTCAGTGCTATGCTCCTACAACCGATGACTGTAAGACAAACGCTACAATATACGTCTCTCTTGGAGGCAAAAGTGTAAAGCTCGAAGAAGAGTCGATAGTTGGCGACTTGCTTGCCGGATCCGATATAGTGGTCGATGCGATTTTTGGAACGGGCTTTCACGGTAGTCTTGAGGAGGAGATTGTTTCCCTCTTCGAGTACGCTAATCGTCTCGATGCTTACAGACTGGCTGTTGACATTCCTTCGGGAGTCTCCGGTTACAACGGTAGTGTGTCCAGAAACTGTTTCAAAGCTGATAAGACAGTGACCTTCGGTCTAGCGAAAACCGGTCATTTTCTCTATCCGGGGCGCGAATTTTGCGGTAAGGTTGTTGTAAGCAGCGCCGGCTTCCACAGAAGCATTATGGATTCTCTCGCCGATTCAGAAGTTATAGACGATGAGATGGCTTCAGAACTTCTTCCGGAGAGAGCTCGCAACAGCTACAAGGGAAGCTACGGCTCTGTTCTTGTTGTTGGAGGAAGCGAAGTCTACACAGGGGCGCCATTCTTAGCAGCCATAGGAGCCTTCCGGTCGGGTTGCGGGCTTGTATATACGTACACTCCTAAAGGCTCTGCAAACGTTATTCGGAACAACTTGCCTGAGGCGATTGCCATGATAAGCAGCGGAGATACTCTCGTCCCAAGAGATGTCGATTACCTTTCAGAAGCTATCGATAGGATTGACAGTATCGTGCTCGGTCCTGGCATTGGAAGAAGTGAAGGGAGCATCGAGTTCGTATTGAAGTTCCTGAAATCCTTCCCGGAGAAAAAAATTGTTGTGGATGCTGATGCGCTGTTTGCACTCGTGAATGATCTCTCGATCTTGGGTCGATCTCGAAATTTACTCATTACTCCTCATATCGGAGAGTTTGCTCGCTTGAATGAAGGAAGAACAGATCTTGCTTCCTTCATTGAGTTCTGTTCACGCCTAAGTATGAACGCCATCCTTAAGGGAGCTTCATCTGTCTTTTGCAATGAGAATGGAAGGATAATTATCAACACAGCCGGGAGTACGGCTCTCGCAAAAGCCGGGAGCGGTGATTTGCTGGCAGGAACTATCGCTGGATTTGCTGCGCAGACAGGCGATCTGGAACGCTCCGGCGTTCTCGGTATGTACTTGATGGGAAGAGCGGCCGAACTGTCAGATCTCTGCGAACCGTGCAACTCGGCGTCAAAGATCTCTGAATCTTACTCGCTCGTATTTGAGCATTTGAGAAAGATGGAGAGAAGGCTTCATGGAACTCGGCCATAACATATCGCAACGGTTAGAGCAGAAGCTTGGCCTTTCGCTCAAGGCTCAGCAGGCTCTCAAACTCCTTCAGCTCAATTCACTGGAAATCTCTGCTGAGCTTGAAGAGATCGTGCAAGCAAATCCTCTTCTGGAAATGAAAAGAGAGGATTACGAGCTTATTGAAGACATAGGCGATTCCGGAAAAGAACCTGAGGATGAAGAGAATACGGATGGAGGCGACTTTTACTCGCTTCCTGCAAGCAACTCAATATATATGAAATCCGAGAGCACCGATCGAGACGGTTGGGACTTTGACAGAATCGAGGCCCAGCAACCGACCTTCAAAGAGATTCTGAGAGATTTTGGCTTCTATATCCTGGACGATGACCAGTTCTGTCTCTTCGAAGTATTGCTCGACAATATGGACGACCTCGGCATGCTAACAGCAGAACTGAAAGAGATTGCCAACCTGAACAATTGCTCTATAGAAGAACTTTCAGCAGTAATTTCGATAATGAGGGATTCAGGCTTTGACGGCGTCTTCGCTTCCAGTCTGAAAGAACTCGAAGCTCTCATAGGCCCCGGTCTCTTCCCGTCTTCGGGATACAGCGACGGCGCATTTGTCAGGTACGTGGAGCCTGATCTTTACATTGAATTTCTGGATGAGAAGTTCATAGTTACCGTTAGAGACTACTCACTCGTCCTGAATGTAGACCCATCATACGAGGAGATTCTCCAGCACGGCGAGAAGATTGCTAGAAAATACATAGAAGAGAAGCTTGAGGAGGCAAAGTTCTACATAACTGCCCTCGAAAGGAGAAAGGCCACCCTTATCACAATAGGCAATGAAATAGTGATGAGAAACGCACCCTTCCTCTTGAAAACGAGCGACAAGATCAGGCCCCTGAAGATGAATGTGATTGCTGACAAGATAGGGGTTGTGGTCTCTACAATTAGTCGCGCCGTGAAGGATAAGTTTGTCCAGACACCGGTAGGAACCTTCCCGATAAGGTATTTTTTCGGTAATGTACAAGAGAAGGAACAAGCACTGGAAGTGATTGCGGAGATCGTGAAAGAGGACCCCGGAATTTCCGATTCACAGCTTGTGGTTGAGCTAAAGAATAGGGACATCTGCATTGCAAGAAGAACTGTCAACAAATATAGAAACCAGCTGGGATTAGGAAAAACGAAATGATAAGAAAAGCTGTGTTGTTTGTCGGTGGGCAGTATATTTCTTCAACAGAATTCTACTTGAGGAAGCTACATGAGACTCCTTTTGTAGCAGCGGCAGATTCGGGTGCCGAGACGTTGAAGCGTTTCGGAATTCATCCTCACCTTCTTGTGGGCGACATGGATTCTATAAGCGAAAGCACTCTTTCCTGGTGCAGAAGTGAGGGTTCCCTTGTCTTGATATACCCGCCTGAAAAAGATGATACAGATACTCAGATCGCGCTTCGGGCCCTTGAAGAACGGGGCATAGCGGAGGTGGAGATCTTCGGCGCCACAGGTCTGCGCCTCGATCACTTCATGGGTACTCTTGCTTCGATCTATGGTGCGCGGAACTCCTTGAAAGCAACAATAGTGGAGGATAGTGTAGAGATCGGAATGGTATCCAAAGAGCTTATCTCCTCAGTAGAACTAGGCGAGACCTGGTCTCTCTTCCCCTTCGGAGGACAGCCGACCATGATCAGTCTAAAGGGCTTCAAATACCCTTTGAGAGATGCATTTCTTGAGTACGGGAACCCGCTTGGAGTTTCAAACGAGACAATAGAAAGAGAAGTACAGATTCTCTGCAAAGGAGGTACCGCCCTATACTTCAGATGGTTGAAAGAGCGATAGTAATATCCGACACGCATGGTTCGTTGACGAGAGTGAAGAAAGTACTTGCTGAAGTGGACGAAAACACTCTCGTTATTCACTGCGGGGACTATCTCTATCACGGGCCGAGAAACCCTCTGCCAGAAGGCTACGATCCCATGGCGCTTGCCGATTTTCTAGGGAAATTGTCCAACAGAATCATTGGAGTTAGGGGAAACTGTGATAGCGAAATTGATCTATCGCTGGTCGGTCAGGAAGATGCTCCAAGCGCCCGTTCTCTGTTGATAAACGATCTCGAACTATTCGTAACGCACGGTCACAAGAACTACCGCTTTCCCAACGATCACGGTTTGGTGATATCCGGTCACACTCACATCTCGCGACTATTGAGCAACGATGGCCTGATCTTCCTCAATCCCGGCAGTCCCTCACTACCCAAGGATGAAACGGGAGGTTCATACGGAATAATCGATTTCAGAAAGCAAACTGTGTCTCTCAAGAATCTCGAAGGACTGGAGCTTCACGTGTTACCCTTCTAGGAGCGCGAATCTTCCCTAAACATGTTACTGAACCCATGATATAATAAATATCTGGGTGATGAATATGGTTTTGAGATGGCATGGACATTCGTGTTTTTCGCTTGAATGCGATGGAAAGACTCTTCTAATCGATCCCTTCGATGAGGGAGTCGGTTATGATATGCCTGCGGTGAAGCCGGACATTATTCTGGAATCCCATCAGCACCATGATCATAACGCGCATGATCGATTCCAACCCGGGTATGTTCTAGTCAACACGCCAGACAGCAGAAACGTATATGGCTTTGCAATAACGGGTCATTCGGTTTTTCACGATGACGTTCAGGGCAAGAAACGCGGCAAGAACATCGTTTTTGAAGTCACAACTCCGGATGGGTTCAGGGTCGTTCATTGCGGAGACCTCGGCCACAGATTGGATTCGGAAATGATCGAGGCGTTGAAGAATCCAGATGTTCTACTAGTACCTGTTGGCGGCGTCTACACAATCGATGGTGGATTGGCACGAGAACTGACGAGAGACCTCGCTCCGTTCTGTGTAATTCCTATGCATTTTAAGACAGAAGACCTGACTTTCGAGCTGGGAAAGGTCGAAGAGTTTCTTGCAGGCGATCCCTTCGAACAACTCGACGAACTAAGACTTGAAGAAAAGGCCGACGCGGGAACCAGAATAGTCGTCCTCAGATATCATTGATCGAGGGCATAATATGGATGAAAAGAGAGTTCTATCTCTCCTAGGAATAGGCAGAAGAGCAAACAAGGTTGTGTTTGGTAAAGAGCAACTTAGGGGTTATTTGAGGCAGCCGTTAAGAAGAAAGTTTCTCATTCTGGCTTGCGATACCAGCGATTCGATAAAGGAAGACTGGGTTAAGAGATGCAAGAGCCACGGGGCAAGCTGTATTCTCCTCAAAAAACACGACCGCATCGCTCTGGGAAAGGCCATCGGCAAAGACAACATCTCTGCAGTGGCAGTTGCCGATGATGGCCTTGCAGAGGAAATCTCAAAGATAATGACACAGGCGGGAGGTGACTGAGCTATGCCAAAAGCCAGAGTCTACGCACTTGCTAAGAGACTTAACATAACGGCAAGAGAGCTGCTGGACGAACTTGAGGAGCTCGGTGTTACCGTCAAGAACCATATGTCCGTTCTTGACGAGGAGACCGTTAATATCATCGTTGGTCTCTATGAGGAAGAAAAGAAGGAGCTCTTAAGGAAGGTCGAAAAGGCGAAGAATAAGATTCAGGAGAAAGAAGTAAAGAATCTTGAGAAGAAATTAGTCTCGAAAGAGGAGCCAGGGACCGAGAAAAAAACTCCGGTTGAGCATAAAGTAAGAACGATCAAGCTGAAGAGCAACGAATTCAAGCTCGACATACTCGCCAAGAAGATGAACGTTCAGATCTCCAAGGTGATAAAGGATCAGTTCATGAACGGGATAATACTTCGCCCCGGCCAGATTCTCTCGCTTGAAGACGCGGTGAAAATTGCCAAGAATTACGAATGGGAAGTGGAGCTGGTTCATGAAGAAGAGATGAATCCCTTTGAGAGCATCGCGAGTTCTTACGCAGAATCTTACAAAGAAAGCTCAAGACTGGTTCAGAGGCCCCCGGTCGTCACGGTTATGGGGCACGTTGACCATGGGAAGACTACGCTTCTCGACAGAATTAGAAAGGCCAAGGTCGCCGAAGACGAAATCGGAGGCATTACCCAGACAATAGGTGCTTACCAGGTCGAGATAAGAAACAAGAAGATCACGTTCATTGATACGCCCGGGCACGAGGCATTCACCGAAATGAGAGCGCGCGGAGCTCAGGCAACGGATATCGTAGTTCTTGTTGTAGCGGCCGACGACGGTGTTATGCCGCAGACTATAGAGGCTTATAACCACGCGAAGACAGCAAATGTGCCCATAATTGTCGCGATAAACAAAATAGACAAACCAAACGCAAACATAGACCTCACGAAGCAACAGCTCGCCTCGAAGCTTGGCCTCGTTCCTGAAGACTGGGGCGGGGACACTGTAACAGTTCCTGTATCTGCGAAAACAGGCAAGGGCGTTGAGGATGTTCTTGAGATGATCCTTCTTGTAGCCGAAGTAGCAGATGTGAAGTGCATTCCCGAAGGAAACGCAAGAGGAATCATTATTGACTCAAGAATGGACAAGGCCGTAGGTCCCCTGGCAACTCTCGTTGTAAAAGACGGGATTTTAAGACCTGGCGACTACGTTGTTGCCGGTTCTGCCTCAGGCAGAGTGAAGGCATTGATTAACGAATACGGGAAGCGAATCAAAGAAGCCCATCCTTCAGATCCTGTGCAGATTATTGGCTTCGACGAGGTTCCCGATGTCCACAGTGTTGTGTACGCGGTTGAAAACCTTGATACTTCAAGATCGCTTGCCGAATACGCAAAGAGTAAGGCTCAGAAAGAAAAATCCGTTACCACCAGGCACCATATCAGGCTTGAAGAATTCCTCTCAACGACTGGCAACACTGACGAGAAGAAGGATCTCAATGTGATACTGAAAGCCGATTCCTTCGGCACAGTCGAGGCTCTGAAGCAGGCCTTGGCCAAGCTAGAGAATAACGACGTCAGGATTGAGGTCGTCCATTCTGGAATCGGCTCTGTAAATTCGAGTGACGTAATGCTGGCATCTGCCTCCGATGCCGTAATAATGGGCTTCAAAGTTAAACCCGATGCCCAGGCAAGAAAACTGGCAGAAGTTGAGGGCGTACAGATCAAAGTTTACGAGATCATCTTTAACTTGATAGACGACCTCAAGAAAGCCCTTGAGGGTCTCCTAGAACCCGAGGAAGTCGATGAAGTGATCGGCCATGGACACATAAAGCAGTTGTTCAGAATCAGTAAAGTTGGAACTATAGCCGGTGTTCAGGTGGACGATGGACACGTGCTTAAGAAAGGCAGAATGAGAGTATACAGAAAGAACGAGGAAATCGCAGACGTAGCGATCGAAGTGCTCAAGCATTACAAAGACGATGCGAGCAGGGTAGATGCCCCAATGGAGTGCGGAATAAAGGCGCTCGGCTTTGATGACTTCCAGGAAGAAGATCAGCTTGAATTCCACAGCAAGAAGAGCGTGAAGAGAACAATAGATTTTACCGAATAAGTCCTTTGATAGATGAATGAGGTCCCTTGATGGGGCCTTTTTTTTGGAAAAAACGAGGTTGCGGGGTGTGCGCACGTCCAGCTAAGGCAAGAATGTTCAGTGGGAGAAAAAGGCCCACCGGGGAAGAAGTCAGAGCCCCGTAGCTTGGATAGCAGTGGGGAAGGAAACTGAACCACTGAAGTCTATTGACAAAGCCATATTAAGTATGGTGAGCGAGTGGTCAGGCCATAACGAAAGTGAACGCACGAGTAGCAT
>NZ_JPGZ01000005.1:0-55043 GCF_003351125.1 Mesotoga sp. Brook.08.YT.4.2.5.2.
AAACCCTCCATCCATGACTCATCTTTTTCGAAACTCGCTGGATTGCTATCCATTTTTCAATGACCCTTCTTCCTTCGCTCGCTCTTCCCGCTAACGCTAACTTCGCGTCAGCAATTCCTATATTACCAGTACCCCTACCCGCTGTCAAGTTACAGGTTCGTTTCCTCTAACTCCTTCTTATAGTGAATTCATGCGGATTGGCTCAAATCTCAAAGCTCTCTTCTGAAAGGAATGTTGACTGCTGCTTCTTTTCAGGGAGAAGGAGGGAGACATTCCATTTGCCGGCAATATACTTCTTGATCGAAGCATTCACATCATCAATCGTGAGACGGTCTATCCGTGCAATCAAATCTTCTAGAGAATCGGGCTTCCCGCAAATCACTACATCATCCAGGAATCTGCTGAGAGTCAGGAGCGTTCCTTCCGTGGACATCAGCAGTTTGCCCCTCGCCCTTTCTTTTCCGTAGTTAAACTGAGCTTCCGTTGCTCCATGGACGATCAGCCTATCCATTTCCTTTTTCAATGAGCTTACAAGATTATCGAGGTTCTTCGGACTTGTGGTGGCATTTATCATAATGGCTCCAGAATCAGCGTAAGAAACGAACTCCGAACTAATATTGTACACCATTCCCAGTTCTTCTCTAATGTTGTGAAAGAGTATGGAACTCATACCACTACCAAAGAGGGTGTTGAAAATCTTGAACGCATCAAAATCCGCTTTGTTTTTCCTGCCTGGGGCATCTCTTGTCAGCAAAATGTGAACCTGCTGAAGGTCCTTCCTTCTTTCGACAATCCAGAGAGGTTCGTCAGCAATCACCGGAGATTTCGCTGCAGATGTATGACCGTTGCTCTTCATTGAGAGAAGTTTATCTTCCACATTTCTCAGCAACTCATCGCCGTAATTGCCTGAGACTGCAAAGATCGCGTTGTTAGCCACATAGTTTTGGCCGTAGAAGTCGGAGACTTTACTCCTTTCCAGCCCTTCTATCGTTTCTTGATAACCAAGGATCGGCCTACCAAAATCCCTATCCCATACTTTCTCAATAGTCATGTCGTATATTCTGTCGTATGGGTCGTCCTCGGCAGAGGCTATCTCCTCGAGAATTACGCCTCTTTCGAGATCCAGGGACGGTTCATCGAAACGGGGCGAGGTGATCAGATCAAAGAGGATCTCCATAGCTTCTAGAGAATATGTATCTGGGACCTTTGCGTAATATACTGTAGAGACTCTCCCGGTGTATGCGTTGAGACTACCACCTATTCTCTCTATCGGTTCCTTGATTTCGAATGCGTTTCTTTTGAGAGTTCCCTTGAATAGAGCATGTTCTATGAAATGGGAAACTCCGCTGATGGCATCATCTTCATCAGCGGAGCCTACCTTCATTGCGAAAGCCATTGAGACGGTTCTCGTCTCTTCCTTTCGCTCTCCAATAATAACTGCACCATTTGGCAGTTCAATATAGTGATTATTCATCAACTTCCTACTTTCTGTTTCGATCTCCTCGATTTCTGTCGTTTCTGGGACTAGGTCTTCTGTTGTCTCTCCGCTTATCTTCGGTAACCTCTACACCTTCGAGTTTCAGACTTATCTTGCCCATTTGATCAGTCCCTGCAATCTCAACCGGAATAGTGTCACCAACTTTGTGCTCTTTCAAGAAGTCCTTTCCGTTAGCGCCCATCTTCGAAATATGAAGAAGACCGGTCTTTCCTGGTGCGAGCTCTACAAAGAATCCGTAGGCTTCTGCTCTAGTGATCTTTCCTTCAAAGAGTTGTCCGGGTTTGACTTCAGATATTATCGCGTCAATAACCTTCTCAAGCTGGTCAAGCTTCTCTCTATTGCTTCCAACGATTTTCGCCTGGGACTTTTCGTCATCTATGAAGATAGTCGAGTCATACTCGCTAGAGAGTTTCTTTATTACCTTTCCTCCAGGTCCGATTATTTCTCCGATCTTCTCGTATGGTAGGTTGATTGTTCTGATAATTGGAGCATAGTCAGAGACGAATTTCCTCGGTTCTGAGATAGCTTCATTCATAAGGTCAAGAATCTTCAACCTCGCAAGTTTCGCCTGGTCTAGTGCCTTTGTCATTATTTCGCTGGAAACTCCCGAGACCTTGACGTCCATCTGGAAGGCTGTGATTCCGTCGCGTGTGCCTGTCACCTTGAAATCCATGTCGCCCATGTGATCTTCATTTCCAAGAATATCGGTGAGAACGACGGTTTTCTCCGGTTCCTGAATCATACCCATTGCCACTCCCGCAACATGCTTTTCCATTGGAACTCCTGCAGCCATCAGTGCCAGTGATCCAGAACATACCGTGGCCATCGAAGAGGAGCCATTCGATTCAAGAACTTCAGAGACAACCCTAATTGTGTAGGGGAAAGATTCACCTTTGGGAACGATGTTCTTGAGGGATCTCTCCGCCAGATGACCATGTCCTATTTCTCTCCGGCCGGGGCTGCGAAGCCTCTTGACTTCTCCTGTGCTGAAGGGAGGAAAATTGTAGTGAAGCATAAACGACTTAGAACCCTCTTCAAACATAGTATCGACGATCTGTTCATCCATCGTGGCTCCGAGAGTGACAATACCAAGACTCTGAGTTTCGCCTCTAGTAAAAAGAGCGGAACCATGAGCCCTTGGAAGAAGATCGAGTTCAATGGTGATTGGACGGATTTCGTTGTGTTTTCTGCCGTCCATCCTGACATCGTCTTCTATAACTCTCTTTCTCATAACTTCTTTTTCTATGTCGTGAAAGAGATTTTTGACAAAACCAATATTCTCGTCGATCTCTTCTTCAGACCACGTCTCCTTTGCCTTTTCAATGAAGAGATCAATTAGCTCGTCTCTGTATGTCTTCAGAGCTCTATCCTTGTTTTTCTTGCCGGAGGTTAGCATGATCTCGGCAAGCTTCTCTCTGTCCACCATTGCATTGAATGGTTCGAGGAAGCCCTCAGGAGCGACGGGGATTTCTGCTTCCCATTTTTCTATCTCGAACTCGCTTATGATTTCCTTCTGAAAGGCCACAAGAGACTTAATCGCTTCATGAGCAGCTTCCAAAGCTCCAACCATAACTTCTTCGGAGACTTCTTTTGCCTCTCCTTCAACCATCGCGACTGCGTTCTCGGTTCCCGCAACTACTATATCGAGTTCTGATCTGTCAAGCTCTTCTGCGGAGGGGAAGATTACGTATTTTCCATCAATGTAGCCTACCTGAACTCCCGCAACGATTCCTTCGAAGGGAATAGGCGAAATATTCAGTGCCAGTGAAGAGGCCGTTATTCCCCAAATGTCGGGAGGATTATCCGGATCGGCCGAGAGAACGGTTATGATAACCTGGATCTCGTTTCTCATTCCATCAGGAAAGAGAGGTCGGATAGGTCTGTCAATTATTCGCGCAGAGAGAACCGCGTTGTCACTAGGTCTACTCTCTCTTTTTAGAAACCCCCCCGGAATCTTTCCGGCGGCATAGAACTTCTCCTGATATTCAACAGTTAGCGGTAGAAAGTCAGTTCCGGGCATTGCCTTCTCATTTCCATTTACTGTAGTAAGCAAGACTGAATCGGCATATCTTAGAACAACGGCACCGTCCGCCTGCTTAGCCATCTTCCCGTTTTCTATAACGAGTTTCTGGCCGAAGAATTCCCTTTCCCATCTCTTGTAACTCACAATAACACCTCTTTTTTCAATTCATCAAATAACCAATTATATCAGCTGTGTGAAATCCACGCAAAAAAGGAGCGGTATCCCGCTCCCAGCGATTTCTACTCTATCAACCTCTCAGCCCGAGTTTGCTTATTAGTTCGAGATATACTTCAGGCTTCTTGGTCTTTATGTATCTCAACATCTTTCTTCGTCTTCCGACAAGCTTTAGAAGTCCTCTTCTGGTATGAAAATCCTTTGGATGCTTCTTAAGATGCTCGGTAAGATGCCTGATTCTTGCAGTCAATATTGCAATCTGTACTTCGGTTGAACCGGAGTCGTTTTCGTGGATCTGGAATTCCTTTACCAATTCTTGTCTGTTGACTTCCATGTATCTGCCTCCTAATATAATCCTCATATCCAGGAATGGGCTGCGCCTCAAACCGAGAATAGGGCAAGGCAATTCTAAACCTATCAGGCATTATTGTCAACTCTCCGATTTTGAATAGATTCTATTTTGATGCATTAACTCTCTCTTGAGTAGATTTAATTATGATGCATTACGCTCCGCCCAGGAAATCCGCTACCATCTTCTTTGCCGTCGGAGTAATTGCAATTCCTCCTCTGGCAGTCTCTTTAAGCTCTTCAGGCAATCTTCTTCCTACTCTTCCAAGAGAGTCTGCAACTTCTTCAAAGGGGATGGCAGACTTTATTCCGGCTAATGCAAGCTCCGCCGCGGTGAAAGCTATCGATACACCAAAAGCATTTCTTTTAACGCAGGGAATCTCTACGAAGCCACCAACAGGATCGCAGACTAGTCCTAGCAATGACTTCAGAGCGAGAGCGGGGGCGTTTTCCAGTGCATCGTATTCCTCGGGGTGTGTTGCATAGATTATCGCTACAGAAGCCATCGCAGTGGCAGTTCCCACTTCTGCCTGACAACCGGACATTGCTCCGGAAATGGAAGCCCTTCTCTTGATCCTTTCTCCAACTGCTCCGGAAACGAGCAAAGCATTCCCAAGGGTGTCAAGATCAATACCCAGATTCATATGAAGTGAGAGCAGCGCTCCCGGAACGACTCCGCATGCTCCCGCGGTTGGGCAGGCCACTATTTTTCCCATACTGGCGTTATGCTCCGACATGGAGAGTGCAATTCCGACTCCCGAAAAGACTAGCGGGCTTAGAAACTCAGGGGTATGGTTCCTTGCCTTCGCATCGTTATCTCCAACCCAGCCGGTAAGAGACTTCTCAGGCCTGTCGAGTCTGCTATGATAGGAACCCAGCATTTCTCTTACTAACTCTTTCGCAGTCTCTTCAGCAGCTTTCGGATCGTTCCCCGTATTCATCATATACCAATCGGAAACCACTTTATGTAGCGGAGTCCTCGAATCTTTTGCGGCCTTCACAAGATCTTCGAACTTCATTATCATATTGACGAATCTAGCCTTTCGAGATAGGATACTTTCTTTACTACGTGCAGCCTCTTGATTGCACTTAGCAAGCTTTCGTCTGGTTCATTATCGAGTTCAACGACGCAAAGGGCCTCTCTTCTGAAAGGGTCAACCCTTGAGAGGAAGAGATTGCTGATGTTCATATCGCTTGAAGAGATCTCACCTACTATCTGGGACAGTGCCCCAGGGACGTCAGAGTTCAAGATTACGAAGGAAGGGTACTTACCAGAGACGTCAGTATCAAAATCATTTATCGAAGTGATCCTTATCGAACCACCGCCAATCGAAGCGCCGGTCATGCTAAGAAATAGCTCTCCAGTACTTCCGTTTATCCTAACTGTGTTTGGATGAAGATCGCCCATATCTTCTTCCTCAAATGTGAAGTAAATTCCCTTTTCTTTGGCAATCCGGAAGGAATCTCTTAGCTGCGGGTCGGACTCCTTTATTCCCATTATGCCGCCTATGAGGGCTCTATCGGTTCCGTGTCCCCTGAAGGTTGCATACAGGGGAGAATTGAGGACAAACCCAACCTCCGTAGGTGTTCTAGCAAAGAGGGATCTGAAGGCTCTGCCTAGCCTAGCCATACCTGCCGTATGAGAACTCGACGGACCGACAATTGCCGGCCCAATTATGTCTAGCAACATCTTTCTGCCTCCAATGAAAACGCGGAACCGTTACGGTTCCGCGTCACCATATATATTGGTCAAAGATTATAAAAGGAGCTCTTTCCTCTATACTCGGCCTGCTCACCAAGTTCTTCTTCGATCCTCAGAAGTTCGTTGTACTTTGCTATCCTATCCGTTCTTGAAGCAGAGCCGGTCTTTATCATACCTGTATTAGCTGCGACGGCGAGATGAGAGATGAAAGTGTCTTCGGTCTCGCCTGAGCGATGAGAGATCACGCAAGTCATCCCGTGCTTTTGCGCATACTCTATTGTGTTTAGAGTCTCAGTAACGGATCCGATCTGATTCAACTTAATGAGGATCGAATTGGAGGATTTTTCTTTCACTCCTCGCTCCAGTCGCTTGATGTTTGTCACGAAAAGGTCGTCTCCAACAATCTGAATAGTGTCTCCAATTTCTCTCGTGAACTTTGCGAAGTTTTCCCAGTCCTCTTCGGCAAAGGGATCTTCAATCGAGATTATTGGATATCTCTTCGTAAGATTTGAATAGTATTCAATGAGCTGATCAGGTGTCAGTTCATTTCCATCGACACTGTATAGACCTCTTTCTTCACTGTAAAATTCATTTGCTGCGCAGTCGAGAGCTATCATTATCTCTTCGCCCGCTTTGTAGCCGGCCGCGTCAATTGCGTTGATTATGTATTTCAGCGCAGCTTCGTTGTTCTCAAAACTAGGCGCAAAGCCACCTTCATCGCCCACAGCCGTCACGTGACCGTTATCCTTGAGTATCTTCTTGAGATTGTGGAAGACCTCGACGCCAGCTCTGAGGGCATCCTTGAAATGACTGAATCCTGCAGGAACTATCATGAACTCCTGAATATCAAGGTTGTTGTCGGCGTGTTTGCCGCCATTCACAATATTCATGAAAGGAATAGGAAGTGCTTTGGCATTGACGCCGCCAAGATACTTATAAAGAGGAGTATCTATGCTGTCGGCAGCGGCTCTGGCAACGGCCATTGACACTGCAAGTATCGCATTGGCCCCCAGCTTGTCCTTGTTTTCTGTCCCGTCAAGCTCAAGAAGAGCAGTATCCACGGTGATTTGGTCAAGTGCGTTCATACCGACAATCTCTGGAGCTATCACTTCGTTAATATTCTCAACTGCCTTGAGGGTTCCCTTCCCGAGGAATCTTTTCTTATCCCCATCTCTGAGCTCTAGGGCCTCAAACTTGCCTGTCGACGCTCCCGAAGGGACGATTGCTCTTCCATGACCGCCGTCATCCAACCAAACTTCGGCTTCAACCGTAGGTGTTCCCCGTGAGTCCAGAACCTCTCTCGCTATTAGATCTACAATTTGAGCGTACATTCTTCCACCTCCACTAGTCAGGTAAAACCACCGTACCTGTTTTCCCGCCTATTATAGCATCGAACAGATTTCCCTTGATAAAGAAATCGATAACTCTTACCGGCAGGCCATACCTCTGGCAAATAGAAAAGGCCTCCATATCCATCACGTTGAGCCGATCGCGTATTGCTTCGGAAAAAGTTGTTCTATCGATCTTCTTAGCATCTCCGTTCAATTTCGGGTCTTTGCTGTAAACCCCGTCAACCTTCGTGCCCTTTATAAGAACATCCGCAGCAATCTCCACTGCCCTGATGGCCGCCGCCGTATCGGTTGTGAAGAAAGGCAGATATGTTCCTCCGCCAAAAACGACAACCTTTCCATTATTCAGAGCACCTTCGATAATATCGTATCTGTGTTCAACGAGAGACGGAAGTCCAGCTGCTGAGGATACCGCAATTGCTTCAAGTCCATTCATACATAGTAATTCTTTCAAATAAAGAGAATTCATTATCGTGCCAAGAATACCTAGCTCATCGGCTCTGGAACTCCTCATCTCCGACAGGTCCCGGCCACGGACAATGTTACCCGCGCCGATTACTATCGCTAGCTGAACACCCTTTTCTATAACGGGTTTTAGCTCTTCAATCAAGTACTTTGCCATCTCTGAAGCAAAGCCTCTACCACCTTCTCCGCTCAAGACCTCGCCGCTGAGTTTCAAGAGTACTCTCCTATACATAAGCACCTCCAATAAAAAAGGTGAGCACCGGGCTCACCTTCCTAACTCAATTTTCTGACTCTCCGACTTGCCAGCGGACGAATCTGCTGAGCTTGATGTTCTCTCCGGTCTTCGCAATAAGCTCAATAAGAAGATCATTTATCGTTTTCCCGCTTTCAAATACGTACTCCTGTTCGAGAAGACAGTTGTCTTTGTAGAAACTCTCGAGCTTGCTCTCAACAATTCTTTCAACAATATTGGCGGGCTTTCCGCTTTCTTTCATCTGCTCTGCATATATTTCCTTTTCTTTATCAATTACTTCTTGAGGCACGTGTTCTCGGGAGATGAATCTGGCTCCCATTGCTGCAAGCTGAAGAGAGATCTTATGCGCGAGTTCTTTGAATTCTTCCATTCTTGCCACAAAGTCCGTTACGCAGTTTAGCTCAAGTAGCACGCCGAGCTTGCCATTGTGATGAATATAAGAGTAAACGAGTCCCTCGGCCGTCTCTCTTCCCGAAACCTTATCTGCCTTGAGTATACCCTTCTTTCTCAGATAGTCCTTTGCCTGGTCGAAATCACCATCTGTTTCGACTAATGCTCTCTTGCAATCCATCATGCCTGCTTGAGTGGCATCACGGAGCTTTTTTACCATATCACTGGTAATATTTGCCATCTTTTAAGTCCTCCTCCACTAAAACTCCAAGGAAAATTATAACTCAGTTGAGCCGACATTAATTTCCGCGATGTTAAGTCATCTTCCGAGTTTCTTTCTGAACTCTTCTCGTACGCAGGGCGGAACCCATTTTGAAATATCTCCCCCGAACGCCGCAATCTCCCTCACCATGGACGAAGATATGAAGGAGTTTGTGGTCTCAGTCATGAGAAAGAGGGTTTCAAGTTCAGGAAGCATTGCTTTGTTCGCGTGGGCCATCTGAAGTTCTAACTCAAAGTCAGACACAGCCCTAAGACCACGAATGACTACCTTAACATCATTTTCTCTGGCAAAATCAACGAGTAGACCGCTGTGAGTTGTTATTGTAACATTTCTTAGATGAGACACTCCCCTTCTAACCATGCCAATTCTTTCTTCATGATTGAAGAAGTGTCTCTTGTTAACGTTTTCCATAACCAGTACAACAACTTCGTCGAAGATTTCGCTACACCTTTCGACTAAATCTATGTGTCCATATGTTATTGGATCGAAAGAACCTGGATAGACGGCTTTCATCTTCAAATAGCGCCAAGTCACTCCGATCATTTGGAGACAGGCGCCCCTCCTTTCATAGTCTGCTACTCAGGGTTCTCAAATATTTTATAGGATCCCGGGGGAGTCTCGCTAATCTTGTCGCCGTAAATAAGAAGATTTTCAAGCGTCATGGAACCCAATTCCCTCATCATTGCGTTATATAATTTAAACCATACATACTTTACGGTGCAGTCGGGATCTTCAAGACACTTGCCGTTCTGCTGAAGACAGGCATACGAGTTCATTGGTCGGTCGAGTTTGAGTATCACGTCTCTCAGAAGAATCTCATTGGCCGGTCTTGCCAAACAGTATCCTCCGTATCTGCCTCTCACTGCCTTTATTATTCCAGCCTGTCTCAACTCTCCGAAGATCTTCTCCAAGAAGTCTCTTGGGATCTCATTACCCTGAACGATCTCCACAAGCGAGAGCTTTTCCTTTCCTTCGCGGGCCGACTTCGCCATCTTATAAAGCGCTCTCAGTGCATAACTGCTCTTCAGCGTAAAACCCATGCTTATACCTCCTCTGAACCCTCTTCTCCGGAAGATAGAAGGGCGTTCACGAATTCCCTGCTGTCGAAAGGCTTCAAGTCGTCTTCCTTCTCTCCGACGCCTATGTACCTCACCGGTATTCCGAGTTCCTTGACGATTGCAAAGATTATTCCTCCCTTTGCAGTGCCATCGAGTTTAGTTAGCACAATTCCGGTAACGTCGACTGCCTCTTTGAACTTCTTTGCTTGCACCAGGCCATTTTGTCCAGTTGTGGCATCCAGAACAAGCAAAACTTCACTCGGAGCTCCGGGTGATGCCTTTCCGATCACTCTATGCACTTTCTTCAGTTCTTCCATTAGATTGCTTCGAGTATGCAATCTCCCCGCAGTGTCGATTATGACGATATCTTTCCCTTTGCTCACCGCATGATTTATCGCGTCGAAAGCAACCGCAGCTGAGTCTGCTCCTTGACCCTGGCTGATGAAATCAACATTCGCCCTCTCACTCCAGATTCTCAGCTGTTCAACCGCAGCAGCTCTGAACGTATCACAAGCTGCGAGTACAACTTTGTTTCCTTTTCCGGAGTAAAGCTTCGAAAGCTTTCCTATTGTCGTGGTCTTTCCTGTGCCGTTTACACCTACCACAGAGACCACGTGCGGTTTTGCCTGTGGAACTTCAAATGGTATGTCAAGAATTTCTATCAGCACTTCCTTCAGTACCTCTACGGGCTCTCTACCTTTCTCGGTTCTCTCTCTCAGAGCTTCAATTACCTCTTCGACAGTTTCAGAACCCATATCTGATAGTATAAGAAGCTCCTCTATTTCTTCAATAGCATCTGCATCAAGCGTTTCGAGAGAGAGGAGCTTCTTCACTCTCTTGAAGAAACTTTCTCTTGTTTTCTTTAGGCTATCCTTTAATTCAGAAAAGATACCCATCATTCGTTCTCCAATATGCTAACTGGTTTATACACTGACAACTCTTTCCTTATTTCCTCGAGAAGAAGGTTGAATCCTTCTTGGATACTGACTTCTAGCGGTTTCTTTTCAGTTCTGGCTTTGACCTCAACAATGCCCTGTTGAAGTTTCTTTCCCAGAGTCACTCTGATGGGAATCCCAATAAGATCGGCATCCTTGAACTTCATTCCGGGAGAGATATCTCTGTCGTCAAGGAGAACATCGTAGCCCTCCTTAATTAGAAGCCCATATATTTCCTCAGATTTCTTCAAGACATCAGGATCCTTAGCATTTACGGCAGTTATTATGATTTCAAATGGAGTGACAGACAGAGGCCAGATTATTCCGTTTTCATCGTGCAACTGTTCAACTACAGCACTTATTGTTCGCGAGACTCCCCACCCATAACAGCCCATAATATAATTAATACTATTACCCTGATCATCGGTAACATATCCGTTCATTTTCTCCGAATACTTGGTTCCAAGCTTGAAGATGTGTCCCACCTCTATGCCTTTCACGGACTTCATAGGGATTCCGCACTTAGGACACGGATCTCCCTCTGTCACCATTTTCAAATCATGCCAGGAGTCTATCTCGAAATCACGGCCGGGAAGAACTCCATGGTAATGGTACCCTTCCTTCAGAGCCCCACAAACGGCATTCTTCAGTCCTTTAATCGTTTTGTCCGCGATTATTGTAATGTTCTTGTTGAGCCCTATTGGGCCTACAAATCCTATCGGTACACCCAGCAGGTCCATCACTTCCTGTGGCGTTGCCATTACTAGCGTTTGATCCTCAAGAGTAGCCCTAAGTTTCGACTCGTTGAACTCTTCGTTTCCGCGAATCAAAGCCATATAATAGCCCTTTCTACCTTTATATATAAGGGATTTGACGATTTCCTTTGGAGTTACACTAAGACACTCCGCCACTTCATCGACGGTTCTCGAGTTTGGAGTTGGTACCAGCTGCAGCTCTGAGATCGGTCTCTCCTGAGATTCCTCTTTGAAAAGGTATTCGGCCTTTTCGTCGGAGGCCGCATAACCGCAGTCGCAATATAGCAGTGTCGATTCTCCGTAGTCCGCGAGAACGTTGAACTCGTGAGACTCGTTACCTCCAATTGCGCCTGAATCGGCTTCAACAACCAGAAATTCGAGTCCTATTCTCTCCAAGATCCTGCTATACGCTCCATAAAACTGTCTATATGTTTCGTCAAGAGAAGTCCATGAATCGTGAAAACTGTAGGCATCCTTCATCAGGAACTCTCTTGATCTCATGAGGCCGAATCTAGGGCGAATTTCATCTCTATACTTCATCGCGATTTGATAGAGTGAAACAGGGAGCTGCTTGTACGACTTGAGTTCATTTCTAAGCAAATGAGTGATGATTTCTTCGTGAGTTGGCCCTAGCGTGAAGAACCTCTCGTGCCTGTCCTGCATTCTCATCATTTCGGGGCCATAGTCGTCCCATCTGCCCGTCTCGTGCCATAATTCTGCCGGCTGTATGATTGGCATCAGAATCTCTTGAGAACCGATTGCGTTCATCTCTTGACGAACGATCTCTTCAATCTTCTTAAGAACCCGGAGACCAAGCGGAAGGAATGAATAGATACCGGCAGCAACTTTTCTGACAAATCCACCTCTGACAAGAAGTTTAATACTTACTAGGTCGGCATCGGCCGGAGCATCTCTTAATGTTGGAGCATAAAGCCGTGAAAACCTCATCAGATCTCTCCTCTCGAAATTCAGCTAATCAGGACTAATTCAGTGAGATTATAGCATAGTTCCTGCAAGCTGTTTGACGTTTTGATATAATAAAGTATATGACTTATAAGGAGGACGAGCATGAGTATTTCTGTACTTCAAGAAGAGCTCAGGGAATATGTTGAAAACGTAAAGAGAGCTGCTCGTTTCATTGAAAAGGAAGTTGAGCTGAAGCCAAAAGTTGCAGTGATTCTTGGCAGTGGACTTGGAGATGTTTCTAATAGCCTTGAGAACGCAGTATCAATTCCTTACGATGAGATTCCCGGCTTCCCGTTGTCAACTGCTCCCGGTCATAAGGGCGAGCTAACTTTCGGGAATGCCCTCCACCACAATGTGATGCTCATGAATGGACGTTTTCATTTTTACGAAGGTTACTCCATGAAAACTGTGACTTTTCCAATAAGGATAATGCAAGAACTGGGTGTAGAAGTACTTCTGATCACCAATGCTTCGGGCGGTTTGAACCCTGATTTCGAGGTGGGGAGAGTCATGCTGATAAAAGACATCATCAACTTCATGGGCGACAATCCTCTTATAGGTCAAAATGTCGATGAATGGGGTCCACGCTTCCCGGACATGAGCGATGCGATAGACAAAGATCTGTTGGACAAGGCGCTTATTTCTGCCAAAGAGCTTGGTATAGGCGTCTATGAAGGAGTTTATGTAGGTGTGGCAGGTCCGAATTTTGAGACTCCTGCGGAACTCAGAATGCTGAGACGATTCGGTGCGGATTCTGTCGGCATGTCGACCGTACCGGAAGTTATAGTTGCGCGTCACGCAGGTATCAGGGTGCTCGGCCTTTCTGCGATATCGGACAGAGCCGTTCCGGACGATTTGAAGCCTCTTACAGCCGAGGAGGTCCTTGAAATGGCTAAGAGGGCTGGAAGCGACCTGAGTAAGCTGATATTGAAGACTTTGGAAAAAATATAGGGAGAGACAATCTCTCTCCCCTCTGGTGGGTGCGGTAGGGATTGAACCTACGGCCTCTTCCTCGTCAAGGAAGCGCTCTTCCACTGAGCTACGCACCCGAACAAGATTGATTCTACCATCGTCTTAAGAGCGTTGTCAATACAATTAAGTCGCGAAGTTGATTTGGATTACGAAATAATACGTGCAAGTTAACGGCATTTTGAATTTATAGGCTCCATAGATTATAATTGTACTATCACACTCATCTCTATTTCGAAAGGGGGCAACATTAGTGAAAAAGATTTTGCTGGTAACACTTACTATGCTTTTCTTAGCGTTTACTGCGTTTGCAAGCGACCCAGAAACATTTGTTACCCTAACCATCAGCGAGCCAGAGACACTAGATCCCCTGCAGTCTTATGACACTGCAAGTGGTGAGGCAATTCAGAACCTCTATGACAACTTGATTCAGTACGATGGACAGTCCATGAGCGAGTTCCTCCCTATGATCTCCACAGAAGTACCATCGGTGGAAAATGGACTTCTCTCTGCGGATGGAAGAGTCTATACTTTTCCGATAAGGGAAGGTGTCAAGTTCCATACCGGAAACACACTTACTCCGGAAGATGTTGAGTACTCCTTCGAAAGATACATCCTTGGAGATCCATCGGGTGGGCCTCACTGGATGATTATCGAAGCTTTTACCGGTGCCAATTTCGCAAGTATTGAAGACTTGTTCGAAGATTACGCTGGGATGCCCTATTCGGAGGCTGTGGATGTTGACAGGAACCCGACGTCCGAAGAAGCTAAGGCAAAACTGATCTCTTTCTATGAGGAAGTCGTAGATCCTCTAGTGGAGGTTGTAGACAATACTGTGGTCTTCACTCTTGAAAGCGCATTTGCTCCATTCATGAATATCATCTCGCACTTCGGCTCTTGGTCCGCTATTGTGGATTCGAAAACAGTCAAGGAACTCGGTGGCTGGGACGGAAATGCAGATGGCTGGTGGAAATGGCATGATCTTGAGGTTGAGGAATGTGTGTTGCATAACTTCGATGCGGGATCAGGCCCATTCAAGCTTGTTGAATGGGACAGGGCACAGCAGAAGGTAATACTTGAAAGATTTGACGATTACTGGGCAGGCCCCGCAAAGCTGAAGACAGTCGTTATTTGGGGTGTTGATGAATTCTCCACAAGGAAGGCAATCTTTGAAGCCGGTGACGCAGACATTGTGTATTTTCCTGCACAGTATCTTGATCAAGCCAGAGCACTTGAGGCTCAGGGTAAAGCGATAGTCACTCTAGGTTATCCTCAGGCAACCATTACTTCGCTCCACTTCAACTGGCTTGTGGTTGAAGGCAGCGAATATGTTGGCAGTGGGAAGCTTGATGGGAAAGGCATTCCGAGAGATTTCTTCTCCGATATTCATGTGAGAAGGGCCTTCACACATGCCTTCGATGCGGTTACATTTATCGAAGAAGTAGCAATGGGTCAGGGAAGACTTGTTCCCACAGACCTCCCCGAAGGATTCCTCGGTTTCGATGAGACCCTACCCCTTACCGAATTCAATCTAGCGAAGGCAGCTGCAGAATTCAAGCTTGCCTGGGGCGGAGAAGTCTGGGAAAAAGGCTTCACGATGCAGCTGATGTACAACACTGGTAATGAAGCCAGGCAGACTGCTTGTGAAATGCTTGCCTACTTCGTAAACTCGCTGAATCCGAAGTTCAAAATAACGACACTAGGCGTTCAGTGGCCGACGTACCTCAGCACTTATCAGAACGGATTGCTTCCTGCATTTGTAATAGGTTGGCAGGCGGATTATCCCGATCCCCATAACTTCATTGCTACCTACTACGCAAGCAATGGCGTTTATGGCAAACCTCAGGGAGAGCTTTATCAGGAATGGGCAAGAGAAAATGTTGATGAGTTGATCAGTGCTGCAATCAAGTCAACTGACCTTAAAGAACGAGAGGAACTCTACAAAGAAATCCAGAGAAGAGTCATTGACGCAGTTGTTGGATTGCCTATTTATCAGCCTACAGGTATCAACGTAAGAGCACCATGGGTTGAGGGTTGGTATCCGATGCCCGTCAGATCCAATTACTACTACTATCATCTTTCCAAGAGCAACTAAATGAACAGTTAGCTTTTGAGAGCCGGGAGTTTGCCGCCCGGCTCTTTTTTTGAGAAGAAATTTGGACTATAATTGGAAATGCAATCTCTTTTGGTAAGAGGGGTGATACTCAGGTGACTGCTTTCATAATCAGACGGCTCCTACTTATGCCGCTTATACTGATAGGCGTGACTTTGTTAATTTTCTCAATGATCTGGGCGCTGGGACCTGACAGACTTCTAGCTTCGTACATAAAGAGTCCTGAAGCACTTAAGACTCCGGATGCAGCGGAGAGACTCATCAGAAAGTATGGTTTGGATGAACCGATGCCTGTCCAGTATATCAAATGGCTTGGTAACATTCTGCAGGGCGATTTCGGTTATTCGATGGTGGGTAAGAAGGGCGTACTTCCAGCCATGCTTGAGCGTTTCCCGCATACTTTGGAGTTGACTATTTATGCGATTATTCCAGTAATATTGGTGGCAATATGGTTGGGAGTGATCTCTGCGGTTCATCAAAACAAGTTCATTGACCAGTTCATTAGGGTAGTTGCTCTAATAGGTTGGTCACTTCCCGATTTTGTCTTTGGACTCTTGCTGCTTATGCTTTTTTACTCAGTTCTGGGGTGGTTCCCGCCAGGAATGGCCAGCACTCAGTTTGATCTTGTGATGCGAGGCGCGGATTGGAAGACAATTACTTCAATGACTACGTTTGACGCGTTGTTGAATGGAAGATTCGATATATTTGTTGATGCGTTGCGTCACATCTTTCTCCCTGTGCTGACTCTAGCGTATTTGTGGTGGGCGTATCTTCTAAGAATTACGAGATCAAGTATGCTCGAAGTTCTCAGAAAAGACTACATAAGGACCGCAAGAGCAAAGGGAGTATCTGAAAAAGTGGTAATCAAGAAGCACGCAAGGAAGAATGCGTTAATTCCTGTCATAACAGTTTCCGGGGCTTCGATAATAGGGCTTCTTGGCGGTACTGTATTCGTTGAAACAATCTTCTCACGAGTCGGAATGGGTAGGTTCCTTGCCGATGCTGCGAGCCTTTTGGATTACTGGTCAATAATTGGCGGAGCTCTGTTCTTCTCATTTATTATGGTTGTTGGCAATCTGGTTGTTGATATCTCTTACGCCCTTGTTGACCCGAGAATAAGGCTAGAGTGAGGGGGAAGCTATTGATGCCTGCAAAGAGAAAGAGTGAATTCAGAAAGATAATGAAGAAATATTGGACAAACGGAACGGCAGTTCTTGGTACTTGTCTGCTGATCTTCTTCATAATCATAGCGATCTTTGCCCCTCAGATTGCTGGTGTTAATGAAATGGGTGACAATTACCAGATTCCAAGAGTTTCGTGGTCGTCGAAACCGATAGCTCCTTCAGCCGAACACCCGTTTGGGGTTATCGGTGGGAGAGATGTTTTCTATGGTGTTGTCTGGGGAACTAGAACTGCATTTAGACTGGGTCTAATCATAACAGGCTTTGCATCTTTGATTGGAGTCATTGTGGGATCTATAGCCGCATACTTTGGTGGTTGGGTCGATGAAATCCTCATGAGGATAACGGATATATTCTTGTCGATTCCCTTCCTGGTTGCTGCAATGGTTATGACAACGATTCTGGGCAAGGGTCTAGACAAAGTTATAATTGCTTTGATAATCTTCGGTTGGATGAGCACAGCGCGTCTTATTAGGGGAAATATCCTTCAAGCGAGAGAAGAGCAATATGTGCTCGCAGCAAAAGCTCTCGGACAGAAGGATTGGAAGATTATTATCAAGCATATCCTTCCAAACACGATCTTTCCGGTTGTCGTTCAGATGTCAATGAGAATAGGTTCTTATGTTATTACTGCAGCAGGATTGAGCTTCCTAGGGGTTGGGGCAGAACCTGGTTATGCTGACTGGGGAACGATACTTTCCTATTCAAGGAACTGGATGACGATGCTTGACCAGTCATGGTTTGCAATTGTCTTCCCCGGTACTGCCATGGTGCTCTTCGTTCTTGCATGGAACCTTGTCGGAGATGCCTTGAGGGATATCTTCGACCCGAGAATGAGAAGCTAAGGAGGTTTGAGTCATGGTTAAGAAGAAAGCACTGTTGCAGGTTGAAGATTTGAGAACCTATTTTCACACAGAGGATGGAATCGTGAAAGCCGTCGATGGAGTGACGTTCGAGGTCTTTCCAGGAGAGACGCTTGGAATCGTCGGTGAATCTGGCTGCGGAAAGAGTGTCACCTCTCTTTCGATAATGAGACTTCTTGACGAGAAGGGGGAAATTGCAGGCGGTAAGATAATCTTCGACGACCAAGATGTAATGGCGATTCCGGAATCCAAGATGATGAAGATCAGGGGAAACGATATGGCTATGATTTTTCAGGAACCCATGACGGCTCTGAATCCAGTTTTTACGATAGGATTCCAGATAATGGAAGCTATCTTGCTTCATCAGGATGTTGACGAAAAGAAGGCCCGGAAAATGGCAATAGATATGCTTAAGAAGGTTGGAATTCCCGAACCTGAAAAGCGGATCGATGAATATCCCCACGAACTCTCTGGAGGGATGCGCCAAAGAGCTATGATAGCGATGTCTCTCTCCTGTAATCCCAAACTGCTTTTCGCAGATGAGCCCACGACTGCTCTTGACGTGACTATTCAGGCGCAGATACTTGAGCTCATGAAGTCTCTTCAGGATCAGTATGGTATGGCTCTAGTAATGATTACTCATGACCTGGGAGTCATTGCCGAGATGGCCCAGAGAGTCGTAGTGATGTACGCCGGAAAGGTTGTTGAATATGCCGACGTTCATACCCTATTCAAAAATCCAAGGCATCCATACACCTGGGGGCTAATGAATGCGATTCCCAAGCTGGATGAAGATAAAGAGGTTCTCTATAACATTCCCGGTGTCGTTCCTGACCCTCTTGATTTCCCAGACGGATGCAGGTTCAATACGAGATGCCCTCTCGCTACCGATAAGTGCCGAAAGGAAGAGCCGCCACTGGTAGAGATAGAAAACGAACACACTGCTGCCTGCTGGCATATCGATAAGCTCATTGAAACTATCAAGGTATCTAGGGCAGGTGAGACTGCATGAGTAAATCCAGCGAAAGCAAACTGCTTCTCAGATCAGACAGACTAATAAAATATTTCCCAGTAAAAGCAGGAGTCTTCAGAAGAGTTGTTGATCAGGTGAAGGCCGTGGATGACGTCAGTTTCAATGTATATGAGAAGGAGACACTTGGGCTAGTCGGAGAGTCAGGTTGTGGAAAGACAACTGCTGGGATGACTGTTCTAAGATTATATGAGCCGACTTCGGGAAGAATAATCGTTGGAGACGAAGATACGACGCATTTCTTCATGCCGGCTTTGAAGGCAAGAAAGTACCTGAAAAGTACGTATATTGATAAATTCGTCGATTTGAAAGCAAAGGCAGGGACTGTTGAGGGCGCCCTTAACTCTATTGAAGATGAGTTCGATAAGAGTATGGCTGAGAAGTATTTCAAAGAGTTCAATGAAGACAGGAGTGAGTTCATCAAGAGTCTTCTGGGAAATAGAGAAGAGAAGAGGAAGGCTTTTAGAAGAGATGCTCAGATTATCTTCCAGGATCCCTTTTCTTCGCTTAATCCAAGAATGAGGGTTAAGAACATAATCGGCGAGGGAGCAAGAATTCATGGTCTTGCAACCGGCCGTGACGTTCTGGACAAAGTCGCCGATATTATGACAAAAGTCGGTCTGTCAAAGGATCATATGTCGAGGTTCCCTCATGAGTTCAGCGGCGGGCAGCGACAGAGGATAGGAGTTGCCAGAGCGCTAATTCTGAATCCAAGGCTTATTGTATGCGACGAGGCCGTCTCCGCGCTTGACGTTTCGATCCAAGCCCAGATTCTAAATCTTCTAAGTGATCTTCAAAAGGAGTTCGGACTTACATACCTGTTTATTGCACACGATCTTGGTGTCGTGAAGCATGTCAGTAAGCGCGTTGCAGTAATGTATCTTGGAAAGATCGCCGAGCTATCAGACAAGAAGAAATTATTCGATAACCCTCTCCATCCGTACACGGTCTCTTTGATGTCTGCAATTCCCGAGGCTAACCCTGAAAAGAAGAAACAAAGAATACTTCTCGAAGGGGACGTTCCCAGCCCAATAAACCCACCCTCTGGCTGTAGATTCCATCCGAGATGTCCGATAGCGAAGGACGTTTGCTCAAAGGAAGAACCCAAGCTTCAGGACGTAGGTGGAGGGCATTTCGTGTCCTGTTTCTTCCCCGGAGAACTGAAGAGAGGTTTATGATCTATACCATTCCGCCGATGCCGTTGATGATTATCTGGATATCGGCGGGATGTTTCTTCTGAATCTTCTCTAGGAAACCATAGCTTCCATCTATTGGCATCTTCACCACTAATTTCATTCTATAAGAGTTCTTAAGCTTGGAGAGAAGAGGGGCTAGGGGCCCGAAGACTTCTAGAGAGCTGACTCCTGACTCTTGTATCTCCTTTAAAACCCTTTCTGCCAGTTCTCCGCTTTCATCCTCTGAACTTCCATAACAGATAATCTCGGCGATTCTACTGAACGGCGGGTTGTTCAGTTTCTTGCGAAGGTTGATTTCGCCTTCATAGAAGGACTCGTAGTCTCTTTCACAGGCTGCTCTCATAATTCTGTTGTTTGGATTGAAAGTTTGAATGAACGCTTTTCCTACACTTGCCCGGCCTGAGCGCCCACTAACCTGAGCGATATGCTGAAAGGCGGTCTCGGAACTGTCGTAACTGGGGAAGCTCATCAGTCTGTCCGCATCGACGATAAGAACCATCTCAACATCCGGAAAGTCAAGGCCCTTCGTAATCATCTTTGTTCCAACAATTACCTGGCAGTTTTTTCTGGAGATCTCTAGCAAGGCCTTTTCATAAGCAATCGGGTTGTCGATCGTCTCTCTATCCATCCTCATGATTTTCGTGGACGGAAAGAACTTTTGAAGATCGTGTTCCACTCTCTCCGTTCCAAAGCCCCTTGCAGAGAGAGTCATAGATCCGCATTCTGGGCAGACTTTCGGGATCGCGCTCCTGTGACCGCAGTAATGGCACTTAAGCAAATTATCGTTTCTGTGAAAAGTCATGGATACCGAGCAGTGAGGACAGGTGATAGTCTTTCCACATGTGTAGCAAACGACGTAATTCGAATAACCTTTCCTATGCACAAAAACGAATACTTGTTTTCCTTCCGAGACAGTCCGCTTTATCTCTTCAAGTGCTTGTTTGCTTATTATGGGATTTTTCTCATCTTTCATGTCGATTACTCTAATCGTTGGGAATGAGCCGACAGGTCTTTCGGTAAGAGATAATAAGGAAATCCTGCCTGATTCGGTAAGATGGTAGTGATCAACTCTTGGAGTCGCAGATCCTAGAATCACAGGTATGTTCCCAAGTTCTGCTTTGCGTATTGCAGCCTGAACCCCGTCGTAGAAAGGCACACTCTGCTGATAGAAACTCGAGTCATGCTCCTCGTCTACGATTATTAGACCTGTATTCTTCATTGGTACCCAGAGCGAGCTCCGCGTACCAACCAGGATGTCTACATTCCCTTCAACTGAATCGAGCCAGATCATCTGGCGCTGTACTCGGGTCATGTAACTGTGGTACTGTCTAACATCTCTTCCCGGAAAGGCTCCCCTGATCCTTGCGAGGAGTTGCGGAGTCAACGACACTTCGGGGACAAGATACAGTATCTGCCGGCCTCTATTTAGCCAGTATTCCATAACCTTGAAGTAAACCTCTGTCTTTCCGGTGCCTGTCAACCCGTGGAGAAGAAAGGACTTTGAGTCGCTTTCCATTATCTCTCTGTATACCTCTTTCTGGCTGACACTTAGCTCATCGACGGCGGGAATTACCCAGTGGGAGTCGTCTTCCTCAATTTCCTCTACCAAAAGAATTCCTTTTGAGATCAACGTATCAATCGGACTTCGACTTCTGAGCTTGAGTTTCTTTTCCAGCTCGGTTATCTCTTCCGATTCGACTGAAAGCAGATAATCAACTACGATCTGCCATAGCGGGGTGAGCTCTTCTTCTATAATCCCTGTCTTCTTTGCTAGCGACACTCTCCGTGTCTTTCGTTTCTTCGGAGTCTTTCGGTCAAAGCTATGCATGATCTTCACTTTTCTGGAGGCGAGAAGTTTTTTGAGATAGTCTTCGCCAAACTCCTTGATGAATTTATCCTTTTGAGTAGGTGGAAATCCAAGCTCGTCTGAAAAGGCAACAACGTAATCATCGATTGAAAGCAGCTTGCCCGGCGGAAAGAACAAATCAAATACTTTGCCTGGGGGTGCCAGATACTCTCTCATTACAAACTTTGCGAGTTCGAGATCCACTTGTGAAAGAAAGGAACGATCATCGACTTTCTTGTTCACACTCTTGATCTTGAAGGGTCCTCTTTTTTCTTCCAATGATACTACATAACCAATGGTATTTCGCCCGGCGAAATTCACTTCGACCCTCTCACCCGGTTCAACAGGGGCGTCGATTTTGTATGTGTACGTATCATGCAGAGGAGAATTGGAAATCGCGATCTGAATAAGCATTGGCTATCGCTCCTGTCTGTGGTAAACAATTTGTGATAATAGATCAGAGCCTCCTGCTCTGCTTTCGGGATACTTGTAGAGACTTGAGTAAAATCTTACGGCTGTGAAATCCCTCTTCAGCTGTGCCTCAAGCAAGTCAACATCTATCTTCATTTCATCTTTGAGAGATTTGTCTACTACTTTTCTCCATAAAGAAGCCGTGGTTATGATTGGGATATTCGTTGAGCGCTTGATGTTCGAAAGATGAGTTCTTCCCTTTTCATTGAAGCCCAGTATCCGAATGTATTGAGGGCCGAGTTCGTTGCTTCTTCTTATTAGGTCGTCTGTGAATCTAAAGATGGGATAGTACATAAGCCGTCTGATTCTAGATAAGGTGAACCGCTTCGATTTGACGCAGTGCAGAAACCCTTCAAGACTACCTTCTATGGAACATTCTTGAAATCTCGCGTCTAGACCTTCGACGAACCCATAATATCGGCAATAGTCCTCTCTTGATAAGAGCCTGAAAAAGGAAATGAAGAAGGATTCAACATCCTCCTTGAAGACGGGACCTCTTCCGCACCTGATTTCCCGAAGGATTATATCAAGGGATTCCTTTGGCATTGTTTGAGAAGCGCTCTCGATATTGCCATTTTGAATCAGCCTTCTGATTGCCGTTGCGGAAGAAAATTCTCCACGATGCTCTTCATCAGTATAAGAAGCTCCGACTCTCCTTATTGAGTGGGGAATCATCTTGCTCTTTATCTCTTGAATCGCTCTCAAGTATTCCACACCCAGGATGTTGTTGGATGAACCTATCTCTTCAATTCGGTGTGAAAGAGCCGCATTTTCAGTATGTATAAAGTCTCTCAGAGCATACTTTCTGGCATTAGGAAATGAATGACCTGTCTTAAGATGTTTCTTCAAAAGATCCTGATAGTGTTCGGGTTCTTTGATCAAAACTTTGGACACGGCCTTCATCAGGTCGATATCGTCTGTCTCGCTTCCGAAAACGACATCTGTTGCTCCCACATGGTCAAGTGTCCATATTGATCCCGTTGCGAACCCTCCGGCGTCCTGCAAGGAATACACTACCGGCAATTCGAGAACCAGGTCGACACCTTGCTCCAGAGCTGCTTCTGCTCTTGCAAACTTCTCGACAATTGCAGGCTCTCCTCGCTGAACAAAATTGCCGCTCATAACCGCAACGGTGACATCCGGCTTCACAATCTCTTTCGAATGTGAAAGATGATAAAGATGACCATTATGAAAGGGATTGTATTCAACAACGAGACCAAGCACCTTCATTTACGGACCTCCAATTTGAAGAACATATCGCGTTGCTATTCCTATTATCGATAACACAACCCGTTACTATGGAGCCATTATCACAAGCTCAAGCCAGATATCTTCGGTGGAAAAGGGCGTCTTTGGATCAGATCATAATCAATTTAGAGGTGAAAAGGTAGAGGTCCGAAGATCAAGATTAAACGTAACGCCAGGTCAGGCTGAACTTGATCAAACATCTAGCCCCTGCTTTTTTCCTCTCGAGTGTATATTCACTACCTATTCTGCTATTGATTCAGTCATGACAAAAAGCCTGTCAACCGCCCTTTGAAAGAGCCGCTGCACGCTGTATTTAACCTCCTTCGATAAGAGTCGCTCAACGCTTGAGAGAACAAGCTGTTCGCTGAAGACCACGCTGCCCGTCACAGGTCGCCGTTCTCTGAGAAGACCGGTTAGAAATATCCCATCGGCGATGAAGTGATTGACGCCCCTCTCGAGAGCTCATCATTACCCGCATCATCTCTTTGATGCCAAATCATTTTGCTTCTTAGTTCCAGAATCAGTCATCACTATCAAATAGACCTGACTATGCGAATATCTACACTCTTGTTCTTTAGCCCCCCGCTTGAGCACCTTATCATTCAACACATCATCTTCTTTGGAGTTCGATCATCTCGCTTCTTACTTCCAGAATTGTCATCATTAGCAAATGAACCTGGCTATATGCTCTTGATCTACAATCCCAATTTGAGCGGGGCGGGTGTTTGCGGCCTGAAGATCCGCTTATCAAAATACGCTGCACGCTGAGTGTTGTGAAAAGCCAAGAAGCAAAAACAGAGACTGGCGGGGTCCTGACGTCTGTCCCGTTTTTTGCTATCTATCTTCAAAGGCCAACACCCTCCGCCACTGCGTGGCCCTCCTCCCTCAAGGGAGGACTTAAGATCAGGATCATCAAGAGCCAAACGCAGCGTAATGCATCATAATCAAATCTACTCAAGAGAGAGCGCACAGCGTACCTTGCTGAGGGAGAAGGAGTATCATATTATTCCTCACTAACTCCCTAACTAAAGATAATAATGAGTCTCTCGAAAGAGGACTCAAAAGCAAGGTCGTTCTGAGAACCTCACATGCCGTCATGCTTAAGAGATCCGTCCTTGGTCCTTCGTCAAGACCATGAAACCGTCCTTCGAAGAACGGTTCTTCGTTCCGACGCCACGCGTCCAGGTTCTTCGTAAAACTGAGGTCAGAGGACAGAGATGAGAGGTTGGAAGAGCGATAAGATCTTGACTCTCTAACCTCTAACCTCACCCCACTCCCACGATCTCTCCATACAACGGTCCCGCGGATACTCTATCTACTTTGATCTTAACAGATTTGCCGATCAGTTCGGGTTGTGCTTCGTAGATGACGATTTTGTTGTTCATTGTTCTTCCGTAGATCTTGCCGTTTCCTTTGATCTTGCCTTCGCCGATTACATCTATAACTTTGTCAAGATACTTCTCGTTTTCTTCCCTGTTGATGTGTTTTTGCAAAGCGAGAAGATCATTGAGCCTTCTAGTCTTCACTTCTTGTGGAACATCATCAGCCATCTTTCTTGCAGATATCGTGCCTTCTCTGGGTGAATACATTGCCAGGTTGATTCGTTCAAATCTGATTTCCTTCACAAGCGAAACCGTTTCTACGTACTCCTCTTCTGTCTCCCCGGGAAAGCCGATAATAATATCACTGCTCAAGGTTGCATCAGGAATTCTTGTTTTGACACGTTCGATGAGATCTAGATAGTACTCTCTCGAATAGCCCCTGTTCATTGCTTTCAAGATTCGATCGCTTCCCGACTGAACGGGCAAGTGGATGGAGCGAGATATCTTTTCGGATGAAGCAATTACTTCAATCAACTCGTCGCTGAAGTCTCTTGGGTATGAAGTGAGAAACCAGATTCTTTCAATTCCATCTATCTTCGTCGTCTCTCTTATAAGCTCTGCAAGTGAAGACCCATCCTTCAAGTCCTTTCCGTATGAATCGACATTTTGTCCAAGGTAGGTTATTTCTTTATAACCTTCAGCTACAAGTTTTCTTGCCTCGGATAGGATGTCTTCCATTTCCCTGCTCTTCTCTCTTCCTCTTGTATATGGCACAATACAGTAAGAACAGAATTTGTCGCAGCCAAATATTATGGTAATCCAGGCGTGATGCGAGCTAGTCCTAATTCTAGGAGTATCCGAATCGAGTTCATCGATGAAGTCGCCCATCTCTATGAATCTCTCGCCCGACTCCGCTCTTCTGAGCAATTCATCTACTTTCGTAATCGAGCGTGTCCCAAACACGAAGTCAACCTCTTTGTGAGTAAGCAGTTCGGTGGCATTCTTCTCGGCTACACATCCGCAGACACCTACCAGAAGTCTCCTATTCTTCTTCTTAAGCGCCTTCAGTTGGCCTAGTTTGCCGTACAGCTTGTTCTCAGATTTGCCTCTTACGGCGCATGTGTTTACGATGATTGCGTCTGCTTCTTCCTCATTGCCTGCAATCTTGTGACCGGCGTCAGAGAGAATACCCATCATAGCTTCTGTATCGTTCATATTCATCTGGCAACCGAATGTCCTGAATGCTACTTTCAAGTGATCACTCCTAATCCGATATCATTGATCAGCTAAATTGTACCGCATTAAGTTAGGACGAGAAACCCCGGTATGTTACCATTCTAATGTGTCTCTTTGTACGAAAGTGCAAGCGAAAAGTCTCTGGATAGAGACTATCGGCTAAGAGCAGCATCTGAATTCAGGCAACGCTACTGGAGGTGCGAAGTGTTTTCGGAAGCTTTTAGGATAGCAAGTCAGTTCACAAGACCGGTCATAGTTCTGACGAGAAGCGGTACGGGCAAGGTGTCCGCAACTTGCGGGACCTTCATGATACTTAATCGAGAAGGCTGGATAATAACAGTTGCTCACCTGTGGCAATCGTATTTCTTATACAAACAGCAGCAGACGAAAAAGGAAAACGATCCGGAGAAGAAGATTGAAAATCATTCGTTTTGGTGGGGTGGAGATGGAAAGAGCCTGAAGGATATAAAGCCATTCCCAGAGTCCGATCTAGTTGTTGGTAGACTTGACCCGTTCGACCCCTCTGAGATCATGGAGTATCCCGTTTTCGTGACACCTGAGGAAATGAGTATTGGAACTAGCTTGTGCAGGGTCGGTTATCCCTTTTCTAGAATAAGAGCCTCCTTTGACAAAAAGAACTCCAGATTTTTGATGGACAGCAAGAGCTTGCCTTCGCTCTATCCGATTGAGGGAATATACACAAGAACCGTAGTGGCTCCTGCATTCAAAGAGGCAAAGAAGATTGCGAAATTCGTTGAGACCTCTTCGCCAGGTCTTCTTGGCCAGAGCGGCGGGCCAATAGTGGACATGAAAGGGAAGGTCTGGGCAATCCAGAGCAGGACGGTTCATCTGCCGCTGGGCTTCAGCCCGAAACTCAGAAGAGGCGGAAAGGAAATTGAAGAGAACCAGTTTCTCAACGCTGGTTGGGGAGTTCACATAGAAGAAATCCGTGAAGCCCTGCGCTACACTAATAAACCCAAATAATCGTTGATATTCTAGGGTACCCCGCTTTGTTGAATAAGATGACAACATGGTAAAATATCTTAATAGCAGGTATTCTGAAATTACATATTTCCTTCAAGGAGTAGATTTCTGTGAAAAAGACCTCATCAGTTTTACTGGCTATTTTGCTTGTTCTTGTGGTTTTCTCAACCCAAGGTTGCTTTCTTTTTCGAAACGTAACTCTGTCAATAGAGAATTCTGAGCTATCCATTGGGATCGGGGAGTCAGAACAGATTCAGATCAAGGTGAAACCCGAGGATGCTACCGTGAAGTTCTCTTCCAGCAATGAATTGGTAGCGACAGTTTCAACTTCCGGAATGGTAACAGGCGTTTCTTTAGGAGAAGCAGAGATTACGATCGAGGCTACCAAAGACAAATACAAGAGCGCTTTGAAGAAAGTCAGCGTTCAAGTTGTGGGAGAAGAATCATTTTCCGTAACGTTTTCAGTGATTGATTCATCCGGAGCCGTGCAAGGAGCGAACGTCACTTTCAATAGTGAGACAAAGACCACAGACGCGAGTGGCAAAGCAGTGTTTGATGGTGTGTTGGCGGGGAACAAGGATTACACTGTGAACAAGGCAGGCTACAACGAAGCTATTGGAAGTGTTAACGTGGATGAGGACAAAACTGTAGAAGTAACTCTTGAAAGGAAGACTTACATTATCACTGCGACAGCAGGAACCGGAGGAAGCATAAGTCCGGCTGGAAATGTCTCCATCGAGCATGGGGCGAACCAGACTTTCACTATGTCACCTGCTGTGGGTTATAGCGTAGAAGATGTTCTTGTAGATGGAGAGTCGGTTGGGCCAAGATCTACTTACACCTTCAATAATGTGACTTCAAATCATACGATATCTGTTAGTTTCACGACCTTACCTCCCGATACATACACGGTGACCTTCAATGTGAGCGATTCGGAAGGAGCATTGCAAGGAGCGAACGTCACTTTCAATGGCGAGACAAAGGCGACGAATGATGAGGGGATGGCCGTTTTTACTGGGGTACTTGCGGGAAGTAGAGCGTACACGGTCAGTAAAGAGGGCTACAATAACTCAACCGGAAATGTAAACGTGGAAAGCGACGAGAGCGTCGATGTCACGCTGACCAAGAAAACCTACACAATAACTGCGGGCGCAGGAAGCGGTGGAAGTATAGATCCTACAGGTGAAGTGATAGTTGAGCACGGATCGAGCAAGACATTCACTATGAGTCCTTCAGATGGTTACAGTGTGAAGGATGTTCTTGTAGATAACGAATCCGTTGGGCCAAGAGCTACTTACACTTTCAACAATATAACTTCAAATCATACGATATCTGTTAGTTTCACGACCTTACCTCCCGATACATACACGGTGACCTTCAATGTGAGCGATTCGGAAGGAGCATTGCAAGGAGCGAACGTCACTTTCAATGGCGAGACAAAGGCGACGAATGATGAGGGGATGGCCGTTTTTACTGGGGTACTTGCGGGAAGTAGAGCGTACACGGTCAGTAAAGAGGGCTACAATAACTCAACCGGAAATGTAAACGTGGAAAGCGACGAGAGCGTCGATGTCACGCTGACCAAGAAAACCCACACAATAACTGCGAGCGCAGGAAGCGGTGGAAGGATAGATCCTACAGGTGAAGTGATAGTTGAGCACGGATCGAGCAAGACATTCACTATGAGTCCTTCAGATGGTTACAGTGTGGAGGATGTTCTTGTAGATGGAGAGTCGGTTGGGCCAAGATCTACTTACACCTTCAATAATATAACTTCAAATCATACGATATCCGTTAGTTTCAAGACCTTGCCTCCCGATACATACACGGTGACCTTCAATGTGAGCGATTCGGAAGGAGCAGCTGTTCAAGGAGCGAACGTCACTTTCAATGGCGAGACAAAGGCCACGGATACCGAAGGAATGGCCGTTTTTACTGGGGTACTTGCGGGAAGTAGAGCGTACACGGTCAGTAAAGAGGGCTACAATAACTCAACCGGAAATGTAAACGTGGAAAGCGACGAGAGCGTTGATATAACACTCATCAGACAAACCTATACCCTCACAGTGAATGCTGTCGGAGAGGGGACGGTCACTAAGAATCCCGACAAGGCAACATACACTCACGGAGAAGTCGTACAGTTAACAGCCAACCCGGCTGAAAATTGGATTTTTGCTGGCTGGAGTGGAGACCTAAACGGCTCCGCGAATCCAATAAACATTACGATGAACACAGACAAAACAGTGACAGGTAATTTCGCAAGAGTATATACGGTAAGCTTCAACGTGAGCGATACAGGTGGAGCAGTTCAGGGAGCTAACGTGGCCTTCAACGGAGAAACCAGGGCCACGGATGGCCAGGGGAAGGCAGTTTTCACCGGAGTTCTTGCCGGCAGCAAAGCCTATACAATTACTAAAGAGGGTTACAATAACGCCAATGGAGAAGTCAACGTCGATGGTGACAAGGCCATAAACGTTACCCTCACCAAGAAGACGTATACTTTTACAGTGAACACCGTAGGCAAGGGGACGGTCACTAAGAATCCTGACAAGGCGACCTATACACATGGTGAGGTAGTTCAACTGACTGCAAACCCGGACTCTGGCTGGAATTTCGACTCATGGAGCGGTGATCTTACTGGATCGACCAATCCGGTAAACATAACAATGAATGAGAATAAGACAGTTACAGCGAATTTCAGCGAGATAACTTACACCATAACCTTCAATGTGAGCGATTTGGAAGGAGCAGCTGTTCAAGGAGCGAACGTCGCTTTCAATAGTGTGACAAAGACCACAGATAGTCAGGGGAAAGCCATATTCACGGGCGTCACAGTAGGTGAAAAACAATATAGAGTGAGTAAAGATGGCTATGGCGATGTCTCGGGGAGTGTCATTGTTGATTCTAGTAAAAGTGTAGATGTTGTTCTGGAGAAAAGGCCTATGATTGAAGTGGTAGACAAAACCTTCTCAGTGAGCGAGCCTCTTCCAATATTAATTAGGGCTCAGAATCTTGGAGAGGTCAATCTAATTGAAGTTGTTATCCAGTATGATACTGAATATTTTGATGCTTCGTGGTTCTTCTCTGTCAGGTTGTCGAAGTGGCAGCCAGTTTTTAAAGATCCTGGCAACGGTATTATTCATATAGGACTTTCTCCTAATGAGGGGGCCACGAAGCTCATTGATGAGTTAACTAACATACTATCAATAGAGCTAACCCCGAAAAAAGCCGGAACGACAGAACTTGCATATACAAGTTACACTTCTGAAGGTGGTGTTCCTTTCGAGACGAATATTATCACCACTGGAGGGATAAGACTCAGCGGTTCAGATCTGATACTTGATGAAGGTAAAATAACCATCACAAACTGATTCTTTGAGAGGCGATGACTATGAATCGAGCAATTAAGATCTGCCTGATTTCAGTATTTATCATTTCAATCATCTCGTTGACCGGATGCATAAAGCCAACATTCCAGGTTGTGGTACAGATAACACCGGCTGGCGGAGGCAATGTGACAGGGAGCGGAAGTTACAAGAAGGGTGAGATGGTTACATTGAACGCGATTAACTCCGAAGGTTATCGTTTCCTGCATTGGAAAAGCGACGATGCTTTCCTTACAGACCAGAACCCATACTCTTTTAAGATTACGAGTAATGCCAGTCTGGAAGCAGTTTTTGTTGCTGACGCAGGCGAAATATCGATCGAAGACGCCAATTTTGTTGTTGATGAAGAGGGCCACGTAAAAATAAATGGAGTTGGGCTTGGGGCAGTGAATCTGATTGAAGTCGTAATTGATTATGACCCTAATGTTCTCAGCTGGGAAGGTAGTAGTTGCAGAGTAGCCGGTTGGATAACCATTGAAAAGAATCCCTCCCCTGGAATAGCCCATATAGCCATATCGGGTGTGTCAACCCAAATAAACGAAGAGAAAGAGTTAATTCGTATGTATCTTCTGCCTAAGAAAGCAGGAATAAGCGATATCGAATTTGCGACCTACGAAAGTGAGGGTGGCGTGTTTTTTGAGACAAACTACATCACCGCCGGAGGGCTGAAAAAGACTTACCCAGAACTGGGGCTTAAGAAAGGTGTAATAACAATAAATGAAAACTGATTCTGAGAAATTCAATGATGGGGGCGTGCGACCATGAAAACATTCAGAAGTTTTGTTTTTGTGCTTCTCATGGCGATCTTACTTTCCGGTTGCTACATCAAGCTTTATGAAGAGAACGGTTTGGAAACAAGGTTAGATGGCAACGACATGGTTTTCATACTAAAATCGGAAGCTGATGCGATTGAATTGTTAATTGACGAGACGATAGATTTCTCAAAATTACTTGTACCTGATGACTATCTGAAGATAGTCAAGTATATCGATGAAAGTACTCTCATCGCCCTTGCAAGAGGGTCAACGATGAACCAAGGTGAAGAGGTACTGAGAATTGAAGGACTTACAGAAAAAAAACTTATTACTTCGATCAAGATATGGAATACCCAGGATATTTACCATGAATCAAACGGAACGGAACCAGAATTGCTGGGCGATTTCACAGGAGATGGTCAGGTCGAGGGATTCGATTTCATACCCTTTGCTCAGAGCTATGGAAATGCGCTTGGTTCTCCAGGTTATGATGCAATTTACGACATGAGCTCGTTGGGAAATCTTGCCAGCAAAACATTTTCGGGAATTTGGGAGAAGATATATTCTCAGGAAGGAGTGCCTGACGGAAAGATCGATGGGCCAGATTTCATTGTCTTCGCCAACAACTACGGCTTCGCCAATCCATATCTCGGAACATGGACGTTCACCGGAGCAATTGATTATGAAAGTTCTTCATTCGGACAGGTCGATGCAACTGGAGAAGGTACTGCAACTATTCAGTCTTCAAATTTCAACTTCGTTGGAAGTGTAACTATGTCTTTTGAGGCCGATTATGAGGACGAGAGTGGAAATCCCCTTCATTCAGAGATGACCACAACGATCAACAATGTCAGTTTTAATTTCGATAACCTTGTAATGACAATTGACGCAACTGTTGAAGATCCCACAGGTTCAGGCAGTACATACGATGTTCAGTTGAGAGGTTCATTAAGAACCGACGGGAATGCAGTCTATGCCGAAGTACCTTCCGGGGATATCTATCTTCTGAATCCCGAAAGAAAAATCGGCACTTGGTCTGGAAGCAAACAATGAAACTTCATTTGAGAAGGTGAGGATTTTGAAGCGAGTACTGCTTCTATTAGTTGTTCTAATGATACTTCTGCTATCCGGGTGCATTTTCAAGTCAAATCCCGCCGGTTTTGTGGAAGTTGCCGGCGCCTGGTCCCTCTCGGGAAGGGTTATCTACGGTGAGACCGACGTATCGGGTACAGGAACTTTATACGTAACGAAGCAGGATGGAAGCTCCTTCAGTGGTACCGGATGGTACTTTGTCCTCAGTGCACCTGTAGAAGGAACAGTCTCCGAAAGACCCGAAAACTATCTTGTAATGCATGCAACGGTTACTTATGGTGATCAAGAAAGGACAGTCTACTTCACAGGACATGTTAAGGAATCCGAGAGCAAGGTCTCAGTCGAGGATGGTGAGATCTTCCTTGATAATCTTACGAAAAATGTCGGCACGTGGACTGGAGAGAGGACAGTCGCACCGTGACAGCAGAACTTAGGCCCGTTATTTCCTCATGGTTACCGTGTTTGCTGCAGAATATAAGTAGCAGTTGAGTATTCCTCGCATGTTTTCCCATGATACTTCGTACGCTTCTGATTGGGTTCGCACTTTGGAAATCAGATAGCTCAAAACTGGAATAGATAGTGTTCGTTCTTACTGTCTCCTTCAGAAACGCTACCCCGCAGATCTAACTGCTTCGCGTCTTCGAGCAATAATCCATTTGGTACAGGAACCTCGATATTTACAAAGAATCCTTCTGGCACCAGAACTGTTTTCACAGCGCATTCACTTCATGAACTTCGGTACCGCGACCCCTACACAGTCTTCACGATTTTCACGTAAATCTTGATGAATAATCAAAAGTACGGTAGAAAATTCCCGTGTGTTTCTCTTAGAACCTGCTACAAATCCCGAGGTTTTTGGTCCCTTACGCCAACTTTCAGCAGAAGAGTCAAGTGTAATATCTTCCTTAAGTTAAAATTTACAATTCAGTCTTAGTGAAAGTCTGCAGCGATTAAATACTCATTCGTACGTTCTTAGTTATAGACAGACTTACTTGCATCTCCCTTAATGATGTATACACGAACAGAACACTTAGTACAAAGGACAGCGTAAATTGCTGAGAAATTCAAGCAGATGATGATGTCTTTTGTTGTGATCATAGCTATGATACTTATGTATGAAGCGTGTATAATAAAACTGTACTTGAAGTTACTCGCCATCGTTTCGGAGGAGATCCTATGATTAGATACAGGAATGCAATTCTAATGAGTGCTTTACTTTTCATAGCGTTGATATTCAGCAGTTGCGTTCCCAGGATTCAGTGGTTTACTGTTGAGGTTGTTTCTGAACCGGACACAATTTCGATTGCCCTTCTAAAAGATATCGAACAGGCGAATTATGAAGCTTCGGATGTTCAGAAAACACCGCTAGTTCTTAACCTAAGACCCCAGGAGACTGTAGTAGTCAAAGTTATAGATGAAGAACCACTTGAAGAAACCGATGTCGTTCATGTTTTTGATAGCTGGGCTGACGGATCTGTAGCCAACCCAAGGGTGATTACGGCGGATTCAAACAAGAAATTCGAAATCAAGACGAAGAAAACTGTAAGAGTTTCTATTACATCAAATCCGAAAGGTCTTGTTCAAATCGAAGGAAGCGGTTTCTACCCTGTGGATACTGTACTGACACTGGTAGCTCCCGGTGAAGTCAGTGAATATCACTTCTCCCATTGGAAGGTCAATGCAATCGCTGATTACAATCACGAACTGACCATAAAGCTTGATTCTCCTGTCATGATAGAGGCTGTGTACGAAAAAGAGGTTCTTAGGGCCCTCAAAGTTGAGACGGAGCCGAAAGGACTAGAAGTTACCATAGATGGCAAAGAGGTCGGCAGTCCTTATGTTGCTGAGGTTGAAGACGGAGCCTCACGTACAATTGGATTCGTTACTCAGGAGAAGGATCTCAATAGCTTAGTTGGTGGTCCAGATACTCGGTATTCCTTCAAGTCATGGACTGATCAAGATAGAACCAACCCCAGAAATGTGGTTATGAAAAGCGATCTCTCTCTAGTAGTGGTTACAGGAACTGAATACCTTGTTCAGGCTTCAACGGTTCCTGAGGGAATTGCTACTCTGAAGGATTCAAACTGGTTTGCAAAGGGATCTTCGATTTCCTTCGAGGCCCCGGTGGTATCCGGCTATGAGTTTTCGCACTGGGAAGTGAACGGTGAGCTTATAGATGGCAGAAGCCTAGCGCTGATTGTTGACTCTCCCAAAAGAGTCACTGCCCACTATGAACAAAACGGGTATGTTTTTTCCGTCAACACAGAACCCTCTGGACTTGAGGTGAGAATCAATGGAGTGACGAAGACTTCTCCGGCCTCCTTTTCGGGTACTCATGGTAGCTCTGTGACTGTCGAGATTCCGGGTCCGCAGATGATGGATGGATCGGAGTTCGTCCCTGGATTCGATACTCGCTACACATTCAGTAAATGGAGTGATTCCAATACAGCCAATCCGAGAGTAGTCTTACTAGAGGCAGATATGGAGCTTTTCGCAAATCTAAAGACAGAGTATCTTGTGCAAACGGCTACCTATCCTGAAGGGATTGCAGAAATCCATGGAACTGGTTGGAAAGTCAGAGGTTCTTCTTTTTCTTACGAGTCAAGTGATTCAATCGGCTATAACTTTTCACACTGGGAAGTGAACGGTGAGCGCGTAGATGGAAGGATAATCGTCCTGGAAACGAACAGCCCGATGATGATTGTTGCGGTCTATAAGAGCAAGGAAGAGTCAACGCTTGAGGTTCTATCAGATCCTTCAGAGTTGGTCTTTAATCTCAATTCCGGAACCTATTCATCGCCGAAAAGTTTCGTTTTTGAGAAGGGCACTTCCGTTCAAATCTCATTCCCTGCTTTGCAGGAGAAGGACATAGATGCGGAGTTAGTTGGAAACGATACTAGATACATATTCTCAAAATGGGCAGATGGATCGACAACAAATACAAAGACCTTTGAACTTGGAGCCGATACGGGGCTAAAAGCCATTTACACGACGGAGTTTCTTGTAGAAGTATCATCTGAATTTGCTCAGATTGATGGGAGCGGCTGGCACAAAAAGGGAAATGTTCTTAGTCTTACGGCTCCAGAGGTATCGGGTTTAAGATTCACAGGCTGGCTAGTTAATGGGAGTACAAAAGAGCAAAACCCCGTAGCAGTGACGATTGACTCGCCCAAAAAGGTCGTTGCAGTGTACGAGAAGATAGAGGAAACAAATAAGACTCTGAGAGTCTCGACAACTCCTGAAGGACTTTTGATAAAGCTCGATGACAAACAGATTGTGTCACCTTTCGAGTTAGTTGCTGAAGAAGGAAGCACACATTCTTTCTCGGTCATTTCACCGCAAGAGAAAGACTTATCGAATCTTGTTACGGGCACAGATGTAAGATACGTGTTTACCTCCTGGAACGATGGGGGGACTTCTGTAAACAGAACGGTGGAGCTGGATTCAGACTTCTCCTTTACTGCGAACATGAACAAGGAATTAAAGGTAGAAACTGCGACTCAACCTTCAGGTTTAGTTGAGATAAGCGGCTCAGGTTGGTACTCTGAAGGTACCAATATCTCGTTAAAAGCAAGTTCAGTGGCGGGATATAACTTTATGTACTGGATCATCAACGGAGTTAATGCAGGTGACAGTACCTCTATCGAGTATGTAGTAGCCGTGCCTCTTTCAGTGAAAGCCGTCTACAACTCTATTCCTGTTGTATCCTTTGAGAATGTGAGCATTGCCAAAGGAGATACACTGAGATTAACTCTTTCCGATTATGCAAGCGACAAGGATGGCGACAGCCTAGAGTATACGCTTCTTAGCGGGCCGGGGTCGGTATCAAAGGGAATATACACAGTTGATTCTTCAGTGATCAATGCGGGAAATTACGACATATCAATCCGAGTAACTGATGGCAGAGGTGGATCAGTTACAGGGATGTTCACTTTGACCGTTACCGAAGAGAATAGCGCGCCAACTGCTCCAAATACGCCGTTCCCTGTTAGTGGTTCGGTCGATCAAGAATTGAGCCTAACGCTCTCATGGGAAAGTGTGGATCCAGACGGCGATCAGTTGGTCTTTGATGTTTACTTTGGAACCTCTTCTGATCCAGCAAAAGTAGCCACGGGCATTTCTTCCGGAACCTGGCAGACCGGAGAACTAACAGAGGGAACAACCTACTTCTGGAGAGTAGTTTCAAGAGACACTAAAGGAGCCACTGCTGAGAGCTCTCTTTGGTGCTTCATAACCAGGGACAGCGTTCCTGCTGACGGTGTGGACAAAGTTGGCCCGGTCTACACAGGAGATGTGCTCTTGGTTAGTAACGAGAGTGAAAGTGGAACAAGCAGAGCATTCACTGGAACTCTTTCTGAAAGCTTCCTCCCGACCTCTTTTACCACTGCTGGCAATCTCGAACGAGAAGCATATATGGTCAATCCTGAGATTCCGCTTCCGTATGAGGCTTTTCCAGAGAATATCGCTTCTCCATCAGATACGTTTGAGTTGGCTGGTGTAGGCGATACAAGATCATTCTGGGTCCTAAACTTTGCGACGAACAAGTATTATCAGCTTACGGCGACACTGCTGTACGTCGGGCAACACTCTGAGGTTTGGGTAGAGAGCACTGACGTTATTACGGAATCAAAAGCTGCAGAATTGGGAAGTGAATTTGACAGCGCAATTTACCCGCTGGTAGCCGAGTATTTCTACACACCTTCCGATGTAGATGGAAACGGAAGGGTTCAGATTCTCTGCTTCGACATACAGGACAACTTCGCGACGACGGGAGCGTATGTGGGCGGCTATTTCTCTTCTGGAGACCTTTTCAACATCAGTAACTCAAATAGAGCTGAGATATTCTACATAGACACATATCCGACGATGCATTACCCGAAGGACAAACATGTGGATGTTTCAAAGGCATACTCCACTCTTGCGCACGAATTCCAGCACATGGTGAATTTCAACAGAAATTACCTGGTAGAAGGCGGAGACCCAATGCCTTCCTGGATAAATGAAGGTCTTTCGATGGCAGCTGAGCATCTATATAGTGGTGTCCTTACGAGAAGGATCTCCTACTACAACTCCTCGACGAATATCCAGAACGGTCACTCGTTGGTTTATTGGGGGGACAACAACGACACATTGTCGAACTACGCGTTGTCATATCTTTTCCTGCAGTACATACGAGCTCAGGTGGGAACTGAGAGTGTATACAAAGATATCCTCCTGGATAAGAATAACGGTTCGGGGGCTATCACAAATGCTTTAGCCAAATATGGAATGGTTAAGACACTGGGAGAAATAATGACTGATTTCAGACTGGCTCTTCACCTGAAGAATCCTACAGGTCCGTATGGCTTTATGGATGACTCGGACTTCGATGGTATAACTGAGAGACTTTATACAGGTTCGGCAAAAGAGCTAAGAGGAGGATCCGCGATCTTCAAGAGCATTTCCGACTCATATATAGAGCCAGGCGATCAGGGATCAACTATTCAGTATGCAGGAATAAGCGGGTAGGTAGCTAATACAAGTTGAATAGAGCAAAGGCCCTCAACGAGGGCCTTTGGCGACAGCTTTCGGAAGTGCTGGATATCGAGTTTACTTGTCTGTTTACTGCTTGACTTCAACATCCAAGTGGATTGCATAATATCTTGCAGGACTTACAGAAATCACAAGATCCGAACCTTTTATTGTCATTTTTCCCGGAGCTGGACTGCTAGAAGGCAGAGAACCCTCTGCATACCCCTGAATCTTAACGGGGTCAGAAACACTTTGCAACCGCATGTTCGGTCCCAAGACTATCGTCAGTTTGCCATTCTTATAGGTAACAGAAGCTCCTTCAACTTTTTTCTGACCTGCATAGATATCTTGAGTAGAAGGCCCCTGCGTGTCGAAGTAATACCACCACGTTGCCCCAGCTCCTGGATGATAGTCTCCACCCCAGGCGGTCTCTTCCTTCCAGACTTGGGGATCTGTGGGAGTAAGCTTTATCTCGACAACCGCATCGTCCCAGAGTTCATCAGTCCCGGTTACAAGAGTTGCCGTGTTCTCAAGTGTGAACTCCTGCACTTCGCAAGGCAATACTGCTTCCAGTATCAGGTTCTGCTTGTTTGAACTCAATGCACTTATGAGAATCACATCACCACAGCCTGGAAGGAAATCTTCGTCTGCAGTATCAATAATGGTTTCAACGAGCGACTTGTCCCCATCCGGGACATCTGGGTTGAACATAGTTCTCCACGAGCTCCAGTTAATAGAACCTTCCATTATCGTCCATATGGCAATTTGAATGTGCCTGTAATCAACACCCGGATAATCACCGTCTCTGAATCTGTTTAGAATATAGTTGATCCTGGCCATCTGTGTACTTGGTGCGCCACCCTCGTAAACGTCCAGTATTGTGTATGGACCTTCAATACCAGGAACATTTACCTCTGTGCACCAACCGGGGTATGTTCCTTCCATGTAACCCGAAACTGTTGCACTTATGTAGGAATCTAAGCCCATTACGTAAGTAATTCCACCTGAACCGTCGAATGAGAATTTTCTCAACGTGATCGAGAATTGTATAACTGCAGAATCTGTCAGCTCCATCGGGAAAGGCAATGGGTCGGGGTCGGTACCGACTATCTGGAAGCCTTCAGGAATATACGTGAACTCATCGTCCAGAGTCGCAGTTGCATTTGTTGAGGTACTGTTAGTGATCTGGAGCATCGAACTGTAGGAATCATCTGCTGTGTTTGCTGGTGCATCAGCCGAAGCTACTACAACTATTCTGTGTTCAGCGGAAGCATCTACTGGTGTGAAGAGTGAAGGTCCGAAGCCGTGAACAGTGGACAATCCGGATGCCAAATTGCCGAGAGAGACTTGTGGAAGCGTCTCAATAGTGATCCAGTTAGTGCCATTGTAGTATTGGAGTTCTATGAGCAGTTTCACATTCTGAGCTTCACTCAGGCCGCTATTAGTAACCGTTACGGCCCCTTGATAAGAGTGCTCACTAACATCTGATTCAAGTGTCCTCGTTGCCGTTATTGTGTAGTCGATTTCCTTTTCGAATTCATCCACGTCGTAGGTTATAGAAGTTGGATTAACTTCCTTGTCTATCTCCCATGAATATAGCTTGCTTCTATTCCAGAAGAATTCAGCTTCAACTTCAGCTTCTAGTGTGACTGTATCTGGTACGATTATAGTCACTGTCTCGTCGTCAGTATCATATTTTGTATCTGTATCTTTACCAAAGATATCTGCTATGTTGTGCAGATAGTACTGGCCTGGGACAGCGCCTGTGTTGCTTACTAAAACAGAGTAAGACTGAGTCCAACTGGCAGTTGTCGCTTGCCAATCTCTTTTAATATTCCCAGAAAGAGTGAGTCCTGCAACCGAGAATGGATCAAAAGCATCCTCTACATATGCGTTCTCGTCTATTTCGGTCAAAACAGGAGTTGGTACTGTCTGAGTTGTTTCAAGAGAATCGGAGGCGCCGTCTATTGCATTTACTACAACCTTGAAAGGAGCAGCGTAGGCTCCGGGATTGAACCCCTTAAAGGAATATGGAATAGTCTGTTCGTTCCCAGGTGCGAGAGAAATAATTATCGTATTATAACTCTTGATTGTACTTCCGTTGAAATCTTTAAGAACTATCGATACAGCTATATTGCTGAGTGTAGTATTGCCTGTATTGGAAACAGTAGCTACACCGGTAAGGGTTGCTATGTTTGTCTCCTCAACAGACCTGGTAGCCACCAGGGTGTAATTGAAGGTACCGGAATCACCCGTACCTAGAGTCAGACTCTGAGGGGTAACACTCTTGTCTATTATCCAGCTGTACTCCTTAGTCTGATCCCATTCCATGTCATGTTCGTTCGCTATTTCCAGGTCGTTGTTAGCATCTACCTTAATAGTGACAGTCTCATCATCTCTATCATATTCATCGTCAGTATCTTCACCGTAGATAACGGCTGTGTTGTGTAGAGAGTATTGACCTGGAGCAGCAACCGAATTGGCTACTGAGACAGAGTAGGACTGAGTCCAGCTAGCAGTTGTCACTTGCCAATCTCTGTACTGGTTGCCCAGAAGAGTAAGTCCGGCAACCGAGAATGGATCAAAAGTATCCTGTACATATGCGTTCTCGTCTATCTCGGTTACATTAGGAGATGGCACTGTTTGAGTTGTTTCAAGAGAATCGGAGGCGCCGTCTATTGCATTTACTACAACCTTAAACGGTGCCTTGTACGAGGTAGGATCAAATGTGAAGGAGTAAGGGAATCCCTTTTCTGCTCCAGTTGCCAGAGTAGCTATTGTGTCGGTGAAAGTACCTATCTCCACACCGTCTGCATCTTTAAGAACTATTTCGACATTTATGTTTGTAAGAGCTACATTACCCGTGTTAGTAACAGTGGCAAGGCCTGTTAGAGTTGCGATATTCGTCTCTTCCAGGGTCCTGGTTGCCAGAATGGTATAGGCGAAGGTGCCGTCTTCTCCTTCATTCAGTTCTATACTTTCAGGTACTGCGCTCTTTTCAATTTCCCAGCTGTACTCCTTAGTCTGATCCCATTCCATATCATGTTCATTCTCTATATCCAGGTCGTTGTTTTCCGGAACTAGTATCGTGACCGTTGCGTCGTTGCTTCTTTCTTGCTTCGTGTCATCTTCAACGAGAGTTACTGTGTTTGGAACCTTGAACTCCCCTGTTTCAATATCCTTATTAAATACTTTAAATGTATAGGTGGTTGCCGCCGTTGTCTCTGAAAGCAGCCATGGCCATACGTAATCAGAATCAGGCGTAACATCAAATCCTACTGGTACCATGTATGCATCGTTCACAGTGGCTGTCATATCGTACTCAGTAAGGTTAGGCGATATCGGACCGGCAAGAGCCCCAGTATTGGTCTTAGATACTACGCCGGAGACAACCTCTGCCTTAACCCTATAATAATAGCCAGTGACAAATGAATAGCTTGAGAAATCGAAGCTTTTCGCAACTTTATCTCCAGGAGCCAGGTCAACTATCGGTTGCGTGCTGGTTTGAGCAACAGCAAACGTCCCGCCGTCACTGGACTCCAGTAAGCTTATTGTAAGTGATACTCCAGAAGCTGTGAGGTTTGAGGTAAGAGAATTCCCCACTTCAACTGCCCCTGTGTAGGAGAAAGTATCAGCTGCATTGTTAGTTAGTGTCCTCGTTGCATTGACAGTATAGGTAACATCTGCATCTTCCCCAATACCCAAATAGATAGTCTCAGGGGACACGGACTTTTCAATTTCCCAGTCATACTCAATCTCCCTGTCCCATCTGAAGAAACCTGTAACTGTTGCTTCAAGAGTAAGAATATCTTCCTGGGGTTCGGGTGTGGAAACCAGTACTCTTGCAAAGTCTTCTCTCTTGGTCAAAGTGTCATTTTCAGTCAAGGTCGCATCGTTTGTCAGAGTATAACTTCCAAGAGGAGCATTAACATTTGTGATGACAATTGAATACTTCTTGGTTCCACCGCTCATATTGTTCAAAACCCATGGGGAAACACTCCAAGGCCATGTGCCTGTATGATCGACCGAGAATCCGAAATTCTCGAATTCAACAAGATTTCTCGGCATGTCAATTACCGAAGCACTTTCATCAACGAATGTCTGTGATGAAGGCGAAATTGGAATTAGATGATCCTCAAAGTCATCCACGATTTCTGGCCAATTATCAGTTGCTTCTGCCAGAATTCTCACTTCAGAATAGTCTCCCGGATTGAATTCAAAAGCGAATGGCTTACCGATACCTGCCAAATCACCAGCAGCTATTGTAGTGTTTGAACTGGTTTCAATAAGAGTCTTTGACTCAACCTCAACCCAGCTCCCTCCATTCTTTCCCAACAGAATGGCCTTAAGACCAACCTGATCTGCTTGAAGAGACCCTTCGTTGGTCATAGTAGCGATCCCTGTTAAGGTGTATGTGTCAGTTACCGCAGGGGTGAGTCTGGTCGCGGTCAATGTGTATTCAACGCTCGCAGAATCTCCTTGCTTGAGGTTGCTGATTACTTCCGGACTGGCCTCCTTAGTTATCTCCCAATCGTAATCAGTCACTCTTGAAAGATCAACTTCGCCTTCAACATCTACCTTGAGTATCGGTCTGAGTTCTACGACAGGTTCGGTATAAACAATTGCGAAGTATATACAAGGGGCAGTTATTCCTATCTGAGAGAAGTATTTATTTTCCTTCCTCGAAGCTTCTGCATAAGCTGAGAAATAGATCTTGGTTGTGTTGGCTTCTAACGACTCCAAAGAAATGACAAATTTGGAAACCAGTTCACCTGGATTATGAATGTTGTAATTGGGGAAAAGCTTTGGATTCAATAACCAGCTCCCAGGGCTCCTTGGCAAGTCAGCGACTGTTAACGCTGTTGCTACGCGAGTTTCATTTAGAAGCCAGCCGTCTTCAGTCGCCGAAAAATCGATATGTAGAAGTTTTCGATCGTTATCAACCCAGTAGTCTATCCTTCCAATTACAGTATCTGCTCCAACAATCAGGTTCGCACTATAAACACCGTTTGATGATTGAGCAGCAAATATTACGTCCTCTGTAGCATCATTGGGTGGAACAAGCCTTTCGATTTCAGTCTTAGGTACCATACAACTAGAGATTATCAAGATCGTAGAAATAACTAGCAGCGCAAATGAAAGTTTCCTCATATCCTATACCTCCTATACTCTTCCACCCCAAAGCTCTCAAAATAACCGAGAAAAAAATGATAAATTGAATTACTTCTTTACTATTATAATTCACGAGCTATCGAATAACAGCCGTTCGACTAAGAATATATGTAACATATAAGCGCTCAAATGTGTAAAATGTAAGTTACCAACGAGTTGGAGCTGCAGATCTAATATTCCATGTGAATGTCATCTATAGCCGCTAATAAAGGTCTTGAATGCGAAACGTGTTTCTGACAGAGCCTTGCAGAAAGCGAGGAAAGTCAAAAGAAAATTTATTGTGATCGAATGATGGAATCATATATACAATTACAATCGAAAGTATACATTCAAAAGTAGTCTCGATATCATGAGTTTTGTCTAGCCTTCTAGAAATAGCTTAATTGGGTGATTTCTTGTGTGGCCGAATCAGAAGAGGCAAGATTCGTGGGTGTATTTTGGCTCGGTGATTGACTGAAAAAAGAAACAATTCGGTACAATTCTTGAGGAGAATTTGGTTAGCGGCTTACGATGATGAGTACTTTGGCTAGTAATCTCCGAATATCTCAGATTCACGCGTGTTTGAACAAAGACGAGTCTTCTGTAGACCTACAGATTCGAGTGTTGGCATCTTAAGGGTGACTGTTAATGAGTTTTACCTAAAAACGACACTGTTATTATGCGTTTTGAACAGTATTAACTCAACTCAGCCTGTAGATCTGAGAAGAATCAGGACACATCTTACTATATAATTGAGGTGAACCTCATAATCATCTTGAGAATCTCAAACTGACCGGAGGCTATTTTAATGAATAAAAGAATACTCTTACCTCTATTACTTCTACCTTTGGTTTTCGTGATTTCTGGGTGCCCGTCTATTGATAGCGACCTTGTTTTGGAGATTCCTAGCATGATCGTAGATGAAGGAGAAACCCTTCATTATGATCTAGCAGCTTTCGTTTCTGGCTATGACGTTTCTTTGCTAGTATTTGAAAAGGTATCGGGGGTTGGAGTCATTACCGGTTCTGAATTCATTTATGAGCCATCATATGAAGACGCTGGTGAGAAAGAAACGGTAGTAAAAGCGACGAGTATCAGTGGCAAATCCGCTGAGTCTAGTTTTGTCATAACCGTGAACGACGTGAATCGACCGCCAGTAATAGCAAAAGCGGATGGTCCAGACGAGTTGACAGAAGACGTCAGCATCACTTTCAGCTGGACGGGAGAAGATCCTGATGGCGATGCGATTGAATTCGAGTGCAGAAAGGACAATGAGGAGTGGATTAACAAAGGCTCGGGTAGTTCTCACACCTGGAGCGGTTATGAAGAGGCCCAGCATATGTTCGAAGTAAGGGCGTTCGATACAAAAGGTGCATATTCAAACTTAATCTCGTGGATCTTCACTTACCAACCTTCAAATCGTCCTCCGATTCTGCAAATACCGGAACAAAAGGTTGTTGAAGGAGAGACTCTTCTGATCGAGCTGGCTGATTATGCCAGTGATCCTGATGGCGATGATATAGTTTTTGAGATCCTTGAAGGGGTAGGTGTAATTGAAGGCTCAATTTACAGACTCACGCCTGATTACGATGTTCTTCGCCAGGACTTCATTACAAGCTCTTCAACAGAATGTATTGGACTGGACGTGAAGATCAGGGCTAGTGATGGAAAAGGCGGCCAATCTGATTGCACATTCATTGTTTGGGTATACGACAACAACAGGCCACCTGTTCTGAATATCCCGAACCAGGTAGTTGATGCGGGGAAGATTCTTACCATCGACCTTCTGCAGTATACTGAGGATCCAGATGTTTTAGACGATTTCACATATCTTGTTCTCTCCGGCGAAGGATATGTAAACGGTAGCCATTATAGGCTCATGACGAAAGATAGCGATTCTGGCAGTAGGAAAGTTAAGATTCAGGTCAATGACAGCAAGGGGGCTACTGATACAAGTGAGTTCAGCGTTCAAATTAACGCATCAAACTTACCGCCTGTCGTGACCAAGATAAGCGGTCCATCGGGCAAGGTTTTCCACAAGAGCAGTACTTTTGTTTGGGAAGCTGTCGATGATGACGGTTACATAGTCGACTATTCATTCAGAAAGGATAGTGGTCCATGGACAAGCAATGGGCTTAACAGTTCGATCGAGTGGAGCGGTTATTCTGTTGGGAATCATTGGCTAGAAGTTAGGGCAAGAGACAACAATGGTGCTTACTCAAATACAATAACTTGGAGCTTCGAATACAGCTTAGCAGTTGAATATGGCACGTTCAAAGTTGCAAATTCCTGGGGAATAGGTAACTGGGAAAATGTTCCCGATGGATTCCTTTACATAACATATGAAGCAATGAAGAAGAACAGAGTATATTGCTTCGTGACAGTTCCTAAAGACAATTATTCTCCCAGAGCGATAGCTTTGTTCGAGATCAATCACGATGTTAGAGACGACTGCCAGATATATGTTGGGATAGGAGATCCGGCAAAACCAAGGGTAGAGAAGCGATTTGATGATACTAATCACAGGGGAGGAGAGCACCCATTTCCCAACAGCAAAATGGTTCTTGACATCACCGAACTTCTTCCCTTTCTTGGAGAAGACGTGTACTTGAGAATCTTCGACAGTTCAAAGACCGAAGTTACTGGTTCAGTGAAATACTTTGCTATCGAGGTATATTCCAATTACGATACTGGATCGCTTTCAGCGAGACATGTATCAAGTGACACTCCGGTGAAGACGATAAACGGAACTGATGTCTTCGCCAGGGTGGAAAACATTGCAGTTTCAGCTGCCGACGTGTTTAATACTGCGGGGTTGAGCTTTTCAGAGGGTATTCCCAATGACTTTCTTGAGGAGATGAAGGCCGAACTCGGAGTCTGTGAGGAAGGCAGGGATTACAATGAGATAGTCATGGGCTTTGGCACGGGGCTCAGACCCCCAACCGAGAAAGAATGGATTTCAATCGGGAGAACATGGAGCCTATTAGAGGGTACAGCTGACGGGGCAATTCTTCCTTCTTCGGTTGACAACTCTGCCTCTATACATTTTCCTCCTATCGGTGATCAAGGAGCGGAAGGTTCTTGCGTAGCTTTTTCACAAGGATATTATACGGCGACATTCTACGAGGCAAGGGACAACGGCTGGAATCTAACTGGAGCCAGCTGGTCCGGGAGTTCGCCAACTTCATCCTATTTAGACAGTATAATGAGCCCCGATTTCATCTATCACTTAATAAACAACGGTGTCGACAAAGGAGCTGCATACATTGATGCTCAGAGCGTAATCGGAAACATCGGAGTAGCTACATGGAAAAAGATGCCCTATAGCGTTTCGGATTCCACCAGCTGGCCAACCGAAGCCGCATGGAGAGAGGCACCTAAATATAGAAATGGAAATGCTTCAAAAAACCTGGTCATTAGAGTAGAAAAGGATAGCGATATTGAAACTCTGAAGTCTTGCCTGGCTTCGGGTTGGCTCGTGTCAATTTCTATTGATGCGAACAAGTACACTTCTCTAAGTCAGAACGACGTTTGGAATTCAATAAACTACACAGTTATAAGTACGAATCATGCGAATACAATAGTTGGATATGATGATAGCATACCGGGGTATTGAAGCTCGTCTGACCTGATAGTTCCTATTTTCAGGACCCGGAAGAAAGATGAATTCTTTGCTCAGTGAGGAGAATCGTTTTTCTGACGGCCGGAGACGTGAGCAATAACATTGACACAGATACCAGTCGATTTTCAGAGGTCTGTTTTATATGCTCGAATTTCTGGAGAAGAAACAAGGAACCTCTATGTCTATTACTTTGCTTTGGTCCACTATTTATGGTATGAATCATAATGATGAATGTGCGAAAATCGATCGTTATCCAAAAACGGGTGAAATCGAACGCTTTTTTGCCTGTCTGTTTCATTAACCAAATACTCTATGAGCACTACGCAATGCGCTATTATGGTCGAAAATAGTTGACATTGGTTTACCGTAAGTGGTAGAATAATTCCAGACAAGTTTCTCTTGTGGTATTTGGTGTATAATTGGCAGTGTCGAAAGTCGTATCTCTTTGACTTTTTTTCAGTTCAGTTAGCATTTAAGGGTCTTTTATTACGTTTCTAGATCTTTCAAGAAGTAAGGATGTTCTTTAAGGTTGATATACTCTAAGCTATGTGAGGAAGAAAATATTCACAACCAAACGCCTTATAGGGGGTGTGTGCAGTGGCAAAGAAACTCTTGAAATTAACCACATTGCTGGCTATTCTACTCCTCGTGTTCATGCTGACTGGCTGTCCGAAGCCGCCTGCAGAAGAATACACGTTGACGATTGAGAAGACTGGCAATGGAACTGTTACTGCCAATCCTGCACCCAATACAAGCGGCAAGTACGCAGCGGGAACTGAAGTAACCCTTACCGCTGTTGCCGATGCAGGATGGCAATTTGCTAAGTGGGTAGTCGGTGAAACAGACGTGACAAATAATACTGTTGTTGTCACGATGGACGCCGACAAAACTGTTGAAGCGGTCTTTGAGGAAGAGGAACCACCAACGGATAAGTATACTCTTACGATTACAAAGACCGGACAGGGAACCGTTGTTCCGGCCGAGGGAGTGCACGAGTACGACGAAGACACTGAAGTCGTTCTTACTGCAACTCCTGCAGCGGGCTGGAATTTCAGCAAGTGGGTTGTTGGTGGTGCAGATGTTTTCGAGAATCCGACAACTGTAGTAATGACTTCCAATAAGGCTGCGAACGCAGTATTTGTGGAAGAAGAACCACCAGTTGGTCCTTTCCCAAAGATTACCAACCTCAGCCTCACAACGGAAGACTTCATGGTCCTTCAGCCGTGTACCGAGAATCTTGAGATAAGATTCCAGGTTGCGGTTAGCGGTCCTGAAAGTGCGCTGGTAGAAGCCGAGTACAAGGTTATTCATGTATCTTCAGGAGAATTTGTAGCAGTGGAAATCCCGGAAGACAACTGGGGAGCTCCATGGACTTACAAGATTTCCAACAACTTCCTGAAGGACAACATTGGGAATCCCATTCCTGGTGGTAAGTACGATATCACCGTGGGAGCAACTAACACTGAAGGAAACTTCTCATCCGAAACGATCTCCTTCTATGTGAAGTACGAGCTTTCGAGCCTTGAAGATGCCTGGATAGTCGAATCCGAAGACAGCCAGATCAAGGTTGTAGAAGGCAAGTGCGTTGTTGGTGAAGGAGATCCAGCGACAATTGGAGCGACGATATTCTATGACTCCAAGATAACTGTGAGAATCTACCTGGTTGAGACTTCAGACACAGGTATTCTCGACGAAATGCTGACCAAGGGAGTAATGATTAAAGAGAAGGCATTCATTGCTGATTCAGCGGTCACGGAAGATGTGGAAATAGAGCTTCCTGACCTTAAGCCACTTATGGATGCTGGAACAGAGTACAACCTTCTCGTACTACTCTTCACTCCCGAGTGTGGAGCTCTTGGATGCGTATCATGCGGAATTGAAGACTGGGCACTTCTGGACTGCGATCTAGTCGAAGACACAGATCCTTCTATCGAGTGTCTCCCATGTACCTGTCCAGATCCTTGTGATCCTTGTTTCGTAGGATACAACCCGGGAATCCTCATAAGCAGTGTTTTGAGTACAACTCCAGATCTCTTCGATATCTCTCTTACGATAGGTGGAGAAGTCATAGAAAGCGGATTCACTTTCCTTGAACTGGAGGATGCTCTTGAAGTGAGGTTCTGGATCGAAGACGGGACACTAGATCCTGATCCAAGTGGCGATACAGACCTGTACTGGACGGTAGTTACTCCGACCGGAATTGAACTTGACGCCACCTGTACAATACTAATAGACTTTGAAGAACCTGAAGCAGATATTGTTATTGAAAATTGCTGTGTAAACGAAGGTATAACAGAGACAACCTTCTCCGTTACTTTCACAGACAACGTTGGCCTCAAGAGAGGTAAGATCAGCGCAACAGGAGCGAATGTTGTGCTTCCTGATGGAAAGACTGCAGGCAACTGGTTTGCTCTTTCCGGAACAGAGGCAACCGTTGAAGGTACGATTACCGGGATTACCGGTGCATACACGGTTTATGTGTCTGTTGAGGACGTATCCTGTTTGACTTCTGAAAATGAGAAGAAATGCGGGATCAATACTCCTCCTATGGTGGAATTTGGACCGTACTGCAAGCTCTTCGACTGTCCGCCTGCATGTGGCTCAGAGGAGATCGGGTTACAGTGGGTTATATCCGACTACGAAGACAACTTCGATTATTTCGAAATCTACGTAAGTCATAGTGCTTACGGGGAGAACGTGAAACTAGACATACTTGATCCTGAGCAGATGGAAGGCCATATCACGTGGGAACTCGGGGCAATTGACTGCGAGACCGTTACAGCTACCCTGATTGCCTACGACGACTGTGAAGGATCTGTAAGCTCCAGGACAAAGTTTTGGACCTCGCCTTATCCGATGGACAATGTCGAGCCTGAAATCGAACTCTTCTGGGAAGATTGTGGAGAACCGGAAGAATGCGCAACGTCTGCTGTTATCGGTTGGACGGCCAGCGATGAATGTCTCGATACAGTGAAAATCTACGTTGACCAAGGCTATCTTGTTGCTTTTGACGGTTCCACCGGAACTCACTTCACGACGAGACTTGCTACTCTGACTACCGCTGGCACAATTACCTGGGTCTTTGAGGACGCCGTAGATTGTGAAAACATAGTAGCGAGAGCATGGGCAAAGGATACCTGTGGAAACAGAGGTTATGCTGAGCCATTGGTAAGCAAGAACAAAATCGATAACATGGAACCAGGTGTATTCCTCGGAATTTGGGGAATAGGCATTGACACAGATACGATGTTTGAAGACATAGTCAATAATGCAGCAGAGTTTGATCTTGATGAATTCATAAGGCAGTCGAGATCTGATAATGATTTCATGTGTACAGATGCAAGATGCCTGCAGCTGGTTTGGGTTATTGAAGAGAACTGTTTGGACGAGTACTTCCTTACCACAAACTACCCGTTCGTACCTTGCGGTACCGAGGATCTTGAAGTACCAGTTGACGAATATACATATTATGATCTGGTTGAAAAGAGTCTCTGGGTTAAGGAATTCGTTAATCGGGAAGGTAGAAAAGAACTGATGGGCTGGATCAACTGGTGCCTGCCGAACATCGATTGTGAGGACTTTGTTGCGACCCTTACTGCAGATGATACAAGTGCCTGCACTGATGAAGTTAGTTGGGAAGAATCAATCAAGGTAGACAATGTTGCACCAATTCTCGAATTCGAGTGGACACTTCCCAATCCAGAAGAGGGCGAAGAGTATGCGACCTCATGTGCCACAGAAGCGACTCTCACTTGGAGTCTCTACGACAACACATATCCTTGTGATGTTTGTGGAAGTGTAGAATTTGGCGCTCAGGACGAGGTGGACCTTGGATGTCCAATCGGGTTGATCATACTTCTAACTGATGAACTCGATGTGGAGGAACTTGCAGGAAGTGCGGACTCACTTAGTGATCTGGAAGCGCTCGGTGGTGTTATAGCCGTTGTGTGGGGCGGAGAAGGTGGAACGAATCCTCACTATACCTATCTCGATGGCACCCCAATAACAGATCCCGATGCAACGATTACCTTTGATTCAGTTACCAATACGTATTCAGGAAGTTACTACTATACCAATGATGAAGTAGACGGTGTGATGGTAGCTGCAATAATGGGTGCGATAGACTGCTGCTGCACGGACATTTCGAATGTCAGTCCTGTCGTTAAGTGGCTTGGACCGGTCCTGGTCGATAATGTTGGTCCGGAACTTGTAGTTGATATAGTTCCGCCGCTTTACGAAAGTGGATGTGCAGAACTCACAGCAAGTGCAACAGAACTCGAAATCTACTACAAAGTAGTTTCAGAATATGAAGAGAATGTCACTATCTACTTCGATGTAGAACCATATGGCTCGTTCTCTGAGAACTCCACAACCACGCTGGATGGATCGGTACTGCTCGATGTTACTGGAGTTGACTGCGAAGAAATCACTGTAACGATTACAGTAGTTCCAGAGGCAGGATGCCCCGTAACTGAATGGACCGAGACGTTCTTGGTTGATAATGTTGCTCCGAATCTGAAGTTGGAGATTCTTGACGAGGCAACATGTGGTGCAACACAGCTCACAATGAGATGGGAAATTGATGATGAATGTTTGATTTGCACAGAGTGCGAAAGCGGTACCATTCCTATCTACGTTGGAAAGATAGAGCTGAGCACAGGGGAAACAATTCAGGTTGAGGTCCCTTGTGGTTCTACTCTCCCAGCTTCCGATACATTCGTCTGGGAAATTGGCGAGATTGACTGCGATGAGACTTTAGTCGCTACGTTTACCGGCTGGGATGCATCTGGAAATGAAGCTTCTGTGAATGCAGACCTGGCAGGAATCGATAACAAGCCGCCAGAACTTGAGGCAGAGTTTGATCGCACGAACACGAACCCTGTGATAACCTGGACAGCAACTGAACCGTGCTTTGATCTGGTTAGCATCTGGGTTAGTGAGGGCACTCTCGAAGCAACTGTAGTTGGTTTCGATCAGACAGCCGCTTTTGCTGGCGTATTTGATCCGGGTCAATACAACGATCAGTTCATCAGCAAGAAGAAGATAGGAGCTGTTGAGTGGTTCGATTATTCCGAGACTGCAGTCGCGACAATTCTAGCAATGGATGTATGTTGTAACTACACTGTTCTTGAGGCAAGTTCTGGTACAAACTGGTTTTTCATTGATCCAAATTAAGCAATTGACTGATCCTGATAACTTCAAAGTTAGTCGTTAAATGGATTGGAACCCGCGGCCTCGGCCGCGGGTTTTTTTATTATGGGCTCTTTCTTTCTGTGATATAATTTATCGTAATTGGCGCCATTCATTCTTGAGAGGTGATCTTATGAGAAAGGCTGCTCTGATCTTCTCCGTAATAGGTATAGTTCTTCTTTTTGCTGGATGTGGTTCGAAACTTGAGTTTTCAGTGCCCAATCAAAGAATATCGCAGGGAGAAGTTCTGAACCTGAATCTTGACAACTATTCAGAATTCTCCGGAAAGTCTGAAGTATACTACTCACTTCTTTCGGGTGTTGGGCGCGTTGTAGGAAACAAATACGAGCTTGAAGTAGATAGAGTCATCTCCGGCGAAAAGACGATCGAGGTGTTGGCCTTTGCCAAGGGAGTAGACCCTGTGATAGCTTCATTTAAGATAACGATAGATCCCACGGATTTCCCTCCGGAAGGTTTTATTCCAGATATATCGCTGCTTGAAGGAGAGGCGCTGGATATTCCTTTGAACGTTCTAATTATTGATGCAGAGGGTTCAAAGATCAAGTACGAACTTCATGGAGAGTTCATCGAAGGATTCGCCTGGATAGATGAGGATATTCTATCAATAAGGCCAAGATACATCGATTCTGGCAGCAACTCGCTCAGGATAGTTGCGGAGAACAGCAGGGGGAAGTCGATCGAGATTCCTTTCTCAGTTAATGTGGAGGCGACTAATCGCCCGCCCATTATAGAAATAAGTGATCAGAGTGTGCAGGAACACAGAGCGCTTGTTCTAGACCTTAAAAAGTTCTCGACTGATCCTGATGGTGACGATCTCCACTTTGAAGTTGCTGACACTACTAAAGCGAGTATAAGCGGCGGAATCTTTACTTATGAGGCAGGTGGTTACTCTGATGAACCTGTGCCAGTAACCATAATCGCTCGAGATTCCAAAGGTGCTGTTTCGGAGGTGTCATTCCTGATTACGGTGCTGGAGGCCCCAGATGTTGCAGAGGGTGTGCTCACGGTCGGTGCAATGGGACAGTTTGCCACTATTCAGGAAGCGGTCGATGCTGCGAAGGCGGGAGATACTATTAAGATTCTCGCCGGAACATACAGAGAGAATATTGCTGTGAGCAAGAGTATAGCAATCATTGGATCTTCAAAGGAAGAAGTAACAATAATAGCCGAGAGCGAGTCTTCTCCGGTGCTCTTTGTTAGGGGTGTCGAGGATTTTGTCGTAGATAGTGTCTCCTTCCAATCTGGGGGATCAGTGATAAATTTCTCTAGATCCTCTGGTCAGGTAATTAACTGCAATATTGCTGGGGGAAGATTTGGAATTTCTTTCAGCGGAGACGGCAGGACGCTCAGAGTTGCAGACTCGTATATTACGAGTCTTATGGGTGTCGGTAACGACGAATATCTTAGCACTAGGCTTGTAGGAATATATGCGTACGGTGAAGCCACATTGATAGTAGAAAATACCGTCATTGAAAGAACTGGAACCGGTGTGAATTTCTCTAACGGATTGAACTATATAGTCAAGAACAGCACCTTTAATAGAAACACGGTCGGAGTCTCTCTTAGCGGTACGTCGACAGGATCTCTCATTGGTAACAAGATTACGGGAAACGTTGATAATGGGGTTCTGGCAAACATCACTTCTACGGCGACTCTTACAGATAATGTCTTTTTCAATAATGTAAGACACGGGCTGGACCTGTATTTGAGAGATTGCACAGATTGTGGGTGCGGAGGAACAACGTTCAGAGGAACGGTTGTTGGATCTGGAAACCTGTTCGATACATTGGAGGCAATCTGCCCTGCTGATTACTGGGACGATTCATTCTATACGGTTGATGAGACATTGGGGAATGACTCGGCCGGCTAACTCACGAGGAGAGATTAAATGAAGATACTCGCTGTTTCAGCCCTCTTAATATTTACAGGTCTTCTTCAGGGTGCAGTAGTCATCGACTTCTTCGGAGTCACAACATGCCAGGAGTGTTTTGAGGCAGAGATGATGATTGATAGCCTGAAGTACGAAATCGATGAAGAGGTCATTCTTAACAAGTTCATGCTTAACGAGGCAAAGAATCAAGAGCTAAAGCTTAAATATGCCAGAGTTTACGGTGTAGATGAAAGCGAGCTGGACTTGTATCCAATGATTTTTGTCGGCAAGGACGCTTTCACTCCCTCAAATATGAGACCGGACTTACTTCTTGAGAGCATGATGAACTACTCTCAAGAGGAAAGAGACATCAAGCTCTCAGAGATAGGGGCTTTTGGCGAAGATGTGAGTCAGAGGATTACAGATCGTTATGAGCAGTTCAGTATCTTAGTCGTTCTCGGCGCTGGACTGATTGACGGTATAAACCCTTGCGCGTTTGTTGTTCTCATTTTCCTGGTTTCTTATCTGTACTACGTTGGTAGGGGAAGAAATGAGATTCTAGTTGCAGGGTTTTTCTTCGCTATTGGCATCTTTGCAGCGTACTTGGCAATGGGAACAGGGCTGCTAGGTGCAGTAGGCTACATTGAAAGCATCTCTAGGTTATTTCAGCTAATCTTTTATCCTGCGATGGCAGTTTTCACCGGCGTTCTTGCCGTTCTGTCGGTAGTTGACTTCTACAGAATGAGATACAAGAACAAGAAGGCTATCCTGGAGCTTTCACCGGGTTTGAAGAAGAAGACACATGAGATAATTCGAAAGAACGCCAGGGCGAAGACCATTTGGATTGCTTCACTTGTTACCGGGATTCTAGTTTCTTTTGTCGAGTTCATGTGTACCGGGCAGGTCTACCTACCGACGATCGTTTACATAATTAACAGTGCCGGAGTTTCGGGAAGGGCTCTTGGTTTCCTCGTGACATACAATCTTGGCTTCACTGCCCCGATTATTGCGATAACACTCGTCGCTTACTTCAGCTCCTCGACCAAGAAAATACAGGAGTTCATGACATCGACTCAGGCAGCTGCAAAGATCAAGCTGCTCATGGGGGCGCTGTTTGCCGTGTTTTTCGCAATAATGCTGAACATAACATTGAGAACCTTCAATCTGATTTGATTGTGAATCTCTTTAAGTCAGTGCCCAGGTGTCTTAGATTATGCTTCCATCGGTGGCATTTTCACCACTCGATGATATTTCGAAGCAGCTTCAAGTTGTCCAGGACATTCACGAATTCGCCCGATATAAGCTCTTCAAGATCATCGGCAATAACGTCCGAATCACCTATTACTAGAATCTTCCCACTTCCCTTACTCTGAGAGGCTATGACGGGGAAGGTTGCGTTTTGCTCCGGCTGAAGTGAGTTTGACAGCGCTGAGAGATCTGCGGATGAGAATACTTGCATATCTTCTCCAGCTAAAGTGAATGCAGTCGACTCGGCGCTTGTAATGACGGTCGCGCCCGAGCCAACTTCTAGGGAACAAGTGGCGAAGAGTGCTATCTTCGTGAGCTCCTGGGCGACCCGATGGGTACCGAATTGTGCGGTAGTAATCCACTGATCGGCTGAATCGTAGTTATTCACTTCGTCGAGAAGCACATTATTCTCCAGCTGAATATCTATTCCGAGTGCACTGAGAAGAGTATTCAGTATTGTATTGTCGTAATACTCAAACCATTCTCCAAGGACTATGATCTTTCCTCCCCTACTAAGAACCCACATTTCTCACCTTTTT
>NZ_JPGZ01000037.1:0-59593 GCF_003351125.1 Mesotoga sp. Brook.08.YT.4.2.5.2.
GCAGAAAGGTGAGGAATGTGGAATAAGGGCCCTTGCTATTGCGGTTCTTTGCTGCTGACCTCCCGACATGTTTGGAGCTAGATTATTCCTAACCTTGCTGATTTCAACGACATCCATTAGTTCCTTCGCCCTTTCCATAATTTCCTTCGAGGGTTTAAGACCTTTAATTCTGTAAGGAAGAATTACGTTTTCGAAAGCAGTGAACTCGGGAAGCAGATAATGAAACTGGAATATGAATCCAATAGTCTCATTTCTAACACTTGCGAGTTCATTCTTGTTCATTTTGTTTGTCTGTTTCCCTGCGATTTTTATTTCACCGCTCGTGGGTTGATCTAAAGTGCCCATAATGTTCATGAGTGTAGATTTTCCGCTTCCAGACTGTCCGACTATCGAAAGAAACGATGAGTCTTCGATTTCAAGATCCACACCGTGAAGAACTTCTGTCTTCACAACCGTTCCGTAAACCTTTTTTATATCCTTAAGCTCGATTATGTTAGCCATTTCGTATCACCTCAACAGGGCTGAGTTTGGAGGATCTCCTGGCTGGGACCATTGCGGCAATAGTTGAAGCGCCAATGGCAATGAGCGCGGACAACATTACAAACCCATAACTCAGAGAGATTCTGATGATCGGTTCTCCGTCAGTTCCTACGGCAAAAGTGGAGAACATAATTATAAGCAGGATTCCGAATGCAATTCCAACTACTGCTCCCACAATGCCGAGAGCGAGTCCCTGAAAGAGAAAAACGAAACTCGTCGTGGAATCCTTAAGTCCCATAGCTTTCAGGATTCCAATCTGCCTTGATTTCTGGACTACAGTTACTGCGAGCACGCTTGCTATTCCAAGGGAAACGGCTATGATTACGAACACCTGAATCATTATGCTTGAGACGCTCTGCCCATTCAGCCCGGAGAGGAGATCTTCGTTCTGAGATTTCCAGTCAGTGACAAGTAAAGCAGACCTCGAAAGACGTTCCAAAATGGCAGAGGCGTTTTCATCAGCTCTGAAGACATCGCTCACCTGCATCTCTATCGATGTGACTGCATCACCAAGTTTCCCAACTGACTGAGCGGTGCCAATCGTTGAGATCATCCAGTTTTTGTTAAGGCTTGCAATACCCAGATCGAAGACACCGACTACCTTCAGAATCTCAACTGCTCTATCCGGAGTGAAGATTGTGATTTCTTCTCCAAGGTTCACATCGAGCTCATCCTTAAGACCCTTGCCGATAATGATTTCTCCGTCTCCTTCAGGAAGGCTGCCATCAATGAGGCGACTATCCGTCTTGTAAATAACATGTGATTCGGGGAACTGCAGACCTCGGAGCAGAACAGATAAGGTTCTGTCGCCGCTGCTTATGAAGACAGGAACATCTGCGCTTGCAGAAAGAGCCGTCAGATCTGTTGGCAAATCAAGAGAAGCGATTTCCGAAATTATGCCTTGCCAGTCTTCTACTCTGTTGTTTTCCGATGAGGAGACAGTTATCTGCGAAGAGCTTCCGATTGTTGTATCCACCAGGTCTTTTTGGAGTCCCTGGATAAGCGAGCCTATGAATACCTGAACGGAAACGCCTATTGCAATTCCCATTACTATGAGAAGAGTTTGGGTCTTGCTGGAAGATAGAAAGCGCATCGCAATTGAAAAAGCCAATCTCATTTTACATCACCCTTCCCCAGAGCTAGAATCTCTCTTGGATCTTTCAGGAAAATATCTGCACCGACTTCCTTCCAGTAGTCGGGATTTTTTTCGAATGCATTTCCACCTACGACAACTCTCGATTTCCCACCGGCTTCTTTAATTCGCGAAATCATCCTTCGTGTGTTTATTAGGTTGTAGTAGTTTGAAACACTAATCGCAACGTACATTGGACTCAGCTTTTTCGCAGCCTCAAGGAAGGTGTCCAGCGGGGTATTTGCTCCGACGAATATGGAATTGTACCCAGCGATAGTGAAGATATCCGAAATCATTCTAGCTCCGATCTCATGATACTCTTCGGGCGGGCAGAGTACTGCCACTGTCCGATCATTCTTTTCTGATCCATTGTCTCTTCTTTTCTTCACAATATAAGGGAAGCAGCATTCCATTACCGTTCTGACAATAGAGCTCCTTATATGTTCGTTCCATATACACAATCTGTCGCTCACGTAGTCGCAATCCCAACTCCTCAATGCGGGTGCAAGAATATCCAGATACAAATCGATTACTTCAACATTGCCAGACTCAAGCGATTCTATGCACACCATCACTGCCCTCTCTTTATCTTGTGAGTCGAGAGCGCTTATAAAGTTGCTCTTGATATCGTTCAAGATGCCCTCCTTATTCTAGTGAATCAAGCATTTTCATATCCTCTCTGTCGAGGACAATCATGCCTGCTTCTAGATTTTCTCTCAGGTGTTCAAGCTTGGATGCCTTTGGTATGACCACCACACCATCTTTCCCCAGCAACCATGCAAGCATTACTTGCTGAACAGAGGCCGAGTATTTTTCAGAGAATCCAGTCAGAAGTTTCTCGGTTGAGGCTTTTAATGCGTTTCTCTTTAGCGGCGAGTATGCGGTTAGGGTAATGCCATGATCTTGGCAGTATGGTAGAAGCTCATTCATTGCTTGCCGGTCCTCTAGATTGAAGAGAACCTGATTGTTCACAATAGGTTCCTTTGAAATAGATACGGCCTTCTTAAGGAGCTGCGTGTCGAAATTAGAAACTCCGATATGCCTTATCCGTCCGTTCTTCACTTCTTCATTCATCGCCGAAAGAGTCTCTTCTAGCGGAACTTCAGGATTCGGCCAGTGAATAAGATACAGATCAATATAGTCTGTTCTCAGCCTCTTCAGTGTTCTTTCAAGGGCTTTGTGTAAGTCAACACTCCGCAAATGAGTGGGCCAGACCTTAGATGTGATAAACAATTCTTCTCTACTGAAAATCGAGACTGCCTCTCCAATTATTTCTTCGGTATGGCCACCACCATAGTATTCGGCAGTATCTATGTGCTTGTAACCCATTTCAATGGCTCTGGACAATGTGTCAATGTGTTCTCTGTCCCTCGTTTCATCAGGAACGTCTCTTCCTCCGATCTCCCATGTGCCTAGACCAATGGCGGGGATTTCTCCTTTGTTATCCTTCAGAGTTCTATATATCATTTAGATCACCCCCATTCCCTAAATTCTACATTAATATTTCGATAGTAGTAATCTGCCGATAAATCTAGAACTCCTCCTGGTTAATATAGGTAGACTGCCTTTGATGTATAATAAATGGAACGGGCTGATCACTTTGCAATAGTGGCTATGAACGGTCTTTCACAAACGGCTTTTCCAGAAATCAGGGTCTACATCTGGTACCTTCCTGTGTTAGTTATGAACAGAATCTAAGAAACCAGACGAAGGAGGGAGCGCCATGTACATTGTTTGCGATTTGAGGTACGCTGTTTCTGAAAGTAGATCCACAGAGGCTTTGAAGATGATACTTGAGACGCTCTCAAAAAAGTTACTTCTGGGAGCCCAAGGTGACACGCTCAACATGAGAGCCGAGACTGAAGATACAATTGAAGTTCAGATCATGGCTCTGAAAGGTTCCTGTTCCTTTGAAGAAGTGGTGCCAAGGATCAACGAGTACCTTTCACTGATCTCAAGAGCCCTAGAAACAAGTTTTCCAGATTACAGAGTAGTCAGTTCATACATCTACCCCGATGAAGAAGAGACACCTTACCTACTCTGTTGAAGTCATAAAAAGAGGGCCAAGAGCCCTCTTTTTCTTTAGAATCAAAACCTCTGTTCGGCATAATTGTATGGTTGACAAACCAAGCAGCGAAAAGTATAATTATATTGTAGCTAATAAGAATGATTATAAATATGGAGGTGCTTTATGGAGAAAAGGATTCCATTGATCGGAGAAGATTTCCCTGAGATGAAAGTCAAGACGACACATGGGGTAATGAACCTACCGGAAGCTCACAAGGGAAAATGGTTTGTTCTATTCAGTCATCCGGGGGACTTTACACCGGTTTGCACGACCGAATTCGTGGGCTTTCAGAGAAGATATGATAAGTTCAGAGAGTTAAACTGTGAACTCGTAGGTCTTAGCGTTGACCAAGTCTTCTCTCATATAAAGTGGACGGAGTGGATAGAAGAGAAGCTAGGTGTGAAAATCGAGTTCCCTATTATCGCGGACGAAATGGGCGAAGTAGGAATGACTCTTGGGCTTATTCATCCTGCAAAGGGAACGAATACTGTCAGGGCGGTCTTCATTGTTGATCCGAAGGGAAAGATCAGAGCTATCCTCTATTACCCGCAAGAGCTGGGAAGGAATATGGATGAGATTCTCAGAATGGTAAAGGGCTTTCAGGTTGCCGATAAGAATGGAGTGGCTATCCCGGCAGATTGGCCAAACAACGAGATCATTGGGGATCACGTAATCATTCCTCCCGCATCTGATGTCAAGACTGCTGAAGAGAGAAAGGGCAAGGAAGGTTGTTACGACTGGTGGTTCTGCCACAAAAGCTTATAGAGTAATTGATAGACTGTAAGCAGTTACTACTAATGGGATCGGCATTGGCCGATCCCATTTTTATAGCTTTATTATGCTTAGGATATCTTCAGTGAACTTCTATAATCGGTTTCCTCTGTAGATTGCATAAGATCTCTTGGTTCAAACCATACTCTTAGAGCTAGCTTCTTAGAGTTATTTCTATCTAATCGATGCTAGATTGACGAGAATGGCAGTGATGGATCCTGATACGGTGTATAGCCTCTTTGAACGAAAGAAGAAGTTTGGTATCATTATGGTGAAAAAAATTTCCTTCGGAGGTGGTTAAAATGAAAAAAATATTCTTTGTAGTATTTCTGGTATTGATGCTTTCGGTAACAATGACTGGAAAACTTGTTTACTGGCACACTCAGGAAGAAGAATCCAGACAGCAGATTATTGCTCAGTTGATCGAGTCGTTTACAATTGAAACCGGAGTAGAAGTTGATGTTGTGGCAATCGAGGAGAACGAGATGTTCTCGAAATTGGCTGCGGCTTCTGCGGCTGATACACTTCCAGACCTAATTGAAGCTGGTGCTGAAACTATTCTCGGCCTTGGAGCTGATGGTCTTCTGGATACTGTGATTCCAACAAGATTCATCAGAAATGCAGGGGATTTCTACACTGGTGCAACAAGATTTGTTATTACTCCGGCTGGGGATCAGTATTTTGCTATTCCTTATCACGGATGGGTTCAAGGAATTTGGTACAGAAGAGATTGGTTTGAAGAAGCGGGTCTTGCCGAACCAACAACTTGGGATGCGATTATGGAGGCGGCAAAGTATTTCCACGATCCTCAGAATGGAATGTATGGAATCGTACTTGGAAAGACCAACGATGCCTACGCGGAACAGGTCTTCACAATCTTTGCTTTGTCAAACGGAGCAAGGATTTTCGACAAGGACGGAAATGTAGTCATTAACTCTCCTGAGATGAGAGAGGTACTTCAGTTCTACAAGGACCTTGGCGCATATTCAGCTCCAGGACATACCTACTGGCAGCAGGCAAGAGAACTCTATCTTGCGGGTAGGACACCTATGATGTTCTACTCAACTTACGTCATGGATGACCTGGCTCTTGCCGAGATTCAGACTCAGTTCATAAGCGACTTTGATCCAGATCTTGTTAAGAACACTGAATTCGCTCCCATGATGACTAACAGCAGACCTTCCTCCTTTGGACAGGTCTTGTCGCTCGCGATCGTCAAGTCTTCCCAGAACAAGCTTGATGTTCTCAAACTTCTCGATTTCATGTTCGAGCCGGACAATTACATAAAGTACATACATATGGCTCCCGGTGGAATGCTTCCTACAAGAGCTTCCATAGCTGAAAGCGAAGAATTCCTGAACGATCCAAAGGGGATTTATAAGAGCTACGGCGCAGAAAAGATCAAGGCAATCATTTATGGTATGGAGAATATTGAGAAGTTCGGTTATGTAGAAGGAAGAGTCTTCCCCGAAATGGGAAAGATATCCGGAGCCTTCACTATAGGTAATGGCATAGTCATGATGTTCGATAACAACGCAACCCCAGATCAGGTTCTAACCTTCTGGAGAGAGGATATTAGAAAGCTTATAGGAAGATAAACGCCTGACATCGAAGGCCCCGGAGCCGGGGCCTTCCTTTTTTGGAGGTAGATCTTATGCAGCAAGCAGCCTCTTCCATATTGAAGAAGGAAAATAGTTTAGGTTGGAAACTTGTTTCGCCAACAGTAATCCTACTGATGATATTGATAATCTATCCGGTGGCGTATAACATATACATTTCGTTTTTCGACTACGGGATCACCAGTTCAACGTTCGTAGGATTAGAAAACTATATCCGAGTTTTCAAAGACGCCGCTTTCTGGAAGTCCTTCTTCATAACTGTTGGTTTCACTCTGATGACAGTTATTGGAAGTATATTGTTGGGTCTCGGAGTAGCGCTGATGATGAACAAGGAGTTCAAGGGGAGGGCGATAGTTAGGACGATCATTCTGCTTCCATACATTACCCCACTTATCTCGATAGTCTTTTCATGGAAGTACATATTTGATCCAAGCTACGGGCCTTTTATGCAGTTATTCAGTCAAAGTCTCGGATGGGTCTCTCCGCAACTTGATCTCCTAAACAACTCGAACAATGCATTCTTTGTGGCATCGATATTCAACATTTGGCGGAACTTCCCTTTTGTTTACCTGATGCTGCTTTCAAGACTTCAATCTATTCCCGATGAGTACTACGAGGCTGCAGAAATCGATGGAGCAACATCATGGAATAAGTTCACGAATATCACTCTACCGGAGATCTATTTCGTCATGGGTGCTGTCGCTCTCATGAGGGGTATCTGGAATTTCTATAAGTTTGACGAGGTTTATCTGATCAGCAAGAGAGCTGGCACTCTGCCTATCTTTATCTATGAAAGGGTTATCGGTACAACTTCGCCGGAGTACGGAGTGGCCGCGGCAATTGCAACAATCCTTATGGTAATTATGCTTGGGCTGATAACTACATACGTGAAGAAGGTGTTGAAATGGTAAGGAAGAAGACACCTTTCAGAAGAGTCATGTTTGCATTGGGGATCTCTTTAATCTGTTTTTTCATACTCATTCCGTTTTATTTCATGGTTCATGTATCTCTTAAGGCAGACTACGATCCGAACAAAATGACATTCTCAGATTTCACAATCAGAAACTATCTGGAGATATTTGGGCTTATTCAAAGTAGTGAGACAGAGTTTTTCGGCGATGAGATAATTAGGGCAAATCTTGAACCTGTATTGAAGAGGATAGATGAGTTGGAAGAGAGAACGGCCTCAATTGAAGTGTATACGCGGTATGTTCATGATGTACAGCTCAAGGCCAAGGAAAAAGAACTGAGAGATATCGTTGATCTTGTGATCGACTTCAGTGGAATTGATGTAACAGACAGGGAAGAGTTTATTGAAAACTCGCTCGTTCCAGGTACAGAGGAGGCTTCAATAATCGAGGAAAACATGAAAACCATATTCAGTGCAAATGATGTGAAACGGTTTACGGATTTGAGAGCCGAGGTTGACAATGCTCTCTCCGAGGAAGCGCTTGCTGCCGGTTTCGAAAAGGCAAAGGCTCAACTGGAATTATTCGAAGCGCAGAAGACAAAAATATTGGAAGAGAGAGCTAGTGAATTTCCCTTCTTGAAATACCTTAGAAACTCGCTGATATTCGCAGGGATTTCCGCTTTGATAAGCCTCTTCGTAGCGATTTTAGGAGCATATGCATTCTCGAGGTTGAGATTCAAGGGTAGGGGACTTGTTCAGCGTTCGGTTCTTTTCGTGTATCTGTTCGGTGGTACCGTAATAATGGTGCCGCTTTATCAGATGGCGGTGAAGCTTGGAATCCTTTCTACTCCATTTGGTACCGGAGTTTATCTGATCATGGTCTATGTTATTCAGACACTTCCGGTTTCTCTTTATATGTTGGGAAACTATTTCCGGACAATTCCGTTTTCAATAGAAGAAGCGGCGATTATCGATGGCTGTTCCAGAGTCCAGGCGATTTTCAAGATTGTTATTCCTCTTTCGCTTCCGGCAATAGTCACTGTATACATCTACGCATTCATGATTGGCTGGAATGAGTATCTATTCGCTTCGGCCTTCCTGGGGCTAAAATCATACAAAGATCTCTTCACTCTCCCGATCGGGCTGAATGCATTTTCCGGTTCCGCTCATGCAGTTTGGGGAAGGTTGATGTCGGCTTCCGTGGTTTCTGCAATACCAATCATCATAATTTTTACTCTTATGCAGAAGTATTTGACTAGTGGATTCACTGCCGGAGGAGTAAAAGAATAGGAGGTGTAAGAATGTCTGGATTGAATCATACTTCATACGATATTGTAGTAGGAATACCAAGTTTCAATAACGCAGGTACCATCAAATACGTTGTTGAAACGTCTGTCAGAGGACTTAATCAGTTCTTTCCATCTTTAAGATCCTGTATACTCAATTCCGATGGTGGATCAACAGATAATACTGAAGGGGCTTTCTTTTCAGCCTACAGTGACGGGGTGGATTTGCTGTCTTTCAAGTACCGGGGGATTTCCGGAAAGGGAAGTGCGATGAGGTCAATAATGGAAAAAGCAAGATCGCTGAATGCTAAGGTGGTTGTCTTTCTGGATTCTGATCTGAGAAGCGTCGAACCCTTTTGGATTGAAAGGCTTGTAAATCCAGTTCTCGAGAAGAACGCAGCGTACGTGACGCCTTACTATGTCCGACACAAGTACGATGGAACGATTACCAACAGCATCTGCTATCCGCTTACCACGGCTCTCTACGGGAGAAAATTGAGGCAGCCTATTGGTGGAGACTTTGGTGTCGGGAGAGAGATCATAGATTACTGCACATCTGTTCCAGACAACACATGGAACTCAGATGTTTCCAGATTTGGGATCGACATATGGATGACCACTTCGGCTGTGAATGAGGTCAAAGGGGAGATTTACCAGGCCGCTCTCGGTACCAAGATCCATGATGTCAAAGATCCCGGAAAGCAACTAGGGAGAATGTTCCGAGAGGTAGTAGGGACTCTCTTCTCCCTTATGCAGAAGTATGAAAGCAGATGGAAGCATGTGAAGGGATATACTGAATCACCAATTTACGGTGATGCGGTGGTGGGAGAGCCGGAACCGCTTGAAGTAGATCTAGGAAACATGATTTTGAAGTTCTATGAGGGCATAGAAAACCAGAAGAGTTTTGTCAAAGAGATTCTTGGCCCGGAGATTTTCGAAGGCTTGTTTCTTCTACGAAAGACCGATGCGATGATCGAAGACGATCTATGGGTTAGAATTGTTTACTCAATTGCATCTAGTTACAGAGATGAAGCGTTGAGAGAGAGACTTATAGAATTGCTTGTTCCGCTATATTTCGGCAGGGTTGCTTACTTCGTTTCGAAAACGGAATCACTGGTCCAGGAAGATGCAGAGAAAGAAACGGAAAAGCTCCTTGAGAAATTTGTGGAAACAAAGGGTGAGTTGATATCGATATGGGAGAAGAATTTGGGATAGTCGAGAAGCTTAGGGCGATGATCAAGGGACTAAACCCTGCAGAAAAGAAAGCGGCTAGATACATCATAGATTTTCCAGATGATGTCATTCATCACTCGATAAGTGAGCTCTCTGTTCTAGCAGGGACGAGTGAGACCACGATCTTCAGGCTGTCCAAAAAGCTGAATTTCAATGGCTACCAGGCATTCAAGATTCAGTTGGCCAGAGAGCTCTCAAGAGAGTCGCCGCCGATTTCGGCCGATAAAAACAAGTTGATCTCGGATTTGATTGACGCTCTTAATCAACAGAATCACTTAATAGATGATGAACAGCTAGATAGGATAGCAAAGCGAATGGTGAAAGCAAACAGAGTGATCTTCTTTGGAGTTGCATCAAGTGGTATAGTGGCAGAGTTTGGGGCAACTCTATTCATGAGAGCGGGTTTTTCGACCGCATTTTACACTGATCCTCATCTGCAGATAATGACCGCAGTTTCTCTCAACTGGGATGATATTGTCTTCGGTATTTCCGCAAGTGGGAACATAAGAGATACTGTCAAGTCTATTGAAGTAGCCTCGGATTCGGGGGCTTATACTGTAGCCATTACAGGTGGCATCGGATCGAGAATTGTCAGCGTTTCGAAAGAGACTATCTACGTGGCGCAAGGTGGTCATGAGACGGGGATACCGTTGCTTCAGCCTAGAGTGTGCCAGCTTGCTGTAATTCAACTTCTGTTGGAGAAATCTATTAAACTCAGAAATGGAACGATGCAGACTCTGGAGAAAGTAGACAGGACACTTGATAAGAAGAGATACTTATGACTCGAATATCAACGGAAGAATATCTCTATGAAGTCTATCATTGCGACAGTGAGTTCGTTTGCATGAATTTTAGAAATTGAGTCAATAATCACAATCAACGCGGAGTGCCACATGCAGGTCGTATCTTCCTCTCAGCCTCTCCAAAAACTATACTCTTGAGGAATCACCATCGAAGGCAAACCCCTTACTAAAAACGTTGGAACAGGCTTCTGCTACTTCGGTCCTGTACAGTGAACCGCAATTGGTAATAATCTCGCTCAGAGCATATTCTGTTCCGTACTTCTCTCTGTAAGGTCTGTAGAAGCTCATCGCGGCGACTACCTCGGATACAGCGATGATGCTGCCTTCAAGGCTGATCTCCGATCCCTTAAGGCCGTTAGGATAGCCTGACCCATCTACCCTCTCGTGGTGGTGAAGGATTGCATTAGAGACCTCTTCAGAAAGGGGACACCCTTGCTGATTTCGAATCCCGTACTGGGATGTTCTCTAAGAAGAACCTTCTCAAAACTGTGTAAGGGGCCTGGTCTGCTAATCATGTCGAGAAACAGCGAAGTCATTCCTATGTCGTGGATTTTTCCTGCCATTTCGAGACAAGCCTTTGTGAAAGAATCAAGGCTCATTTCATCTGCTATGGCTATCGCAAGATCTGAGACGTTCTTCTCATGATTCTCAACATAGATACTCTTGATCCTGAACAGCCGTAACAAAGAGTCTGCAGTACCCCTGCAGATATCTAGACGGCTTGCCCCACCAAATTCAACAGATTTTCGGGACAAGGAATAGTAATCTTCATTCACTGAAAACTCCCCCGTTCGATGAACATATGGATGGAGCCTGGAAATTTCGAGAACACTTTTTTGGTCCATTCTAGAAGGGTTGTATAAACAGTTTGCAATAATGGGCAATTTCTCAATCAAATCATTAACCGCTGCTTCATAGCGAATCATCTTGCAGAGTGGAATCGCCGAGTCCAAAAGGGCAGTACCTTCCCCCGCTACGCAGAGACCATTGAACCCCTCTTCAAGAGCTTTTAGAGCGAAATCTTCAAGAAACTTGACCTGTCTCTCCGGATCGAAAGACCCGTTACTAAGGTACGCACGACGCGGATCTATTATCTCTATTGCTTTTTCACGAACCAAACCCTCCACGGTATGCTTTCGACTGAGAATCACGCTCCTCAGAGAGGCGACATCTTTCTCTGGCATCAAGTACAAGAGCTTATAGTTATTCGAAAGGCCCGCAATCAAAAAGGAACCGATCGCACTTTCAAAATCGTGATTCGATTCATAGAGAGTAATCCCATGCATCCGTGACTCCATATGGCAACAGCTCCAAAATCCGTTATGAATTTACAAGAGAATTGTGCTTTCCGAATTATAGCACGGACCCTGAGTTCGTCCCAAATACGATATCCTGTCTTTCGAGACAGTCTGTCTTATTCAATCTTTAGGTTTTTCCTAAATGTACTGCTGGGTGTCTCTACATGTTCTTTGGAAAGGCGATAGTAGCTGTAGTTCCCATCATGTATCTCGACCTAACATCTATTGTACCGTTTATGAGGTTAAGTGCATGTTTGACGAGCGAGAGCCCCAGTCCAAGCCCTGATGATCCGGAAGTCCTTGCGTTGCTTGCGCGATAGAATCTCTCGAAAATCCTCGGCAGCTCTTCGCTCTTTATTCCTATGCCGTTGTCTTTAACAGACACATATACCTTTGATCCATTCTCACGAGAACTCACTTCTATCGTGTTTCCTACGCTAGAATACTTTACCGCATTAGAGATGAGATTAGATATGACTCTGAAGAGGAGCATGGAATCCACCGCAGCGTATATGTTTTGAGATACATCAGTGATAATCTTAAGTTTCTTTCGACTCCACTTGCCTTCGAGGTCAAATACAGCTTCGTCTACCAATTCTCTAAGATTAACCGTTTCGATTTTCACCCTATAGTTCTGTAATTCAAGATTCGACAGAATACCGAGCTCCTCGACAAGTCTAGAAAGCCTGTTCGTCGACCTTGCAATCCTATCAATCGTTTCCGATACTTCAGCTGGTAGCTCTTTGTTCTTCTCAATCAGTAGCTGTACATATCCGTTAATAACTGCCAAAGGTGTCGAAAACTCGTGAACAATAGAATTTACAAAGTCCATCTTGGCACTCTCAAACAACTTTTCACTTGTTATATTTCTGGCAATCACGTAAGGCGGTGAGACTTTGATCTTCAAATAGTGGGTTGTCTCGTCTTTAACAAATACCGTATCTGTACAGTAATGAGATCCAGAGATGAAGCTGTCTACTATGTTCGAAATCCCCTGAACATGAAGAGCATCGGGAAGAGCCGATCCCTCGATTTCGCCTAGTAACTTTTTGGCCGATAAGTTCGCATACGATATAACCAGGCCTTCATCGACCATTAGGATTCCTTCACTGAGTTCGTTGAGCAATGATTCGTTCACTTCTGATCCCCTAGTGCAAATTTGTAGCCCACTCCCCTTACTGTCCGAATGAACCCTTCTCCGATTTTTTCTCTTAGTTTGCTGATGTGTACGTCTACAGTTCTAAAGTCTCCGAAGAAATCAATCCCCCACACCTTATCCAGCAGCTCTTCTCGTGTGAAAACCCTCCCGGGATTCTCCGCTAGCAACTTTAGCAACTCGAATTCACGTCTGGTGAGTTCTTCGGTCCTGCCGTTCTTGGTAACGGTGTACGATTTCAGGTTCACAATGGCCTCGCCTATTGCAAGATTCTCGTCCAATGTGCCGGATAGCTCGCTTCTCCTCATTACGGCCTTTATTCTCGCTACGAGAGCCCGCGGATTAAAAGGCTTTGTGACATAGTCATCGGCACCTAGTTCCAATCCGAGTATCATGTCAAGGTCCGATTTCCTTGCAGTCAAGAAGATTATAGGAATTCTTGGATGCTTAATCCTGATCTTCTTCACAAGATCAAGACCGTTTGCATCGGGCAGCATAATGTCAAGTAATATTACGTCTGGTCTTCCTGCCCGAAGAGCTGCCCAGAGTTCCTCTGCACTTGCGGCTGTGAAAGTCTCCATACTCTCGCTTTCGCAAGCTGTCCTAACAATGTTCAGAATATCGATGTCATCGTCTACAATCAATACCTTCAACGTCGCATTTCCTCCTTAAGACTCTCACCCTTTTTTATGTAGTAGATCTCTTCAGCGATATTCGTTGCATGGTCTCCGGCTCTTTCCAGAAATCTTGATACTAGCAACAGGTCAAGAAGCTGACCAATTGCGCCGGAGTCAGACATGCTTATCAGCTTGTCTCTCACTTCCCTCTTGATGTAAAGATAGTATTCGTCAACCTTACTGTCTTCAGTCCAAACTCCCTTGGCAGCTTCCGTATCCTTGTCGTAATAAGCGTCAATTACCTCTTCCAGCATCTTTTCTACCACGGCAGTCATCTTCTTTATGTGAATGAGGGGCTTGACCAGAGTCTGGTTCTCGTACCTAACTGCAACTTCAGCAATATTTACAGCAAGATCGCCTATCCTTTCTAGATCAGTAGCCAATTTCATCATCGTCAGAACATACCTGAGGTCTTCTGCCAGAGGTTGAAATCGGCCAATGTAATTGCAGATTTCCGTATCCATTTTTCTCTGCAAGTCATCAATAACTTCATCGTTTTCGATAACAGTTCTTGCAAGGTCGCCATCAAGTCTATCCAGCGCATCGATGGCTTTCTGAATACTGGATCTTACGTTCTCCATCATGTCAGAAAGCATTGATTTGAGCCTGTTAAATCCCGCTTCAAGATGTCTTTGTCTTTCTGGTGTCATCAGAACCAACTCCCGTCAACTAAAGATTCCTCTCAGATAGTCGCTTGTCCTTTGATCCTTGGGATTTGAGGTAATCTTTTCCGTCGTATCAAACTCCACTAACTCTCCAACATAAAAGAACATAACATAATCCGAGATCCTCAGCGCCTGCTGCAAATTGTGGGTTACTATAACAATAGTATACTTCTCAGAGAGTTCTTCTATTAACGTTTCTATTCTCTGAGTAGCAATAGGGTCAAGAGCGCTTGTCGGTTCGTCCAACAAAAGGACGTCGGGTTCTACAGAAAGAGCCCTTGCTATGCAGAGTCTTTGCTGCTGACCTCCCGACAGATTTGCTGCATTCTTCTTCAGTTCATCTTTGACTTCGTCCCATAGAGCAGCTTGCTTTAGTGATTTCTCGGTTATTTCACGCAGAACTTGGCGGTTCCTAATGCCATGAATTCTTGGGCCGTAAGTGACGTTTTCCTGTATTGTCTTCGGAAAGGGATTTGGCTTCTGAAATACCATTCCGATATGTTTCCTGAGTAATACAGGATCCATATCTAGAATCTCATCGCCTAAGAGCTTGACAGAACCGGTATGCCTGTATGAAGGAATTAAGTCGTTCATTCGGTTTAGAACTCTCAGAAAGGTCGATTTCCCACAACCTGACGGACCTACTACTGCAGTTACCTTTCTCTGAGGTATATCACAGGTAACTTCTTTAAGAGCATGCTTCTCGCCATAGAAGACATTTAGGTTTTTTATTTTGAATATTGGTTCAGTCATCTCATCCCTCCATCTTCCGAGATTCCCTTCTTCTCCTGATTGCAACCGACATGAACAGCGCCACCACGATGATCAAGAGAACTGATACGCTTCCCTCCAACTTCGGAGTTACATTGTCAGGATAAATCGCAGATAAAACAAATATATGTGTAGGCAGAGCCATCGCTGGTTCAAAAGGACTTGAAGGATTTCTAGTTATATAGAAGGCAGCTCCCGTGAAAAGCAACGGTGCGGTCTCACCAATTATTCTTCCAATTGCGATGATTACTCCGGTAAGTATTCTTGAAGAGGATGCAGGTATAACAATTTTGAAGGTTGTTTCGGCTTTATTGGCGCCCAAGGCCATCGATGCTTCTCTGTATGACTTCGGGACCGCTACAAGACTTTCATGAGTATTGGAGATTATATACGGAAGTGACATAATTCCGAGTGTCAGGCCTCCTGCAATGAGTGAAGTTCCGAATCCAAAGGTGATCGAGAAAAGCGACAAGCCGAACATTCCGAAGACGACGGAAGGTATTCCGGCAAGAATGTTGTTTGCTGTCAACACTAGGCGCTGCAGACGATTCTCCTTACTATACTCACTGAGATATACTGCTGCGAGTATCCCAACAGGTACCGAGAAAAGAAGAGCTATCGACAGGAAATAAACAGTCCCCAGTATTGAAGGCCAGATTCCGCCTTCGGTCATTGAGTTTCTTGGAAATGAAGTCAGAAACTCCAGGTTTATATCATCTAGACCAGACAGTATTAGGAATCCTACGATTAAAAGAATTATGGTCACCAGAAGATAGGATATGATTCCGAAAACTATCTTCGCAATTCTATCTATTATCATCTTCTCATTCCTCTCTTTAAGCGCATTGCCGTAACTGTGAAGATAAGAGATATCATCAGAAGGACTACTCCTATCATGAAGAGGGCGAAGTAATGAGTACTTGCTAGCTCCACTTCTCCCATTTCACCTGCTATTGCAGCTGTTAGGGGTCTTACAGGATCGAAGATTGATTGTGGAATCATGGTTGCCCCCCCAGCAATCATCAAGACAACCATTGTCTCTCCAATTATTCTATTCGTTCCAAGAATGATTGCGTTGAGAATTCCGCTTCTGGCCTGGGGAATGAGCACCCTGAAAAGAGTTGAGGTCATATTGGCGCCGAGTGCCAGTGAGGCTTCTTTCTGATCCACTGGGACGGCTTTCAACGCATCTTCTATCAGAGTTACGAAATAAGGTATTGCAAGAACAGAAAGCATCAAAGAGGCATTCAAAATATTCAGTCCGGTCCACACTTTCATCGGGAATAGGTCCATCAACCATTTGGAAATATATTTGAGACCAAAACTTCCCAGTACTACTGAAGGTATTCCCGCCGTAAGTTCAAATACATACTTCAGGAAATCGTGTGTCTTCCTATTTCCGAACTCCGCAAGGAAAATAGCGGATATGAACCCCAACGGGATAGAGATAAGCAATGTAAGCCCGGTGACTGCAAGCGTTCCGGATAAGAGAGCGAGGATGCCGAATTCGGCATCCTCGTACGTTGGGTACCAGCGAGTGCTGAGAAAGAACTCTCTCAAAGATATCTTTCCAAAGACTCTGACTCCATCAGATATCAGAAAGAAGAATATTCCGAACAGAATAACCATTGTCAGTAGGGCAGCGCCCGTTACCAACACTCTTGAGAAAAGGTCAATTCTCTTCCTACTCAACTCGCTTCATCCGTTCCTACTCTATGCCGTAAGCGTTTACATAGCCCACACTGAGAACCGCCGACTGGCCTTCAGGTGAAAGAGCGAATCTCAAGAAGTCTCCTGTAACACCGGTGGGGAGTCCGTTGGTTGCATCAACAAACATGAATAGCGGCCTTGATATTGGGTATGCACCGGAGTTTACGTTAGCTACGGTCGGTTCAATATTCTCTACTGTAAGAGCTTTCACATCTTCGGTGATGTATCCCATTCCGATATAACCAATGGCGTAGCGATTTTGCATAACCTGTTCAACTTCGGCCCTCGTCGATGCAAGCTGCTGAACCTGTGGCGCTAACTTTTCGCCTTTCATTACGTGCTCAACGAAGTACTCGAATGTTCCCGATGCATTGTCTCTGGACAGGGGTACTATTCGCACTTTTGGCAGCGAAGAATCGATTTGATTCCATGTGGTCACCTTACCCGAGTAAATGTCGTAAAGCTGTTGAACAGTTATGTTTTCAATCTCAAGAGACTTATTGACAACTATTGCTATTCCATCGTATGCAACGATGAAGGGAATGAAGTACTTACCTTCTTTGTTCATCTGCTCGATCTCCGAGCTCTTGATCCATCGACTGGAGTTTGCGATGTCCGTCTGCCCGTTGAACAGAGCTTTTATACCGGTTGAAGACCCCGCACCCTCAATCGATATCTCTGCATCCGGGTTGATTTCTTTGTAGGCTTCGGCCCACAGCTGTGCGACAGGATAAACAGTGTTTGAGCCCTTAATAACAAGAGTAGAACCAAATGCCGTTCCGACTAACATGAGCAAAACAAATACAGTAACGAAACTCTTCATAGCCACACCTCCTAAAGTTTTTTCCACATTTTATTTATACACAGAAGGTGTTATGGGGGTTTTATAAGAGTATTCCTATTTGTCCTTGCTGCTGAAATGTGCTGCTAGAGAAGAATTTCCGAGCAATAAGTAGTGCAAGTTCAGATTCTTGAAGTCTTCGGCAGTCGCACTATATTATAAAATCCTTACCAGTAGGTGCTTATGAACGACAACGACGATTATTATCGGTGGTTTAAGAACTTTATGCTTACTGAATTGCAGTAAAGAGCCGTTAATCTCGTCTCTGGATATAGAAACTGTCGAGAATCAATCCCTTTGCCGTCTTCGCATAACCAAACAGACCATCAACGGTATAGTTGAACAACATGTAGTGATATGCATTTGCAGAGGCGATCAGGTCTTTTCCTGAGCCAATGTCATAGAGCGGTGCACCACCACCGGCTGAAATAACGTAGGTCACACCGTTTTTCTCGACCCTCTGGTAACCGTGATCATGCCCGTTTAGAACTAAATCTACTTTGTAATCTTCGAATACCGGCACAAGATACTGCTGTATATAGAGATGGTCGCCATGAGGGCCGAAACTATAGGGGGGATGGTGGAAGTAGACTATTATGAATGCAGGGTCTCCCTCTTTCGCCTCTTCGAGTTCTGTCAACAGCCAAATGTACTGCAGTGAATACTTGTCGAAAGCTTCATTCGTATTTAGACAGATAAAGAATACGTCACCGTACCAGAAACTATAGTATCGCTTATTGCCGGGAAAAGCAAAGAACTTTGTGTAGTTCTCGGCAGATGCCTCGTGATTACCAATTGTACTGTAGAAGACGCTATCCGATAAGATGTCAATTACATTGAAAAAACTTGTCCATTCATCGAGAGTGTCGTCTGAGGATACGAGATCTCCTGTATGTATGACCAGCGGAACATTTTCACGGGCAATTCCATGGGCAATTTCGAGATGCACCGAATGGTTGCTCCTGCTGTCTCCATAGACTGCAAAGCTAAATGGGGTCCTTTTCAAAGGAGCTGTTGTAAGTATGCCGCCATTCCTGAAGATTACTTTTCCGTCCTTTTCGCTTTTTACAGTGTATGCGTAACTCATTCCCGGTTGAAGACCGGAGACTTTGAATCTGTGCAACGTAACTTCCTGCTCGGAATAGATTGATTCATTTGAACCATCGTATACTATCAGGAAAGAATCGGAGGGCTCCTCGGTAAACCAGTTAATCGTTACCCCATCCCCAGAAACATCATTAAGATAGAGAGAGAAGAGCTGAGAGATTACCAGAAGAAATATCAGAATTGTGTATTTTTTCACTTTAGTCATCTCCTTTGGTCTGTTGTAGCTGTTAAGACTGATCCAACTCATAAGAGATTATAACGAAAAAGCGGTTTTGTATCTCGTTATAAAATCTCGCGAATTCCATTTTATTTTAGATGGCAGACAACTATCCGGCGGTTCAAAGAATTTTGGATCACCGTAATGTATCATAATTAAATCTACTCAAGAGATTACGAGATAGCAATGATTAATTGCGTGATATAATCTCAAAGCGGAGGTGAGCCAAATGGAATTATACAGTAGTGAGAGTGAACCGCCACTTTGATTTGTCTCGCCCATTGAAGCCTCCCTCTATCTAATCGGAGTTGTTTTGCTACTAGAAGAGGAGGTGTAGGTGTGCGAGAGATACTGATTTCAGAGAATGGAAAAATGAAAGTCATAGAGTCACCGACGGAAGGCTGCTGGATCAATGTTATTGCACCTGACAGTGGTGACATAGCTTTTCTCAGAAGTTTGGAGATCGACGAGGACTTTGTGTATGATGCTCTTGATCAGGAAGAAAGGGCAAGGTTTGAGCAAGACGAAGAACTCATCTACGTGATTACTAAGCTTCCATACTTCGATATCAACGACGAGGCGGTTCCTTACAGAACGACCACACTTGGTATCGCTATGAAGTCCGGTTATTTTGTTACCATAAGTGGTTTCGAAAACGCCATTGTTTCTGACATAGTTGAAGGCAGAGTTAGGGACATATCAACCAAGAAGCGTAATCGTTTTCTTCTGAGAATCTTCGATAGGGCAACGGTTTATTACCTTAGGTATCTGAAGGAAATCCGAAGACTGTCAAATGAAGTCGAATCAGAGTTGCACAGATCGACTAGGAATCAAGAACTGGTGGCAATGTTGAATCTTGAAAAGTCTTTGGTCTTCTTTACCACATCTCTTAGGTCCAACGAGTTGATGTTTGAAAAGCTGAAGAGAGCCAACATCCTAACTTTATACGAGGAGGACGAAGAGCTGTTTGAGGATATTTCCATTGAGAACAGACAGGCTATAGAGATGGCGAATATTTACAGCGACATTCTGACGGGAATGATGGATGCCTTCGCGTCTGTTATTTCCAACAACCTCAACGTTGTAATGAAGATACTGACAATAGTGACTTTGTCTCTTCAGATTCCGACACTGGTTGCATCGATGTATGGAATGAATGTCAAACTTCCTTTTATGAACAACAGTTCTATCTTCTACTGGTCAATGGGTCTCTCGGGAGTTGTGGCGTTTCTTGTTGCCATAATTCTCTTCAAAATTAGATGGTTTAAGAAGTAGTTCGTAGAGACTTAAGAAGGAAGATCTGAGTCAACGAAGTCAACAGTAGTACGGGGGGAATTAGCGCAACTGGAAGAAATAGCCCTAAGACTGCATAGAAGAGAGCCATGCCGGTAGATATTAAGAGCGTGACTCTCTTTTTCTGTCCAAAGAGCTTGAATATTTTGTCGTAATAGTGATCTCTATCACCTGTGAAAGGTGACTTCATTGCAATAGATCTTCTCAAGAAACCCACGAAAAGGTCAAGTACTACGGGCCAGCAAATAGCTGCAACTCGAACGAAATTCTGACTTCCCCAAGACTGTATGAGTAACGTTCCCACAAATGTTCCGGCGATGTATGATCCCTGGTCCCCCATAAAAAGCCTTGCGGGGGGAAAATTGAAGATCATATATCCGGCATAAGCGCCAGCGACTGCAAGAGACATAAGAGGCACAAATCCCGTGAAGAAGGCGAAGATTCCGAAAACAATCATATTAGTTGAGCATATTCCGTCAAGTCCATCCACCATATTATAGGCGTTAACCGTTCCTGCAAAGATGATTGAGAGTATTATCGAATCGACTGTCGAGAAGCCGTAGATTACGAATGCAACGGAGAATCCGACAAGAATTTCCACTACCAGTCTGATCTTTGGTGATATGCCTCTTATGTCGTCCGCAAAGCCCAGAGTCCACATAATGATTATTGCGGGTAAGAACTCCGGACTCTGAATTAGCCATGGAACAAGCGCAAGTAGAATTGCAGTTCCACCCATAAAGCTAATCGGTTTTTCGTGGGGCTTTAGAGTCCCCGAAGGCCTGTCTACCAGATCTAGCTTAATGCCCACTCTACGAAAAAGGAAACATAGTACGGCCGAGAGAACGAGAGCGTAGACAAAAGCCATCATCAGTTATACTCCAAAGCCTTTTCAATAGTGTGAGCAACGAACTGCTGTTCTTGTTCAGACAGATTATTGAAGAAAGGAATAGCAACCGTTCTTCTTGCGAGCTCTTCAGTTACGGGAAACATGCCATTCTTGAATCCAAACTTTGTCATATAAAAGGGTTGAAGGTGTATAGGTCTGAAATAGTCTCTGCACTGAACACCATTGTCATTGAGGTATTTCATGAAGTTGTCTCTCTCTATCTTTTCATCAAGCCTTATGACATATACGAACCAGCCGATACTTGTAGCGTAGTCTGCTACAAAGGGAGTCTCTACTCCATCAATCTTTGAAAGCAATTTCGCATATCTGTCGGCAACTCTCTGCCGCTTTGCTAGAATTTCATCAATTCTCTTAAGCTGCTCTAAACCCAGTGCTGCCGACATCTCGTCCATCCGATAATTGTAGCCCAACCTCACATGTTCAAGCCAATTTTCTGATGTGCCTCTTCCCTGATTCCGCATGCTTTTCGATAATTCGGCAATCTTGCTGTCGTCAGTAACAATTATTCCACCCTCTCCAGTTGTGATTTGCTTGTTTGGATAGAATGCAAATGCACCTGCGAGACCGAAAGTGCCGGTTCTCCGCCCCATAAAGGAGCTTCCCAGTGCCTCACATGAATCCTCTATGATTTTTACGCCGTGTCTGTTACAGACACCTTCTATCCCGTCCCATTCAAGGGGATGACCAAAAATATCGACCGCCATGAAAACATCTGGAATGAAGGGTCCTAACTCAATTTGACCTGTATTCAAACCGTTTTTCGAATAATAGGCAAGAGCATCTTCCAAAGTCTCTGGAGAGATGTTGTATGTTGCCTCGTCAATATCTGCGAAAACAGGAACGGCGCCTTCGTATACTGCAACATTGGCTGAGGACACAAAAGTGAAGGAGCTTGTGATCACCGTCTGGTCCTGTTTCAAGTCGAGAGAGCGAACTATAAGATGAAGAGCGCTGGTCCCGCTGTTTACTGCAACTGCGTGCTCGACACCAATATATTCTGCAAACCTTTCTTCAAATTCTGCGACTTTTGGGCCGATGGATAGAATTCCGCTACTCATGAGTTCAGTAACAGCGGATATCTCTCTTTCAGTTATGTCGGGTCTGGAAAGGGGTATAAACACTACTTCACCTCCTGGGGAGACTTTGAAAATAGAGAAAGCATTAGTCCCAGCATGAACGACCATAATGCGGCAAGACCAATCTGGAAGTCTTTTGGCAGTAAAAAGGTCAATGTGTGTGCTGGAAGCCAGAACCATATCAGAGAGAATAAGGCTTTATCGACGTTTTTCCAGTTCTTAGCATGAAGAATAAGATTATCGAGCAACCTGTGAAATAGAACCAAGAAGACTCCAAACTGAAGATTCATTGATGCAGAGCGCGTGACTGCATTCAGAAATGAGTCTTCAGCGAAGGATGTCGGCAGAATTCTGTTGATTACCAAAGCAGAAACGAATCCCTCGCAGCCAATGAAGGCAATCTTTATGAAGATTGACAGGAAAGCCCATTCAAGCGCCTTCAAAACCATTACGGAAGCAGAGAGGTTTCCCTTAGAACCTGCAATCTTTACGCTGACATAATCGCCTAGAGTTCCGAGAATCGAGAACTGAATCATTGCAGAAACAAAGGGGAAATCTCTGACAAATTCCACATACCATCTCATCGAAAATCACACCCTGCACTTATTTTGACTGTGGCATCGTCAACTATTTCGGCCGTGATTTTGTTCAGCTCTTCAAAATCGTTGTTATCAACGGCTGCCCTAAGACGACTAACTATCGAAAATAAGGTCGTTTCATCCATTGCTTCCTTTGTCTTCAGACGAAAAATCTTTGGATGCTTCGTCTGAATAAATTCTTCGTTCGTAAGGACAAGTTCCTCGAATAATTTCTCGCCCGGTCGAACTCCCGTGTACTTTATTTCTATTTCTTGCTGCGGTACGTATCCTGCCAGTGTGATCATCTCGTTTGCAAGAGAAGAGATCTTGACGGGTTCTCCCATATCTAGCACGAAAACGTCTCCGCCTCCGGAGTAAGCTCCTGCCTGAAGCACAAGCGATACAGCTTCTGGGATAGTCATGAAATATCTAGTCATTCTTGGGTCCGTTACGGTAACGGGACCGCCCGACTGGATTTGCTTCTTAAAGAGGGGGATCACGCTTCCTCTGCTTCCCAGGACATTGCCAAATCTGACTATGCCGAACCTTGTTTTACTTCTCGATGATATAGACCTAACGAACTCCTCTGCGATCCTTTTTGAAACGCCCATTACAGAACTCGGCTTGACGGCTTTATCAGTAGATATTACCACCATAGTCTCCGCACCGAACTCACTGGCAAGCATAGCAACGTTGTAAGTGCCAATGGAATTAACTTTGAACGCTTCCGTCGGGTTCTCCTCCATCAGAGGTACATGTTTGTGAGCCGCTGCATGAAAGATGACTTCGGGTTTCATCGTCTCGAAGATATACCTCATTCTTGATGAATCGGCAACGTCGCAAATCAGCTGACAGAGATCGAGATCGGGAAACAACGACCCAATCTCCTGTCTGATCTCATAGATACTGTTTTCTCCCTTACCCGCCAGCAGCAGTCTTCTGGGCTTCAGTGGAGCTATCTGCCTGCAAAGCTCACTTCCGATGCTTCCTCCGGCACCGGTTACGAGTACAGTTCTTCCGACAATGTAACCCTTAAGTGAATTCACATCGATGCGCACGCTCTCTCTGCCAAGCAAGTCCTCGATGTTGATCTCTCTCAAGTATCCTAGCTTCGCTTTGCCATCCATTATCTCTGTAATGCTAGGCAGTGTCTGAGCTTTTACCTTTCCCACATCGATCTTTGAGAAAATCCTTCTCAAAGTAGCTGCATCAGCAGAAGGGATTGCGATTATGACTCGCTTCACATCCATCTTTTCAACCAAGGCCATGATTTCGTCTGTGTTTCCCAAAACCGGGACTCCCCTGATCCGTTTTCGAAGCTTTCTTGGGGAATCGTCGATAAACCCTATAACCAGTCCGTTTTCTGGGCGGCGAGACAATTCCTCCGCTATTGAAGTTCCCGCATCACCGGCGCCCACTATCAGTACTCTCTCTGCAGAGGAAACGACATGATGATTTCTACTCAATATGCTCAGCCAGAATATCCTTGACCAGATAATCAAAAACACAGAGATAATGGCAGCCATAGTCGATACCGTGAATGGTACCGTAAGAAACCTAACGCCAAAAAGATTCAGAAGTCTTCCGGTAGCAAACCCTACTGCATAACCTATGACGACCGCCCTGAGAATAATCAGATAATCTCTGAAGTAGCTGTAGCTCCAGGCTATTGTATAGACTCCATTCAGAATCAGAGAGACTACTATGAATAAGCTGAAGTAGACTCCATTGAGAAAGAACTGAGGTTCGTCCAAAGTGAAGATTCCGTATCTGAAGTACATACCTAAAATGAATGCGAAATAGACCATCAACGAATCGAAAACCAGAAGTGTCAGATTTCTTCTGAAGCCACTTAGATCACCGTGTCTTTTCAAGCACCTCACCTCATGGAGATTCTAGCATACTTAGCGCAATCTCAGAATCCGGAAGCCATCTGAAAATGATCTCAGCTTCAACACCCCTTAGTAACACGAGAAAACCTCTCGTCTGTCTGGGCAACGCGAATCGCAGATTGAGCAGACAGCTCCTTGTCTTTGATCTCGAGCATTATGTCAAAATCATATGAACTGCTTACTCTAAGAAAGTCTGAAAAATGCTCAAGATCGATGCTCTCCGTGTGTTTACCCTTTCTTGCTCCACCTTGTTGAGTGCTGTAGTCGACAACGGGGATGCCGTCTTCAGGAAGCCATGTCCACTGAGAAAGCTTCAGCGAATCCAATTGAGTTATTCCATCGCCGAGAATTGAGTGATGGAATACGTCAAGAAGTACGGGAATACCAGTAGAGTTATGTATCGAGAGACAGTCCACCAGCGAGTAAAGCCTCTCATCGTTTTCAATGACTAGCCTTTCGCGAACGTTTTCGGGCAAATATTTGTACCGATCAATGAATCTTTCCATAGCTTCTTTCTTCTTTCCGTAAACTCCACCAACGTGAATCTGAATCTTCGCACTCTTGTCAAGCCCCATAAGATCCAGAAGCTTGGCATGATACTTAAGCTCAGAAATACTGTTTTCCAGAACTTCACGCTTGGGTGAGTTAAGTAAGACGAACTGATCGGGGTGCATTGAAATCCTCATATCGTATGTTCTTATCATCTTCCCGATTCTGTCGAAGTCACTCTTGAAATGCATCTCCCAGTCAACCCTACAAACAGGGTGGGATGCAAACGGAATCAAGTCTGAGGTTATTCTGAAGAAGAGGATACTCCTCGCTCTGTTGAATTCAAGGATCTTTTCAAGGCACATGAGATTTGCCGCTGTAGTTTCAATCAATCTCTCTTCGCTGTATGATGAAAGCCTGAATTTCCTCGCAGAACAGCACTTTACGGTTCTGTTGATGCATGGGTATCCAATCTTCATCTTCTACCTCCTACTATAGTATTTTAGCTGAGTTTCGGATAGAGAATGTATAATTGATTCGATATTGATTGAGAGGTGAGTTCTTTGAGGGTTAAGAAGCAGCAATCTTTCCCATTTCTTAGGGTAGCCGTTGTTGTTTTTTTGGGGCTTTCAATCCTTCTTCTTGTGCTTTTTGCTGTTCAACTGGGAAAGGTGAAGAATCTTGCGGACAAGATTGCGAACTTCGAAAAGCATCAGGCGGCACTTGAACTGGAGATAAGTGCTGTAACGGGTGTACAGAGAACTATGAACGTTAATCTTTACTATTACAACGAGCTTCTAGACAGATTGATGAACGGTGAAATAGCTTGCGATATAGAAGCTGTTATCCCTGTAGAAAGAACAATTCCGGTTTCTCAGTCTCCAATTAACGACGTTGTACGTCTTCTTATAAGAGGTGAACTGACAAAGGCAGAACGAGACCTCGGGTTCAAGACGGAATTCCCTGGTAGAGAGCTTCAGTTTCTTGGAGCGAAGCTGGAAAATGGAGTTCTCTATCTGAGATTCTCGGATCCTTCGGGATTCACTTCAGGTGGATCGTGCAGAGTGAGCCTCCTGAAGGCACAGATTGAGAAGACTGCACTGCAGTTTGATACCGTCAAAAGTGTTGTCTTAGAACCCGAAAACATCTTCCAACCCTAGAGTGAGTGCGAGCTGAAACTGAAGTTTACTATGTGGTAATGCGCCAAGCAATTGACTTTAACAAATATCCGTGGTACAATAACTACTAAGACGTCCGAAGATGGGCGTTTTTTTCGTTGTCTATCTTTGCTCTGCTATTCCTTTTCATTCAGAAAAAGACAAGTATTATGAGAGTCGTACCTATGATTCCTACTATTCCAAGACCGTATTTCTCCCACTTTGCGAGTCCAGTATGATAATGGAAAGCTCTCATCTCTCTAATCCACCTTGGGACAGCTGCTATCTGGGCTACCGTGAATCTCTCTTTTTTTCCGAAAGTTATCCATGCCCTTCCGGAACCTTCAGCCTCAATTTCAACAGAATAGATCCCCTCTTTAGTGAGCTCTGAGTCGTGCCTGACGTAAAGATATGAGTAAGTATCGCCAAAAAACTCGTACATTATCTCAGGTTCTGTGCTTTCGAGGAAGAAGTCTTCGAGAACCTCTCGATCTGGACCATAAAATGTCAGATTCGGTCGGAAATCTGCAGTTGATTTCATATTGTCAGCTTCCTTTGGTACTCCAAAAAGCATATGAAACTGTTGGCCGGCGGTCCCTTCGAAAACAAATCTGATCTTCTCCGCTGATGAGAAAATGTAGTAATAGATTTGGGAAAGATCGATTTCTTTTACAAGATATGATCCTTCCACAAAGTCTTCAGGAGTAAGGAAAAAGGGAATGTGTGAAAAAGCCGAGCTGGCAAAGACAATCAGTAGTGACACCAAAATCAGTGTCTTCTTCATAGAAAGCCTCCTAAATTGGAATGAATACAAGTAAGTTTACCAGCAATTGCCTTACTTTCTTTCAGCTGGAAATAGTGGGGAAGCCTAAATCATGGACATCTTTAAGGCAAGCATATAAGACCAGAGAGTTAACTGAGTTGATCGGAGCAAATTTCGTTTAACCATATTCACAGGCAGTTAGAGCTGTCTTTGATAGCAATCGAGTATCAAGGCAAAACAACAAGTTTAGTCTCGCCGGGTAATTTCAACTTCAGGAGGAGTCACAATATTCTTTCAAACGATGAAATCTCCAGTGAGTATTCCCACTCATTTGACCTCAAGTTTCTAGACTCGGTCTCAATTTCCCCTACCTGGTTATCGTAAGGATCAGATCTATAGAATCTCTTGGCAGGCACAAGGGGAGACATGAAAGCTGAGTTAGAAACCATTCTGAATGCATCGAGATTACCAAAATAGAATTCTCTGTATGCCGGTATATCTTTTCTTGACCCTCCAAATGAACAGTCTACAGGCAGCCAGCCGAAAGGCTCAACCCAGAACATCGCCCAGTCAAGAGGGCTGGCACCCAAAGGAGCTGCAAACCATCCGGACTGCCATCTGGCAGGAATACCTTTAATCCTGCAAAGGGTAATGAACAAGAGAGCCTTCACTCCGCAGTCGCCTCTAAGATTGACGGCTGCGAATTCGGAGAGATTCGGATAGAGTGCATACTCACTCATAAAAGTGGACTTGACGTTTTCACATATCCAGTCGTAAAAACTCTTCGCGATGAAATAAGGGTTATTTTCGCTCCCGACAATTTCCTCCGCCAAAGATCTGAGTAGAGGCGAAAAGACTACATGAGGAGCTTGTTCGCATAGATAGCCCGAGAATCTCTTTGTGTCAGGTTCTACACAGCTAAAGGGGTCTAGGGAAGTAGATATTTCGGAGATTTCGTATTCATATTCGATGCTGAAAACCGTATCGTTCTTTGCAGCCGCTTCCATGTATACAGTACGCTGAGAGTAGTCAGCCGGTGATAGAAAATAGCTGTGGCTTGAACTCAAGATCCTCGTTGAAGACACCTGATCTCCAACTCTGGATACAGGTAACCAGCAACGATAGACACTTTCATCGGAACCTTCGACGGAAATCGATGACTTTGCAACTACTCTGAATCTTGCGGGTTGCCTTTCACTTATCAGTCGATCTATTTCTTTGTGAAGAGAGACTCTGGTCGCTTCCCTTTCTGTGTTCTTGCTTTTCAGTCGCTTCTCGTATTCTGGCATCGTGAATAGGAGGTTCTTATCGAATCTCTTCTCGAATTTCTCTTCACCGTCGAAAATCATGGAGTCGAGCTTTCTGGCGCTGTTGAGAGAATCGAATTCCCCTCCAGTGAATCCTTCAAGATCTCTTGAGAGAATCCCCAGAGCCTCTGAAGCCGAATAGGGATAGTTGTTTTTGAGCCTTACGATTCTCTCTCTTTCCCACCTTAGTCTTTCAATCACTATCGAAGGGAGATAATCATCAAGTTGGATCTCTATCTCCTTTAAAGCGCCGTCATAATCCCCAATACTTTCGAAGAAGCTTATCTTCTCCGGAAGTTGTGCCGCAAGAAACTTCATATCCGTCCCCCCATTCAGTACGACCTGTGAACTCAAGATGATTATATCAGCTGCAAGGTCTTTCCAAAAAAAGGCGGTCTCCGTTCTGAGACCGCTATTCTTTTGAGATATTAGGGGTGGAATTTTCTCCACTGAATAAGCCTAAGCAATTCTGTGCCAGAAAAACTGCCCATCGAGTGAGAATCAGCATGCCAAGTCAATGTAAGCCTTTTGAATTTACGTTGAATGCTGTCAATGAACGGATTATGTCATTGAGCTCGCAAGGGAATAATCCTGTGAAAGACGATTACCCCGAAACGGAAATCAGTGTTTCTTTTGTCTTGAATTGCCGAATTCTCACTTTCCGTTTTTTAAATACAAGCACTGAACTTGATACGCTCACTAAACCTAAACAATCATTGATTCTCCTTGGATTTCGGGGGAAGTTCGATTCATGCCATTGTTTTGATCTTGTATGTGCGCCGCATTCATTCACAGATCACTAGAACGTATTCTAGACTGGTAGAGATCCATGCTCAGGGTACTCTTTCGTTATAATACAGGTTCCTGCGACAGTTAATAGAAGGCATTCTTAATTGATCAGTATAGGATGAATGTAACTCGAGAACTCAAATAATGCCGAGCAGGAAAAGAGAGCTCCGCGTTCGGAAAGAGTAGGGGAATTTGTCATATAATGGTTGTTGAAGAGACGGCGCCTAGCTTTGGTCAAGTGAAGAGTATGTAGTTGGCAGCCAATATGAATTCCGGAGGTGCTAATGTGGCAGAAATCGAGTTGAACAAAGCTGTTCCCGATTTTTCTTTGCCCGATCAGACCGGAACTGAAGTGTCATTGTCGGATTTTTTGGGCAAGAGAGTCGTTCTATACTTCTACCCAAAAGACAATACTTCGGGTTGTACTCTTGAGGCGGAAAACTTCAGAGATCTAGCGGATCAATTTGCCAGTAACAATGCGGTTGTAATAGGAATCAGTAGGGACAGTCAAAAGTCTCATCAAGGCTTCGCACTCAAACTTGATCTAAACTTCTCCATTCTAAGCGATAAGAATGAAGAGATACACAAGCTGTTTGACGTGATTAAGCCGAAGAAGATGTACGGTAAGGAGTATCTGGGAACTGAGAGATCGACGTTCATTATTGACGAAGAAGGGGTTCTCATTAGGGAGTATAGAGGCGTTAAAGCAAAGGGTCACGCACAAGAAGTCCTGAATTTCATAAGCAAGTTGAAGTAGTCTGTAGCAAACCTTGCTATACATCTTTTCGAAACCCTCTTTTAAATAGAGAGATAGAGCCTTTTCATTTGCCGCATGCACCGAAAGGGCACTTTCAAGTTTGTGTTTCAGCGAAAGCCGTAATGCCTTTCGCATTAATAACCTACCGAATTCATGCCCCTGAAAGCGCGGCAGAGCTGCTATGGGAACGATTTCCAGATATCCACGTTGATTTCTTAGAAGAAGAGCCCGATAGGCTCATTCCCCTTAAGAAGAAGCTGGATACCGGAATCAGGTACCTTTCTGTTTGAAGTCAATTCTCTCAGTTTGTCCTCGGTGATGTCTAGGTGACCTGCAATTTCAGCGAAGGCCGAGTTGATAATACGACAGTATGCCTGTCCACGAAGGTCAATCGAGAAATCTGTGAATTGATTTCCTTGGGAATGTCGAGTGAAACGTGCTCAAGCCCTCCTTTTAGGACGAAGAAGTATCTTTCTATGGAGAAACCGATTTCCTCAAGGATTTTCTGAACCGGTCGCCCGGGTGAGACGAAGAGATATACTTCGTCAACTTCGGAAATCATACCGGAAATGAAATTCAGAAGCGACCTGTAAGCACCGACTTGCGAAGTTTCTGAATGAAAGATCATGAACCTTCCCTTTCCAGCCTTTCTATAAGGTTCTTCAAGGATCAGTGAAGCTGCTCCAATTACTCTCCCGGTACTTATATTCTGCAGCAAACATCCCATCTTCACTTAAGAGTACTACAGAGGGAAGTCTCTCATCTGCAACAAAGTCGTCGGAAGGAAGATATTAATCGTCGTGTTCTGGTCCCACACGACGACTGTATTCTATGAAACTCTTCAGGATTGTGTCGTCTACCTTCTTTATCACGCGACACCACCGTCATTCAAGCGTATAACGCATATTCTATCTCAGATCCGGCGTCGTAATGCATCATAATTAAATCTACTCAAGAGAGAGTTAATGCATCAAAATAGAATCTACTTAAAGTCGAGTGTTTCTGGCATAACAGGCAAAATAGAACACTCCTTTCTTACTTATTGAGGAAGAGCCATTTCCTACTTGCCAAAAACAGGTGAAGGGCCACATAATGATCTGTTTCCTTGCGCTTGTAATGGAGACTGCCTTATGCAGAAAGCTGAAAGAGATTGGAAGTGCTTTCTCTTACGCAGAAATACTCGAAGACTTGAAAGAGATAAGGGCAGTTGAGCTAACGGTAGAAGGCAAACGCTTTCTTGCAAGGAGAAATGATGGGCAATGCTTACGACGCTTTCAAAGCACTCAAAATAAGACCCCCGGATCTACTCAAAGAGATTGCATAATATACCACTGTGGTGGTACGTCTGTTTTACTTTTCATTTTTCCCCTTGTTTAGCTGTTTTTAGATTCGTTGCTGTCAAAGTTGAGTCTAAGTTCTCATTCCTGCAATTATCTGCTTCTTAAGTGGGGCAGCGATTTCTAAACTAACTCTTGAAAGGTCTGGCGATGGAGCACTTCAAAAGCAATGAGAGCACTAAGTTCAGGTTTTCTTGGACCACAGTATAATCTGCAAAGCGCAACAATTGCAGCAAACTTCGAAGCCTTTTTCTTGCGATTGTTGTCGTCTGGTGAACTTAGATGCTATCTGACGTCAATATCTCCGATCATTCAACGTATCGATATGCTTGTTATTATATGATGCCAGGCTCGAGCACTCGAAAATAGGTGAATACTATTTTTTCTCGACTGAAATCGTTAGATCACCGTTCTTACCAGGTTCGAGCCATATCGTCCTCAGATTTTCTGAGACAGTATATCCCTTTGGCAAGTCTGTTATTTCGATGGAGTGTTCCCCAAAGACAAGTCCTACCAGTTCGATCATTCCAAAGACCTGGAATTCGATTCCATCGACATTCAGACTAACCACTTCATACAAATAATCTCCTGTCTCGTCAATCAAAGATATGTTCAGTGAGCTCCTTTGAGCGAATCCAATCGCGACCAGAGTATCGCCCGTTTCGTTCACTTCTATTGTTTCAATAGGTGTAGTCCGAGAAAACAGTCTTTCAAAGCCCCTGTCCATAGTCAGACTTGCCCTGCTGACACCGGCAGGAACACCCTCAAGGACCGTTTGGGAACCTATTCTAAAGGGCTTTCCGCCTATGGTTAGAATACCTGAAGCATCCAGAAGGGGCTCGTCGCTCTCTCTCAGACCGTTCGCGTTCAGGTCTCTGAAGAGGACCACTTCGATTTTCCGCTGGAAGGCGACACCAAATTCGACATTCTTCCTCTCTCCCGGCTTCAGCTCTAGCTGTCTGTTCAAAGAACCGGTCGTGATACTGACACCCGAACCGAGCGAGGCCAGATCCAGCGAGATTCTTATAATTCCCGGCGAGACCGGGATGGTAAGTGTTCCGTCTTCTGTAAACACTACGTCCTCTCCTATGTTGATAGAGAAGCTCTTCAGGTATTCCTCTTCCTTATCGTATGTGCCCGAAGAATTCGAGTCGACAAAGATACGTATGTCCACGTACGCCGGTGACTCCATAAACGGCCAATAGAAGTCTCTGGATCCGTACTCTGTTACATGAAGCTCCGGAGAATCCTTAAGCAACGAAACAAGTGAATCGGGGTATTCGACGAGTTCGACTCTGTAAAGACCGACGGGCAACTCGACAGATATGACTCCATTTTCATCGCTCTCGTACTCTTCTCCATCTATTCTCACCTTGACACTTGTGGGCATCTCACCTGTATCGAATTTTGTATCGAGATCCTTGTCGAGAAAGAAGTAGAGGTTCAACTTTCCGGTGTTTCTGCTCTTGAAGAACCAGCTGTCGTCTAATTTGATTTTTACTCCAAAGTAGAAACCGTCCCTTCTCAAATTTCCAAGGAAGCTCTCCTTTAGCGAACCGAAGCCATAACCAGCGTAGACAACTGTATCCGGCCACAGGGTGAGACCGGCCTGGACTATGAATCTGTTATAGAAACCGCCTCTATTGTCGTTTACAAGATATCCGGCACCGGTGATATAGAAGAGATCTGCAAAAGACTTCTCTGCTCTGAGTCCGTTTATTGTGTAAACCATGTTTTTCTTGAGATATATCTCCCCGGTCAGAGCGAAGTTGAAGGTTCTATCATACCAGAAGACAGTGTCAAGAGTCAGTCGGCCTTCGGAAGTCGTTTCTTCTCCGTTTCTGCTTATATAGTAAGCTCCCTCCGCAAGGAGAGCCAGAGGGCTCCTCAACTGGGGAACATATGCGAGGCCGGCCTGGACTTCAAATCTGCTGCTCTGGGTCTTCAGGTCGTTCGTGAAGAGAATGTGATATGCCGGTCTAAGCCTATCAAGATCGAGATACTCTCCCCGGCTCTCTATAAGAAATCGCGACAGGGCGAATCCGGTGTCAAATCTTAGATCTGTATCCAGCCTGAGTTTGAGGGACTCAATCTCACGGTTCTCTATACCTACATGCAGGGCGTAGAAGTCCTCGGTGTTCGAGCCAACGAGAGTGTGTCTGCCCTGTAAGAGGAAATCCAGATTGACGATGCCCGGAGAATAGGAGGCAGTGTAACCGGCTCCAATCGAGACCCTGTCCGAAAGAATCGCCTCGAGATCTATCTTCCCCGTATCCAGCGTATAGCCAAAGCCGATAATTGTGGTGAACCTTAGATCCGGCAGAAACTCTATCTTCTCTTTTGCTGTTATAGAGACCTTGCCAAGTTTCTTCAATATGTATGGAGTCAGCGACAGTTTTACCCTGCCCGCTCCGGAATAGTCAAATACTACATCTCCTCCTGCAAAGAGAGACTCGCCGATACCAAAGTCGGTCCTCAAAGAGAGACCCGCGACCGGACTGACTCCTCTAAGTCCCAGACTGATTTCCCCGCTGAGCCTGGTCTTGTCCAGCGATAACCTCGGTCTTGCGGTGAGCCGGACTTCATTTTCCAGACCGTCCTGCTTATGTATCAGAGACTCCTTGAGCGAGACTTCAGTCATAACCTGACCTGCTTTGAAGTCTCTCAGCAGCTCAAGCGAGAGGGTTCCCGTCTTAGCCTTTTCATCGAAGCTGTATCCCGAGAGCAGCTTCAGCTCAAATACCTTTGGATTGAGTTCAAGACTGAAACCGAAGCCTGAAAAGGGTCTGGAATTGCCCGGCGCCTTGAAGTCTCTGTCCAGGTGAGCTTCCAGATTACCGACGACCGTCTTGCTCACAAACTTCAGCGCCCCTGCGGCCCGAAATCCGAAGTCTCCGGTGTCCGAGGAGACCAGCAGTTCCAACGAAGGCGAAAGGCCTTCGGAAATGCTTCCGTCCACCTTCAAAGACGCAAACCGGTAGCCTTCACTTAGGCCTCTGAATAGTCCGGTCAGGGTATACTTCCAGCCCGAAGAAGAGTAAGTTAGATACGCCATCATGTCGAGATCTCCCGGCGAGGTCGAATCGGTAGAATAAACTGCCTCGATCCACACCGGGTTGAAGTCCAGATCGAAATAAGGAACAGGTTTACTGAAGATCAGCAGTCTATTCGAATTGTAGAGGGTGTAGTCTTCTCCCCTTCTCAAAACCCGTCGAGTGATTATCTCGCCTTCGCTGTCTCTGGTGATTAGGCTTATAGTCTCGCCCCCCGAAGCCGGTACTTCAGACAGGTAATAAGGACCTCGTATACCCTCTCCCCTGAACTCCTCGGTCCTCTTTCCCCTGTAAACTGGATTCACGAAGAGTTTGTAGGAAAAGACATCGCCGCTGTATTCGCTGGAAAGACCCGTTCCACTTGACAGAAAGCCCGTGCTTCCGCGGGTTTCAAACGTATAGTCTCCAAGTTGAACGTTGAAATGCCCGATTTCATAGCGCAGAAAATACGGGCGAGATGAGGGAGCTAGCGTACCCTTTATCGATTCGTCGCCATGGGTGATATACGTATCGAAATCGGCCGACGATTCTTCACCGAAACGGAAGGTAAGCAAACCTTTATCGATATTGAGGCGACCGAAAACACCGCCTTCAAAGGACAGCGAACGATCTTTTAAGCTGTACTGAAGCTGTGTGCTTCCTGTTATAAGCGGTGGACGCGATTCGACTGCATACTCCAGACGAACATCTTTAGACAGATCACCGTACCTTACAGAGAAGTCTACTGCATAAGCCTGAGCCGTGGGCTTCAATTTAAGTTTAGAGACGCCATTTTCGAGCTTCAGTCTCGTTCCGTCCCAGTCGGAGGGTTCCAGGACGATATGCGAATCGAGACCTTCAATAATGAGAGTTCCACCGACCGATGATGGGACGCCCCTTTCATCGACCAGCGAGATTACGACCAGTACCTCTGTCACACCGTCGGCGGTGAGTATAAGTGGCTCGGTCGAGACTCTGAATTCAAAGGGCTCTCCGGAGAGATATACCTCTATCTCCTTGCTGCCTTTTGCAGTTCCATCCTGCCAGTCTAGCCTTATTCTATTCCTTCCGGGATTCAACTTCACATTGAAGTACTTCACAAAAAGCCAGAGGCCGTCTGCGTCGTTGGCCTTCTGACCTATCTGGCTCTCGGGAACGACAATATCGTTTACGTAGAGAGTGTGGCGGCTTTCTATGGGCATTGCCACCTCTACCATGAGTCTGTCAACGCCGACAAATTCCTGTCCGTTCAACGGTGTGACTATATAACCGTAATCGGAGAACATGGAGGGATCTAGACTCTGATTTCCAGAGACTATTAGCGACGCGGCGTCAAAGCCTTTGAGAGTCAGCGGATTTCTATATGTTATCGTCTCAACGATTCTCTCCCTGTGGATCAGCGGTATATCTATGATAGTGTACATTCCCGGCAGCGTCTCGATCATGAAAGATCTGTCGTCTCCAAGCGATCGGCTATCCTGATTCGGCGAAAGCCTGTAAGGCGTCACGTCAATATCTACCTTGACGATGTGGAGCCCCGGTTTCAGCCTGTCGAAATGAAACAGTCCGTCCTTATCCGTAACGACGAAGGAACCGTCCTGAAGGAGCAGTCTGACGGGCAGAGGTTTGCTGTCATCTTTATCGTAGAAGCCGTTTCCATTTTCATCTACATAAATCCTGCCTATGATTCCAGTGCCCGTATTCATAGGCCTGAAGACGCGCACGTCGACGACAGAGGGTTCTGTTACCACTTCCGTGCTGTACTCTTCGGATAAAATCGTACCGATAGCCCTGACCATGTTTTTCAGGAATTCTCCGGTAAACTCGTCGAGTCTCAGACGGTAAACTACCCTGGACTTCTCTCCAGGCTTCAGGTCTCTAAGATTATCGAAGATCAGCATATCTTCAAGTATCAGAGGCTCTACGGGTTCGCCGTCGATGCTTCCGCTTCCCTCGACGTAAGAGGTCCCCGGCGGGATTCTATCCTCCAGCCTGAGTTCAGTTACAGTTGCTATGGTACTGGGGTTTGACACCTCGATAGTGTAGGTAATCTCCGACCCCAGCTCAACGATCGAAGGAGAGGCCAGCTTCACGAGCTCCAGACTACCGTGGAAGATCTTCACGGAGACCCTTTCTGAGTCTTCGAAAGTTCCATCGCCGGAGACGGTTGCCGTGTTCTCAATTACGGTCCCTTCAGCGAGACCGTCAACCGTAGTGCATTTAAAGGTAATCTCCACACTCTCCAGAGGATCAAGAGAGTCGAACTCGACCGTGAGTATTCTCTCTTGACTGTTGAATGAAACCGTAGCCTCTTTTGAAACCTCAATTTCGTACGGAGCCGAAAGGAGCGAGGAAATAGGATCGCTAACCGTGATCTTTCCGGTCGAACTTTCAGACTCGTTCTCCACCGAGATAAGGAAACGCACTTCGGCCTTTGGCATTAAAAGCGAGCTCGAGAGAACGACTTTGGATATGCTTAGACTGTCTGACTTCCTGATATGTGGAATTATATCTATCGTTCTGTTCTCCTCGTTGCCCATTACGGTTTTGGGTATGAACTTAAAGCCTTTCTCGAAATTACTGCCGCTAACGCCTTCGGGAATAGTTGCCTCCAGTATTATATCTACCTCTTGCCCGGGAGCAACGACCCCGACATCCACATAACCGCTTCCGTCTGTGTCCGTCAGAGGAACTCCCGTATCGTCTTTGAAGACGAATCCCCAGCCGTCTAGCTGAAAGTTGGCACTTTCGATAAGCAGATCCATTACACCCGGCGCGTTTCCGTCGTTCTTCAGAGTATGACGGAATATGACAGTATCACCATCGAAAACCGTAATAGTGCTGACCGTAGTGTCCTCAGGAGTCATTTCCGGCGCGTCCGGGTATCCGAAAGGACCTAGAAGAGGGACTCCCAGAGCCGGAATGGTGAAATCGACAGTATTTGTCTTTGAGGACCATGTTGTTCCAAGCCTCGAGTAAGAAACACTGGCGGTGTTGTAGCGCCTGCCTGCCGCAACGTTCTTTGGGAAGAAGACATCGAAAGATATTTCGACAGACTGCCCTGGACTAACCGGACCGAAGGTGAGCTCGAAGCCCTTTATCTCTTCATCGTTCTGTGGCGGCTCGGGCAACCAATCCAGACCATCGAAGTAGCGGGCGGAGAAATCGTAATTTGAAAAGAGAGAAGCGGAATCGAGAACTCCGTCAACCAGGTTGCCCCCGTAGTCTATGAAGTCTTTGAGAACGAGGCTGTCCAATTCGTACTCCGAATTGTTTGTGAGGCTCACCGAGAAGGACTGCGAGCTACCCGGGAGAACGGTCTCCAGGAGTCTGGATTTTGTGGAGACGACAATCTCCTTCTCTTCCACCTTTATCTGGGCTATGTTGTCGTCATCGGTGTTGCCGGCCGGGTCTATTCCGACTATGTTGATAAAACCTTTATCGGTCAAATCACCGGTCTCTTCGAGGATAACTCTTACTATCAGCTTTTTTGAACCATCGATTTCGAGGTCGACACTATTTACCGGTGTTTTTGCCTGTCCCGAGATACCCTCTTCTCCTTCATCGAGATAAATACCGATAACTCTAAGCACCGGGGTCCCCGAGGGGCCGTCTCCAAAGATCTGAGAGGCTGAGAGCGAGATGGTTGTCGGGCTGTTTCCAAAATTTCGTGCCACGTAGTTTAGATCAACTGTGCTTCCTTCGAAACCCTCTCTTTCCTGACCGGGTTTCTCGAATGTCCCGTCGGGCTTTATCGTGAAACCATAGACGGGCAATACCGTAGTGACGACCTTATCCGAGAAGATCGTAATGTGATTGCCATCGATATCTCTGTATCTGGCAAAGGCAAAGTTCTCTATCTTAGAACCGGCAGCCGGTGCCGGGACAATCACAGTTGTCACAAAGATTAATATAAGAAGCATTACGATCTTCCTGCGCACCTAATCACCTCGCTGTCCTCATCTCTGTGATCTCCAAAGAGCTGTCCCCGAGATCACAGAGATGAAGAGCCATGGCCCGAAGGCCATGGCAATTAGATCAATAACCGTCTATCAATACCGGGAAGACAACCGTGCCTGACTGACCGGCCGTCAATGTTCCGATTATCCACTTGACGGTGGTTACAGAGGCAAGAGTGCTTTTGTCGAATGTTGCCCAGTCCTCCCATGTCACTCCGTAATCGGTGCTAACCTGAGACGGTTCGGTGAAGTTGACCGTGTCGGTTACTATTACAGGATCAAGAGAGGTGTAGAACGGAATCGTATCGTAGATGATCAGATTATTGATTGGTTCCGTTCCGGTGTCGGCATAGGTTATAGTGTAGATCAGCTGTTCGCCGGGCTTTGCATCGGTCTTATTGACGGCCTTCTCCAGAGTGACCTTTTCCGATACAACGACCGTGATATCTATAACAGTTGCCGTAACGTTAGTATCCTCCTGAACCTCGGCCTTCAGATAAGCAACATCAGTCACGCCAAGAGGTTCATCACTCGGGACCTCAAGCCTGAATATTCCTGTTATGCTAACGCCGGGCTCGAGTGTCCAAGTTGCATCCAGATTTACTGGGTTTCCGCCCTGAAGGAAAGTGAAGTCCCAGCCTCTCGTCGAGCTTGGATAGAGCTTTACAGTCACCGCTACATTACCCGTGTTTGTCAGAGTGTGCTCGTAGTCGATATTCTGCCCGGGTGCGGCCGATCCATTTCTGGATGGCAAAAGTGTAATGTGCCTGACAGCATTCACAGTGATCGTGTTTATTTGCGAGTCCTCAACTGTGGGTCTCGTCAAAGAAGTCGCAAAGAACTCCACGGGAACTGCTACTCCTGTGTAAAGGGCTCCTTCGGGGACGGTTACTCTCGCTATGATTCTGATCCCACTGTTTGGAGATACCTGACCAGTATTTGTTATAGGTATCATCTCATCTGGATCGAGAACTCCGTTTCCGTTGGTATCGATATAGAACCTCACCGTATAGCCATCAACAAGATCGGCCGAGAGGCTGAAAGTATCGCCAGCATCGGAGTTATTTACGACGTCAAGCGGGAAATATGCATAAGAGCCGGGATCGGCGTCTTTGTTTACCGAAGTCTTATCTACAGTAGTATCGGTGGCCGTTCCAGACATATTTCCGATCTTTACGGACGGGAAGGTTATTGGCTCGACCATGTCTGTTGTTGTATCGAAAGCGGCTGGAGATATCGAGGAGATCGCTTTCACGAGAGCGGTAATCGAGGTGACACCTACATCAATATCTGCGGGTATGAAGATCTTGAGTGTAATGTCGAAGGTCTCTCCCGGTGCAAGCGGACCGGTGTCCTGCATCCCGTTGTCGTCGGTATCTGGTAGTGGAGTAAGGTTCTCGGTGAAAAAGGAGATAGCGACAACATTATCCAGGCCCGCAGGAAGAACTCCAGCGATTGTAATGTTTATTATGTCCGTTGAGAGACCGGCATTCTTTACTGTATTAGTGAACTCTACCAGAGTACCGGCAACACCGGGCTTTATCGTGATATCGTTCGGATCTTCCGCTTCGGGATTGTCTTTGGGACCGATCCAGACCTTAGTCGTCTCGTTGCCCGGTCCCCCAACCATGATAGTGGAAACGTTTGAGCTCCTGCTCACAGTCTCCAGTGCAGTCGTCTTGTAAGTCATCGTCGCCACGTTCTCGATGATACTTGCAAGAGTATTGTCTTTCACCTTCACTCTCAGTCTAATCCGGAAACTCGAGCCTGCATTAAGACTGGCGATATCCAAGGTCACGGTATTGCCTGTTACATCAACAGTCATACCTGCCGGTACTTTGTCAAGGAAGCCAAGATATTCAAGACTTGCCGGCAGAACGTCGATTATGGTTATGTCTGAAGCTGCCTTGTTACCTACGTTAGCTCCGGAAATCGTGTAAACGACTTCGTCGCCGGCCTTGACTTCCTGCGGGGTGGCAGATTTGAAGAGAGTCAGCACGGCATCGTTATAGACCGTTGTGCGCGCCGCATTGTTGTGATCGAAAGCATTTACCGGATCGCTTGCCGAGTCAACATCAAGATAGACTGTGGCGGTGGTTCCGGCCGCAGCCGCGCTCGGCACCCTGTACCTGACTATGACGTACCTGAAGTCACCCGATGGTATCGGGATTGTTTCTTTCCAGAGCTCTTCACCGGGGTCAACGACGCCATTGCCATTTTCGTCGTAGAAGACTTCGATATTTTGCGGAGTAAATGTCGATGCGGTGTCGATATTCACAATCGTTTTGAAAGTATCGACAGTGTTTGCGAGATTGTCGATCCTGAACTGAAACTGCATAGTCTGTCCGGCGGCACCTGGTTGTTCTATTAGATCGGGTGTGACAAGTACCGAATAGACCGGTAGTACCGTGGTTATTACCTGGTTCGATAGGATTGTTCTGGTTACTCCCCTGCCATCGGTATATGTAGCCGCGGCCTGGTTCTTGATTTTGGTGCCGGCGGCAGGTGGTGCGGCAATCGCGGCAACAGCTATCATGACCGCGAGGAGCACCAGTAGAAGTTTCTTACTCATAAACTCACCTCCTGTGTGTTTTAATTGGACACCTTAACTCTGTAAAGCACTTTCAATATATCTGATGGCATAAACTGTCTTTCATAGACCCACATGATGTTTGTATAAGCCGTAGGATTGACCAATCTCCTTACTGCCATCCCCCCCCTCACTTCTTCAAAGAATAACGGTGGTTTTCCGAAAGTCTCCCCTCCATCGAAACTGAAGTAGAGCTCTAGTTCTCGACTCTCCCAGTCCAGATGTTCACGCTTCTCTCCAGTTGCGCTTCCCCTTATATAGAAAGTGCCTTCGGGGATCAATGCGATCATCTGGAGACCTTCGATCGTAGATTCCGATACGTTTTCATATGTGAGAACATAAAGAATCTCATCACCCGGAAAGACCTCGTCGGGTTCTTCGTATGTCTCTGTCGCACTCTGAGAATCCCAGACCTTATAACTTTCGATACTGACCTTTATAGGTTCCTCGTTGGCAAACCCCAGTAAAAAGAGTGCTGAAAGAAAAACGATTGTAAGGAAACACTTCTTCATCTGTATCCCCTCCCGATTATCTTCTAAGTTTCGTTTTGAATATAAGCCAGCCAGAGGAGCCTGGCTGCAACGCACCGAGTATCTTTGTGATATTAACCGTCAGAACTCCCCCCTCGCAGAAGGCCCAATCAAGATTAGCGTCGCCACCGTCTTCGGCGACCAGCAGATGCTCGCTGCCATCGACAGAGAGAATCACGTTACCGTGTGAACTGCCCATAGAATAACTGCTCTGAAGTAACTGCAAATCTCTATCCAGAGGATCGGTAATCACGACCGAAGGAATCGAAAGAGTTCCATTGTTGGCAAATGAGATCCTGTACTCGATTATCTCCCCGGGCTTTCCTTCAGATGACAATCCCCAGTCACCCGAGATCGAGAAATTGCGGGTCTCTTTGCGTATCGAGAGGCCCTCGGCTCCAACGGTAATTGTATCGTAAGTCTCGGCGCTATCGCTTCCCGCAGAATTAGACCAGTCTTGAACTGCCCTGACTTTTATTGCGTCGAACGTGCCGCTGATGGCTTCAGTGGGTATGTTGACTGTTAATCTAAAATAGTACCTTGCCGGAGACCTTGCGATATTGTTATCCCACAGACCCAGCACATTCCCTGCCGAATCGAGCTCATAAACAGCGATACTAAAGCCTTGAGATGAAATGGTCTCCAGAGAAACGCTACCATAAGTTGCAACGAACAGAGAATGATCGATACTGACGGTGCTTCCCGGAAGTCCCGAAACGGTGTTTATACCTTCGATGAGCAGTCTCTTCACATCTGCAAAATTGTTGAAGGCAAAAGAATCAACACTCGAGTTTATCGTTATAGTATTTCTCTCTTCAAGAGGGGCAGACCCGTCGCTATCATGGTCGCCCGTTGATGTATATGCCGGAAGATCCGTCTCTCTTATTACGATTGGATAGACAGGATCTCCGGAGACGAAGAATCTATAAAGACCGTCCTGGTCTGTGTATCTTGTAAATTTGTCCGAACCGTTTGTCAGTGTAACCAACACTCCCGGTATTCCCGCCTCTCCCGGATCTCTTGTAGCATTATTGGCCTGAGAGATGACGCCTGCACCGGTGTCATCGAAGACAAAACCTTTCACAATAAAACCTTTGAAATCACCGAAATCGGCCGTTTTGTTTACTGTATCTACTATCACTTCAACCCAGTTCGGAGTCGTGGATATGTATCCAACAGGATCAGATCCTTCAGTTGATGAATTGAAGAGATTCTGGGCGTCTTCCACAACTCTGAAAGTTCCCTGCGAAACATCGAAGCTATAAAAGCCTTCATTGTCCGTCTGAGTGTAAGACTGGAAAGTCCAGCCGCTTCCATCAAACTTCCAGAGCTTCAGCCTGACTCCCGCAATACCGGGTTCGGCATAGTCGCGGGTCCTGTTGAAATTGAGATCTTCATAGACGTAACCGCTGATCTTCAGACCCGAACCAACTGATTTATTCGGACCGAACTCGGAAGTACTGTAAGCAAAAATACCGAGAACGTTACTGAAGCTTTCGTGACGGGTTATAGCTGTTATGACTTTTGTGTCCTCAGAGACAGGGGAGACATTGCCCTCAAAGTTTCCCTGAGAATCTACTGTAAATGACCCGATATACTTTATTCCTTCACCGTAGTCCTCTCCCGAATAAGAGTCTCCGTCCCCTGCTCTTGCAGAGTATATCTCAACGACAGAACCGGCGAAGACTGCGCTGGGAGTGTTCTGACCTACAAATCCCTGAATAGACAGAGCGCTACCGCTTCGCGTTGCCAGAGCTATTACAGGGTGATCGATACCCGTATTACCATAGCTTTCATTGAGAAGCCCGTCGTTTGGATTCACACCCTCAATCATGTCCGAAGATGGCGCTCTGAGAAGATCAATCGCCAGGCCGCGATTATCACCAAAAGAGTTTAGCGAAAAGTCGCCATAACTTGAATCGCTGCTAACCCTTATACCGGAACCGCCAAAAGAGCCGTTGATGATTGACTTTCTGATAACCGCTCCCACAGAATCGTTGAGAGATATGGCCGAAGCGGTTGAATCGACGATCGTTGTATTCTCCAGAAGCGTCAGTTTGTCTCCCTGTGTATAGACACCGTTTCCGTGAGTCACGCCGGCGTGGCTTCCGCCATTCGCTTCTACGATAGAGTTTCTTAAAGTAACTGAACTCGCCGGAGAGACTATCGAAACGCCATTTCCGTCGGTTCCCGAAGGACCGATGCCGTTGTCCAGTACAATTACCCTGTTTACATCTATGGTATTTCCAGTCAGCAGAAGACCGGAGCCGTTGTAAGCGATATACGAGTCTTTTAGAGTTCCGCTTGCGTTGATAACCAGACCGTATCATCTGTTTAGATTGCTATCTTCAGGTCTAGATCCATCGGCTCTCGCCCCGCTCACAATATTATCAAGATTGAAGTTCTGGCCATTAATGATTACCGGAGCGGTAGCGTCGCCGACAGTGCCGCCACCGTTAAAGAAGGCGATGTTCTTCAACGAGAATCCTCCCGCGGTTGCCGAAGTTCTCAGAACATACTCTAGACCGTTACAGTCTATCTCGATCTCTTTGCCGTTGAGTTGGGGTATGGCAATTTTATCGATTCCGGCAAGACCGCCCCCAAAGTTTGAGACGTTACTGTTTATGATGTTCCCCTGCACAGTGTATACAGTGCCATCAATGGTTGTCTGGGTGTCGGTAATGTCCGGCAAGGCTGCCTGAGTCTGTATCGTCCACCAGCTGTTGCTTCCGAAAGATGAATTTTGAGGAGTCTGCATGACGAATCTCGCCGCATTGGCTCCGGCAATTGCATTTGAGTTCAGCACGAACTGTCGCAGCGTTCCCTGATTGCCGGCAACTCTGAAGCCATTATCTCCAGTGTCGTTAGTGTTGACAATCACGTTGAACGAGAAGCCATGATCGATCCCGCTTACGGATTGAGTGCTTTCCGAAAGGTCAACTGCAGACAAATGCTGAAAGGTGCTCTGACTGACGGACTTACTCCAGGTCGCGAATCTGTCTGAGATTGAGGGATCTAAACCGCCAAAGGCCTGTACATCATTGTAAGCACCGTCTTTGAACTCGCGTTTGAAGGTCTGTTCGGCCCAGGGAGTCGCAGGTGGAAATCCGGAATTGAGTGCTGTCGGAGCGACACTCTTCGAATCCACAACGACGTAGTATCTATATTGAGGCAAAGGTCCGAAAGAGTAGTTGCCATTGGAATCGGTATTAGTCTCCGCGACAAACACGTCACCATTACTGATCGCGTCGTTACCGTCGGCCTCTCTGTAAATTCTCACCCTAACGTTAGTCTTTGGCAGATCGACACCCGAAACAAAAGGCCCACCATTGTCTCCTCGGTCTTCAAAGGCTTTTCCGGAGACTGTCAGCGAGATACTGCTACAAGTATTTTCCAAGAGCGCTACTTCTCTGAGTTCGCCGCTATTGTACTGCACATACGAGTCCATTGTATTGCCTTGATCGTCTCTCACTACTGCCTTAATTATGTAGTCTCCCTGAGGAACCTGAGAATTATTCCACTGCAACCTCCAGGGGTTAAACTGGTCCACGGCCGTTGCGTCTCCGATCAAGACCCACTCGAAACCGTCGTCGGCAACTCCGTTACCGTTATAGTCAAAATAATAGTAGAACTTAACGCTTGTTACCGTCGAACGTATTACTCCTGAGACGGCGGTATGCGAATCGAGCACAAAAGCCTCGATCGTGGAAGGACCGCAGCCGGAAACGCTGATCCTGGATGTCAGAGGAATCTGCGAAATATGCCCACATGAATTCACAAGGTCTCCAAAGGGGATAGGTTTATTAAGAGCCATCGTATAGGTCCCCTGGAATGCAAGGTCTTTCTGTAAAGGATTGTTAGTGTTCGAACTTGTAGTGAACGCAAGCTGGAAGATATCGTCTGCAGTGAGTTTCGGTCCGCCTCTGGAAGTAGCGTCTAGAGCTGCCAGGGGTACCTGGATATCCAGAAGATAAACAGTGCCGAGCGAGGGATCTACGTACTTGATCACTCTGGTCCTTCCAAAATCCCATACCAAAGGCGAGGGATCGCGGTCCCAGTCTGCCGGTCTACCGGGTTCGCCGTCGGCGTTTGTCGGACTAATCAAGTGCTTTGCGCTGTCCTGTTTCCAGATCAGATCATTATCGTAGAGATACTGGTCTTTGATTGTGCTGAAATATACCTTTATATCGTCGGGCGCAATTCCTTGGTCGGTTCCGTCGAGTTCAATCGCGAAGTCTCTATAACCGTCGCCGTCTATATCTATAAGTATGTTCCATGTAGAAGATTTATAGGGAGTCCCAGAACCTTGTAGTTGTAGAGGGTTTTTGGCAAGCACCATTCTGAACATGAGATTGTCGCAGTCGGCGAAGAACTGTATCGCAGGCAGATTATGAGAACTGACGAAATCTGCTTCCTGCCTGGGACTGGTCCCGCCATTAGAATTGTCAGTATTGCCTGAAGCGTCGTAAATCGGGTCTCTCGAGTAAGTGTAAGGGATCCACTCGTTGGTTGCCGAAGTGCTTTCATTCACTCGAACATAGTCAAATTCGACCTGTGTCGGTCCCCAGGATCTGAGACCAACTCTTCCGTTCATGAAAGGGTTATCGCTGTCAGTGTATCTCAAAACCTCAATTCCATCGACAAACATAGTGAATGTATTACCCATGGCCACTATGGTTACTTCATGCCATTCCAGCCAGTCGAAATCTGCGGCAGGCGTTCCCGAGGCTAGAACGCCGGACTCTCTACCATCTGTGACCTTTCTCAATGCGAATTTATTCCCAAGTCCCGGATCGACCTGAAAAGCGTAGGCGTTTATGTTCCTGGCAGTACCTGTAGCCCTGACATATATCGCATAACCGGAGCCGCCGGACTGAATCCCGTCGGTGATCCTGCCAAAGCTCCTCACAACGTAATCGCCCCAGCCTTCGTTCCCATCAAGTATCGCTCTGCGCTCGCCAGAAGCGGTAAGCGATAGAATACCGCCGGCTACATTCCAGGAATTCGTAGGGTAGTAATCTATAAGGTCGTTGAGACTGTTGAACTCATAAGAAGCTAGCGGCTGGCTTGGATTATCCGGCCAGGGAGCGGGAAATCCCACCGGGTCTACGTAGCTTGTTATAGCTAGAGACAGGCTAAAAACTCCCGTCAGGAACAGGGCCATTGTAAAAAGCAGCCTCTTTTCCATCATTCACCCACAGTCGAGTAGAGAACATACTCAGTCTTGTCTCAGAAGTATTATTGGCTAGAATGAGTAAATACTTTTAAATCATTCTAATTTATAATTCAACCAACGCACAAACATGTTACATACCTATTCTATCTCAACTCAGGCTGATAAGATACTAGAAATGGAGTCTGAATTTACTTAGCCGTTGGCCGGCCTCTGTTCTCCGAAGAAACAGCTTTTACGGAGAACGGAGAACCGATGACGGTCAACATGGTCTTCATCAGAGTCCCCGGACGTTTCTCCGGGCATCACTTTCTGCGCAGCAGCATCAATTCTTGACGAAGTCGGCCTTGCGTCCGCCGATGTTCTCCGGCGTCTTGCGTCTAATCTTTCGTTCTTCTTCGTGCCTAGAGTTCGCAACTTGGAACTGGCAACTTGCAACTGTTCTTGGCCGCGCCGCGTGACTGGCTCATCAATCACCTTCTAAGTCCGCGAGCCTCTCCCTTTCGTCTATCTTCCTTCCTTGCTCATCGACCGCGCAGGACTGGCCGTCGATAATGGCTGTTCGAACTGCCCCTTTGGCTACTGACATCTTGCTCAAACCCGGGGCATCGAGGATGCCCAGTTTGATTGCCGTGTAAATTGTCTCGGGCGATGTGAGCTCGCCTGTTTTGATCTTCTCCATTGCCTCTATGATCGTTGCAGATTCACTCTTGAGGTATTCCTTGTGGTTCTGAATCTCCTTATCCTGCTTGAAGTCGGGAATCCCTTTGATCGCCTCGTTTATCGCCTGTTTGGCCATCTTCGCGCTTTCTATGATCTCTACATCTGAGGCCCTTCTTGTCGCTTCACAGTAAGCGACAACATGAACAATCTCCGGGTCAATGTTCATAGCAGTATAAACGGATGTTACCAGCTGACCCATAGCCAGATTTGGGTCGGCTGGAAGAGACATAAGTCCGGGCCTTACCATCGTAACTGGCGTGAAGTTCTCATCCTTCAAAGACTCGATCAACTCTTTTTTTGCGAGCGCCTTTGCCAGATCCATTCTTGGAGAGATCCCCGGTGGCGTGTTAAACATGTACTGCGCAACGTACACTTCTACGCCGAGGCGCTTAGCGCAGAGGGCGGCAAGATAGGCGGTAGTCACTTCGACTGCAGCATGGCAGTATCTTAGCGCCCACTGATGGGCCTCGTTTATCTCGACCGGGATGCCCTTTCCTCCGTTCCAGGCGATCGCTCCCTGATTGTCTCTTATCGCTTCGAGCAGTTCGCGATCCGATCTCCCATCTAGCTGCGAGTACCAGGTTAGAGGAATCGCCGCCCAGGCGTTGTTCAGCGTCTCTTTGAAGAGAAGAGAGAACTTCAGAAGATCTCTTGTTCCTGAGTAGCAGCGCATCAAGGGATAGTTCCCTGTTCGGCTTGCCTCATACATTCTTTCAAAATCCTCTCTAGTTCTGAAGGGAGCGCCGCCGGCTCCGTCTTCGGAAGAGATCATATCCTCCTGCTGAAAGAACCATTGCTGGCAGTTCTGATCCGGGGCAAGTGAGATGATATCCAGCAATCCGGATTCGGCGAGATTCCGGACGGCCTTCTCAGTTGCTTCAACGGTTTCCAGGCCTATATGATGCCTTATCAAAGGATAGGGCTTCTTAGATGTTATTCTTTCGAGAAGCGACTGCGGGTAATCAACCTCGCCTTTTGCATCTGTCGTGCCCCTGAGGAACATAACGACTTCTTCCGGCATCTCGCTGCCATCGAAGACCTTCTCGAAGAGACCGCTTCTCTCTGCTATTTCAGCAGTCTCAACCGTTCCACCGAAGATCAGTCTTTTCTCGATCCCCCTGTTCTCCAGAGACAGTTTCAGTTCGCGCAGTAGCTGCTCGCAAGACTCCTTGCCCAATCTGTAGCTCACCGCAACTATGTCAGGCGAAGCCTCTTCCACACTGTCCAACAGCTTGTCTATGCCGATTACACTTCCAATGTATGTCGTCTCGTAGCCTTCCCTTTCGGCCAGATGGAGGAAATTCAGAATGCCAGCAGTGTGTATGTCGCTCCCGATAGCTCCCGCCAGTATCTTCATATCAATTCCCTTCCTCCACGTACCTGGTAAGTTCTTCAATAGACATTTTATCGACACCGAGACTGGCCAGACTTCTACCCCCGCTCCAGAAGTCTCTCTCCATAACCGCTCCAGCAATATTGATTATCGAATCTATGACTTTAGTCTCTATTTTGAGCTTCTTTCCGAAGCAGCTGATCGGAACGAGGCTCATCGGCACATCTTCCATTATGTATCTGTTCTCTATGCTTATCGGGGCCATTATCCCTCTGTAGCCTTCGTTGCTGTGAATGGCCGTATATAGGTCTTCGCCTTTGACGTCATAAGCATAGTCAAGCCACTCCTTGGCGCCCATTGCCTCAACGCCAAGAGTTTTCGTGACCTCGCAGCGCTCTCTGTCCAGCGCTTCCAGAGCTCTCGCGACCGATGGGCTTATGCCTTCTAAGTAGAACTGGAAGTCTCCGTGTTTTGTCTCAATCCAACCGGCGTTCATAAGTATCGCACCGGGATGAAAGACTGCGCCTATGTTGTTGAAACTCGTGTAAAGTACGTTCTTCGCCAGTGTAAACTCGGGCATGATCTCGCTTATTATTGGCATGATCGCCTCGTTTTCCTTTGAAGGCAGAACAGAAATCGGAACGGCGTTCTTTATCCTGAATATCCTTACCATCCCTGGACCAGAAATTCTCGAAGCGAAGACGAAGGTTTGGGCCTCGGCAATTACCACTTTCTCTCTAACGCCCTTCTCCCTGAAGATCTTATCGAACTCCAGCGCCCCTCCGGTTCGGCCCGGATTCAGAACTATGATTTGCCCTTCCGTAACGCAGTCGGCCAGACCGGCGGCAATCTGAGCATGAGCAAAGGCAGGCACGACCACCATGATTGCCTCTGCCCCATTTATCGCCTTCTTCATATCCGTTCCGACGTACTTGAGTTTGGCCTTTCCGCTGGACTCACCTTCAACTCTTATTTTCCGGTCATCAAGTATCGGTAGTATTCTCTTTTGACTCCTGTTGTAAAGCGAGACATCATGTCCTCGCATCGCAAGGACCGCCGAAAGAGCTTGTCCACCGTTGCCAGCTCCAATTACAGCTATCTTCATAGAACCACCTCCCCAATCCCCTGTGCAGAAAAAGAATAAGAAACAAATGATAACCTGCAAAGAACAGATACTCCAAAGCGAATGGAATGTCTGCACTCCCATTATACAGAAATCCTCCTTGTGAACTAAGTGAATGAAGCCTTCTGAGCTAGTTGGAACGCGATGCGCGGACCTGGCTTCAGAAATGAATTTTGGAGATTTCCTCACATGATATAATTATTATGTGTCAGAATAGTAATGATCCCAGAAGTAGCTTCAGGTAAGTCTTCGCATGGAACAAAATGGAGGGATTTTTGATGAGCGGAATCGCTGTATTCTATAGGGGCGAGAGAGAAATGATAGAAGACTCGCTATCTTTCCTTGCACACAGGGGGAGCGAGCCAAGAGTCCTCGCGGCAGGCGGAGAGGTAGTTATGGGCGCTGTGTTGAGCAATGCCTATGAGGATAACATGAATGTCTTTGAAGGGCATGGTGAGTACGTCGTTTTCGACGGTTTTCTCAGAAACTGCTCCGATGCGCCCTGGCCGGAGAAGATACTGAGTCTTCATAGGAAGTATGGAAATCGATTCATAGATAGACTGGACGGCTCTTTTGCCTTCGCAATTCATACAGCCGGAGAAACTCTGATCGCCCGAGATCCTTTAGGACTGAAGCCTCTTTACTACTGCTTCATAAACGGGTCGATCGCGTGTGCTTCCGAACTCAAGGCTCTGACCGCCTTCTGTAGTGAGGTAAAGGTCTTTCCGCCGGGTTACTACTTCTCTTCCATCGAAGGGTTCAAGAAGTACTCCTCACTCGAAGACCTGCTTACAGATGAGTCAGATGCTCGAAACGAAGAAGAGGCAGCTGAACTGCTGCGGAGTTCTCTTGAAGAGGCCGTTGAAAAGCGACTCTCAGCAGTTAAGTCTGACGCGGTAGTCTTCTTGAGCGGCGGTTTGGACAGCAGTTGTATCGCAGCCGTTGCTAGTTCGCTGAGCGGGTCCTTGAGAACATTTACTGTTGGAAGCGGCGACGGGGAAGACCCGGAATACGCAAGGGAGGTTTCCGAGTATCTCGGCACGGATCATAGAGAGTACACCTATGATTTCGATGAGATGCTCGAAGTCTTGCCCGAAGTAATCTATCATCTCGAGTCGTTCGATCCTCCATTGGTCAGAAGCGCTATTCCCAATTACCTCGTTTCGAAGCTGGCAGCCGATGAAGGCAGTTCCTTCGTCTTCATGGGAGAGGGGGCCGACGAACTCTTCGCCGGCTATGAGTACATGAAGGATCTGCCCACTGCAGAGTCTATAGACAAAGAGTCGATGAGGATTACAAAAAACGGTTATCGCTCGGGCTTCCAGCGGAACGACAGAATGAGTCTTGCATTCGGAATCGAATTCGATGTACCCTTTATGGACCCTTCGGTGTTGAACCTTGCCTTCTCCATACCCGCTGAATGGAAGATCCACGGACCCGAGAAGACAGAGAAGTGGATTCTCAGAAAGGCGTTCGAAAACGAGCTGCCGGAGAGCGTCGTGTGGCGGAAGAAGAGCAAGTTCAGCGTGGGTTCGGGCTCATCGCATCTGATGAAAGAGTATGCGGAGGAGATGATATCCGACTCAGAGCTTGAGAACGAACGGCGAGACAGCGGAATTAGATCAAAGGAAGAGCTTCTATACTACCGGATATTCGATGACCTGTTTCCTTGTGAAGGCGCCATAGAGACTGTTTATCGAAGCTGATTTAAACTCGTTATCTAGTCAATAACTCACAGACCGACGATAAACGGTTCGTTTGCCGGGGTGGTTCTTATGACTGCTTCCAGATATGGAATTCCGTTTACATCTTCCAGATCGCAGCAGACTGCCGAGCCCGAACCACTGACAAACCAGAAAGAAGGCCTTCTCTCTTCTATGCTGAGGACGAATTCCCTCATCCGTGAATCGCTGTTTATTCTGTAAGTCTGATGGATTTCATCCTGTGAGTATTTCAGAGCACTACCAAGATCGCCCTTTGAGATTTTGGCTACAAATTGCGAAGCGCTTTTTATATTGCTCACAGCGTCTTCAAAGGGAATCGATTCGGGAAGCGCCTTTCGCATTACATCTGTGGAGAGCTTGAATTCTGGCACCAGAAAAGTCAGTCTATGATCTGGCATTTCAAACTTCTCGTAGTCGAATCTCTTTCCGTCGTAGTAAGAGACAACGAGCCCTCCAAGCATACATGGGACGATGTTATCAGGATGGCCTTCGATCTCGGTCCCGATCTCGAGAAGCTTCCTTACGGGAATACTCCCTCCAGTCATCACATTCGCTATAAACAATGCGGAGGCAATTGCCGCTGCACTCGATCCGAGTCCCCGGGCAGGAGGTATCTCACACTCCTGAATTATCTGGATTCCCGGTACCACCTTGCCGGTAATCTTCTCAAATCTCGCTATAGAACTTCTGAAAATCTCTTCCGCATCCTCGATTTCTCTTCCATATCTACCTATAGATAGAACCTTAAGTCGATTCGCCTTCTCGAATTGAACGGTATTATGGAGCTTCAAAGCCATACCCACCACGTCAAAGCCGCTTCCCATATTTGCCGTCGTGGCCGGCGCCCTCAGTCTCATTTCAGACCTGCCTCATGAAGGACTGCCTCCAGACTGTTCTGAATGACTATGGGCATATCTACAGACTTGATGACTGCATCGGGGTCTTTGAGACCGTTCCCGGTCAAAGTACAGACAACGAGATCACTTGACCGGAACAACCCCTCTTCGGCCTTTCTCAGGAAACCGCCAAAAGAAGCTGCAGAGGCCGGCTCGCAGAAGACACCCTCGGTGTTCGCGAGCAGCTTCTGCGCGTTCAAGATCTCTTCGTCGGTCAAGGCTTCTATTACCCCTCCCGACTCGTCTCTTGCAGCGACTGCCTTCTTCCAGCTTGCAGGGTTACCAATCCTGATGGCGGTCGCAATAGTCTCGGGGTGTTCGAAGACCCTGTCATATACAATTGGGGCAGCTCCCTCGGCCTGAAAGCCCATCATCTTGGGCAGGCTGTTTGACAGACCTCTCTCGTGATACTCCCGATACCCCATCCAGTAGGCAGTAATATTGCCCGCGTTCCCTACCGGTATGAAGTGGTAGTCAGGAGCCCTTCCTAGAACGTCGATTATCTCGAAAGCGGCAGTTTTCTGACCCTCAAGTCTGTAAGGATTCAGACTGTTCACAAGCGTTACCGGATACTCTTCAGAAATCTTCTTCGCAAGTTCAAGACAGTCATCGAAATTCCCATCTATCTGAATTACCTTTGCGCCATAGATCATCGCCTGGGCAAGCTTGCCCAGAGCGATTTTTCCCTCTGGAATTAAGATTATCGACTTCAAACCGGTCCTTGCAGAGTAAGCGGCAGCGGAGGCCGAAGTATTTCCGGTAGAGGCACAAATTACGGCCTTTGAGCCCTCTTCAATCGCCTTGGCGATAGCCAGAACCATCCCTCTATCTTTGAAAGAGCCTGTGGGATTAGCCCCTTCATACTTCACGTAAACTTTCGGTCCGAATTTCCTGCTGATGTTCTCCAGATATATCAGAGGCGTGTTTCCTTCAAGGAGGGTAATCCTCGGAGTACTAAGAGTTACGGGAAGAAATCTCTCGTAGCTAGCTATTAACCCTTTCATTCGATCTCCTCCAGACTGAAGGCACTGTGAATAGCGTTTACAGCCAAACGCACCTTCTTGCTGTCAATTACGACCGAGATTCTGCTGTTGCTGGCGCTTATCATATCTATGTTGATCCCTTCATTTGCAAGAGTCTCGAAGAGAGTCGCAGCTATGGCCGGTGTGGCAGTCAGGTTGACGCCCACTATGGAAATCTTTGCAATAGCTCTTTCTATGGTTATTTCTCTGGCTTCGCTTCTCGATTTCAAAATATCCTGCTTGAGCTTTGCAAGGTCGCTCGCCTGAACGGTAAAGGCCATTGTGTTGAAATCACCGCTTCTCATACTCTGTATTATCATATCGATATTCACATTCTGCTCGGTAAGAGTCTTGAGCACTCTTGCAGCTATTCCCGGCCTGTCAGGAACTTCTTGCAGAACCACTTTTACGATATCCTGATCAGAAGTTACTGCTCTTACGATAGGTTGCTCCACTTTCGATCCCCTCCATATAAGCGTGCCTCTGGCGTTCGTGTGCGCGTTTTTCACGAGCACCTTTATATCATACTTCCTGGCGAATTCCGACGCTCGGCTTTGAAGCACCTGAGCTCCCTGTTTGGAAAGCTCGATCATCTCTTCCCATGAGATTTCTTTGATCGGTCTGGCCTTCCGGACTATCCTCGGATCGGCAGAATATACGCCATCCACATCTTTGTAGATTTCGCACAGTTGTGATCCCAGAGCCTTCGCAAGCACTACGGCCGTAAGATCCGAACCCCCTCGTCCTAACGTCGTGATCTCGCCAGTATATGTCGATCCCTGAAAGCCTGCGACAACGGGAACATATCCATTTGAAATGTGGCGACTTACTAGATCCGCGTCGATTGAGACGATCCTTGCATTTGAGAAATTCGAGTCAGTCTGAATCCTAGCCTGATTGGCAGAAAGTGAGATAGACTTCATCCCCAGCTCCTGAATTGCCATCGCTACAAGTGCTATAGACTTCTGCTCGCCGGTAGCTAGAAGCATATCCATCTCTCTGCCGTTTGGCTTACTGGAGATCTCTCCGGCGAGTTCATAGAGAGTGTCAGTTTCGACCCCCATGGCCGAAACAACCAGAACGGGCTTGACTCCGCTTTGAACCTTTCTCTGAACACGTTTTGCAACATCCCTTATCTTCTCCGGCGTGTCGACCGACGTTCCTCCAAACTTCATTATCACGACTGAATTGCTCTGCTTCTCGGCGTATCTCGATGCCCTTAGAATATCCGAGATAATCGCAGTTGCAGTTGGTTGTGCGCCTGCACCCTCTCCCCTGAGAATAAACTTTCCAGACAGATCCGTTTCAACCTCTATGGCATTCTCAACACCATCTACGCTCCAGAGTGGATCATCTCTTTCTAGTTCCTGAGGTCTAACAGAAGCTCTTTCCTTCTCGAAATCAATCGTCCCTATGAGCTTGATCTTCCTTCCCTCGTCTGCAGCCCTTTCTATGTCTAGTTTATCTATATCTTCAATTCCTTTCGTCTCTATTGTTGCTATTCCGGGGAAAATCCCAGTCTTTATACCCGTGAGCACCGATAGCTTGTATGCAGCATCTAAGCCCTTCACATCGCTTGATGGATCGGCTTCTGCATAACCCCTTTCCTGAGCAAGCCTCAAAGCTTCTTGGTAACCAATTCCCTTCTGCATCTCAGATAGAATGAAATTCGTTGTCCCGTTGAGTATACCGCGTATGCGTTTGATTCCGTGGAATATCAGGTAGTCCTCAAGAAGCGAGATTATTGGAATGCCACCACCCACGGCAGCTTCAAAGAAGAGACTCTTAATAGGGGAACTGTCGGAGAAGTCATTACCGAATTCGGAGATAAGCATCTTGTTCGCGGTAACCACTGTTCTGTTGAGTTCCAGAGACTGTCTAACCAGTTTTCTGGCGGCCTCAGTCCCGCCAATAGTCTCGACTACAATATCGCTGTTGATAATCAGGTCTTCGAAATCCTCTGCGATCAGGTCGGACGGGATTCCAAGTTTGGCGTACTTGCTTCGAGTCCTTGTTATTACCTTGGAGACAGTACATCTCCTTCCCGATCTCTTCTCGATATCATCTCCCTTTTCAGAAAGAATAGCATATACGCAGGACCCTACTGTGCCGAGTCCGGCAATTCCGATTCTCAACTTGGTGCACCCCCTCCTGAAGCAATGAAGCCGCTATTAATCAAAAGTATACACCGTAAACGCGTGGTAGCGGGTCAGGTTGGAAAGAGTGGAATGAGACGCAATGCGCCGAAAGGCACAGCGGACGCAAGGCTGGGGAGAACATCCCAGGTCGCAATGCTGGCGAAGATCGCGCCAGGACGCAATGCCCGCTTCGCGGGGAAGCAACTCAGAACAACTCACTGAGGCCGTTTCTTTGAAGTGCTCGGCGTGCAGCAAAAAGCGGCTCTTGCATTCGAGATCCCGATCAGTTGCATATCGGGATGACCCTTAACAGGAGCATTCCAGCTATTGTTGTTGATTTCAGAGGACGGTAATCCTTTGACAGCCAACGTGGTTTTCATCAGCGTACAGCGGGCTTCTTGAAGGACGGCAGACTGTTGGCGGTCAACGTTCTACTCAGCAGCGTTCACAGATTGGTGGCTATTAGCCCGCAAAGCGGAACTGGCGTTAGCAGACTGGCTCCTTTTTTGCCTCCTGCCGAAGGCAGCCTTGCGTCTGATGTTTTATGCCAGAGTTTGCTGCGCTTACGTGAAGATCGAGACTCTGACTAGGAGCTTTGTCAGAATGACGACATGTGGTGTCTTCTGAATAACCTAAGGCAGTCATTTCAGACTTGGATCCGGAATCTTGGTTTCGATCTTCTTCTTGGCTTTAACGGAGAACGGAGAACCGATGGCGGTGAACCGAAAAAGCTAACTCTCTGTCTCATCAATTTCACGAAGATAGTCGATAACTTCTTCGAGAGAGAAGTATCTGCTCCATCTCTTCTGCTCTCTACCATCAACCTGCACCACAATCGTCGGGACTGTAAAGACGGAGTGTTCTGAAGCAACCGCAGGATTCTCAACAGTATTTATCTTGTAGAATTTCCAGGAAACAAAAGTGTCTTCAACTTCATCAAGTTTCGCTTCAATCGCAGCACATACTCCGCAGCCCGGACTATAGAAGTCAATAAGAACCTTTCCGACGACTCCCCTCAATTCTGTTAGGGTTACTTCCTTCACTTCATCGCCTCCCAAAAGCATTATAATTGATAATAATAGTAGAATATATGCGAGGTGGAGTCTTGCAACAAAGGAATCAAGATACGGCAGTATTTGTGCCAATCGTGAAGCTCTGCGGAGAATACTATCTGCTTCTTACGCGAAGATCGACAGGGATAAGCCATCCGGGGCAAATCAGCTTTCCTGGCGGTCATATTGAAGATGACGAAACTCTTCTAGAGTGTGCAATAAGGGAAATGAGAGAGGAAATTGGTGCCTCTCCGTCTTCTCTTAAAGAAGTCTACCCGCTGAACATAAATACTACAGTCACATCAGGAAAAGTGATCACCTCATTCGTTGGATTCATAGATAAGCTTGAGTTCAAACTGGACAGGGGAGAAGTTGAGGACGTGATCTTTCTTTCGCTAAAGGCTCTTATGCTAACCTCCCCGGAGACAATTATTATGCCCAATGGAAAGAAGACCATCAGATACCGCTTCCCCGGTTTCGTAGTCTGGGGAGCTACGGCAAGAATAATCGAAGTAGCTATTGAGAGAATACTAGAGATAATTGAGAGTTGTGAAGAAGGTATGTCCGAGTGTATAGATGTCAATTACAAAACACATATAAGAGAGGAGTGATTGAATGCTAGACTTCACGTTTCACAATGCGACCAAGATAATCTTCGGAAAAGATACCGAACAACATGTTGGAACCGAGATTTCCCGGTTCGGCAAGAGAGTTCTTCTTCACTATGGTGGAGGCAGTATAAAGAAGACCGGCTTGTACGACCGTGTTGTAAAAAGTCTAAGAGAAGCCGAAGTTGAGATCTTCGAGCTTGGAGGAGTAATGCCCAATCCAAGGTTGTCTCTTGTAAGAGATGGAATCGAACTCTGCCGAAAAAAGAACGTCGATGCAATCCTCGCAGTTGGCGGGGGAAGTGTTATCGACTCGGCCAAGGCGATAGGAATTGGAGTACCTTACGGTGGAGATGTCTGGGACTTCTACTCGACCGGCAAGAAAGTAGAAAAGATGCTCCCGCTCGGTGTTGTGCTAACAATTCCTGCAGCCGGAAGCGAATCGAGCGGCGGATCTGTAATCACAAACGAAGACGGCTGGTACAAGAGAGCAGCAAACAGTGTTCACATGAGAGCGAAATTCGCAATAATGAATCCCGAACTGACTTTCACACTGCCTGCTTACCAGACGGCGGTAGGTGCGGTAGATATAATGTCCCATGTCATGGAAAGATACTTCACAAATGTGAAGAACGTGGATTTCACGGACAGACTCTGCGAAGCTACTCTAAGAACAATGATCAAGAACACTCCCATAGCTCTAGAAGAGCCTGAGAATTACGATGCGAGAGCGGAGATAATGTGGGCCGGAACCATAGCTCATAACGACTTGCTCAGCACGGGAAGAATCGGAGACTGGGCTACTCACGGCATGGAACATGAACTCAGCGCGATATACGACATAGCTCACGGCGGAGGCCTGGCGATTATGTGGGCTCCGTGGATGACTTATGTGTATAAGCACGATGTGGAACGCTTTGCCCAATTTGCGTACAGAGTCTGGGACGTCGAACCGGACTTCCGTAATCCTGAAAAGGCCGCTGTTGAGGGAATTAGAAGGCTGAAGGAATTCTTTGCTAGTCTCGGTATTCCCGTTACCCTGACAGACGCCGGAATTCCCGACGACAAGTTTGAAGAAATGGCCAAGAAGGCAACTGAAGACGGACCTCTGGGACAGTTCGTACAACTTCATAAGGACGATGTTAAGAAAATCTACGAATTGGCGAAGTGAACTTATGCTCGGTTGAGTGTTACCCCCCCGGCCAAGAAAAATCTCGTTTTTCGTTCCAGAGCGAGGATCTGTTCTTCGTTCTTGGTCAAAGGGAAGATCGTGGTTGGGTTTGGAAAGAGCGGAACAAGACGCAAGGCTGCCTTCGGCAGGAAGTGAGGCTCGCTAACGCGAGGAAGTGATGCCCGCAGAATCGTCCGGGGAAGTGATGCGCCGAGAAGCATCGGCGGAAGTGATGCCACCTTCGGTGGGACGCAAGGCTGGCGAAGACCACGCCAGGTCGCAATGCCCGCTTCGCGGGGAAGTGATGCTGGCGCTGTTGCGCCAGGATGAGAAAAAGCGACTCCTTCGAGCGTTATTGGTTCTCCGCAACGGAAAGATCATCTGTTTCAAGTTTCATGATGCAAGTTTTAAAAGCAGAAACCAAGGCAGCGTTTCTTCCAGCGCGCAGCGGTATTATATGATTAATGTGTCGTTTCTTTTGTAGGGGCGAACGGCTGTTCACCCTTGAGAACAAGAAGAACCTGGAGGTTTGCATTTTGGAACATGATGAAAGACTTATGAAAAGGCGGTCAATTAGACTGAAGGAGTACGATTATTCTCAGACCGGAGCTTATTTCTTGACGATATGTACATATCGGAGGCAGTGTTTGTTGGGAGCCATGGTTGACGGAAGAGTGATCTTGAGTAGCATTGGCACGATCGTTGTTGAGAGTGATTAAGATCTGCAGAAATCAGAAAGGAAATCAAACTAGACACCTTCGTGATAATGCCTAATCACCTGCACGGAATTGTAGCTATACAAAGAGGCGAAAGGGAGATTGTAAGCGGCTGTTTGAAAGCACATGAAAGCGTTATGAAAGCAAAGACAATTGGTTCTTTCGTCTCGGGGTTCAAAGCAGCTGCAACGGCTAGAGTAAACGAACTGCGCGGTACGCCCGGGAAATCTCTTTGGCAACGAAATTACTATGAACATGTCATCCGTGGGGAGAAAGAACTGAATCGAATTCGTGAGTACATTGAGAATAACCCCTTGCGATGGCACATAGACACCTAATTTCCCGGACAAATTATACCTATGAGTTTGGTTGAATCTTCAGACTCTGGAGTATTTCGCGTTGTGGTTTGGTAATCTCAGTAAGGATATGACCGTACTTGCCTGAATATCGTACCTGAGTTAATGTTTCCATCTCGAGAAGGAGTTCTCGGACGGTGTATTTCTCAATGAGTTTTGTATCACGCATTTTCTTTCTCAAAGCACTCATAAGGATCAAGGCAATAAACTGAATAAAGAGTCTGCCATCCATAGAAGCAGCACTGTGAATGCGCAGGCGTTTCATGTCCAGCTGATTCTTCAAGTCATCAAAAGA
>NZ_JPGZ01000018.1:0-27126 GCF_003351125.1 Mesotoga sp. Brook.08.YT.4.2.5.2.
ATCTCCGACAGAAAGCACTCCCGGCACGATAGGTCACATAAGCCTTGAGGTGAAGCACACAGGAAAGCCGTATGCGGGAAATCCGCACGTACGGTTTGAGGTGGCAGGAGATGGAAACGGATGAGATGACCCGCTTGAGGGGGACACTCTCCCGAAAGGGGAGTAAACAGCCTGGCCTCACAAGGTCTGTACTTACACCGCGCCATTTCTTGACCCTACCAAAACAGACTGGGTTCGCCGTTGAACGGTTCTCCGAGGAAAACGTTATTCGTTCCAGAGCAAGTATCTGTTCTTCGTTCTTAGAATTCGCTGATCGCTTCTAAAAGCTCAGTTGCAAGTTCCAGTGATGCAAATTGTAAGAAAAAGCAAAAAGCCGGGGTTGGGGGGCAGGTTCCGAGTCAGAAAGAGCGGAATAAGACGCAAGGCGCCGAAAGAACATCGGCGGACGCAAGGCTGGCTTCGCCAGGTCGCAATGCACGGAGAAGCATCCGGGGACGCAAGGCTGCCTTCGCAGGAGGCGATTTTGAAGCCTGTCTGTTCGCACAGACCAGTTTCTGCCTTGCGAGACCAATAAGAAGCATCGATAAAGAGCTGATAGAGACGGTCGCTGCGCCAGAAAATCCGCTGGACGCTTAAGAGCAGAAAACCCGTTGTACGCTGTGAAAAGCCAAGACCCTAGTCACGCCTTTACCGCTCTTTTCATTCTTGTCGGAGAACGGTGAACCGATAACGGACAACCATTTTCTTATTCAACTCGCAACTCGCCACTTGCAACTGTTTCAAAGATCGAGATTCTGACCAGGACCTTCGTCAGAATGACGAAAAGCAAGAAAAGACTGTCATCCACGTAGAACCTTCCCTTAAATCCACTTACCTGGTCATCCCGTGATGCACCTGCACGGGATCTGCTTTCTCTCATTGTTTGTAGAAGTCTCGAAAAGGGTTTCTCTCGAAGCGAAGCTTCATCTCAGACTCAAAGCGTCTTCTCGCTCCATCGTTCTTGATTCAAGATCGAGATCCTGGCCTGAACCACGAGGATGACGTGAAGTAAGAAAAGACAGTCATCCCGCAGAGCCTGCCCTGAAATGCTACTGTTCAGGGTACCTGCACGGAATATCGCCCTGAAGATGCGCTATACGCCAGAAGTTCCGCTGTACGCTTAATAGCAGAGGACCGTTTAACGCTTTAAAACATGGTTCGCCGTTGAACGGTTCTCCGAGGATAATCGGTTCTTCGTTCCAGAGCAAGTATCTGTTCTTCGTTCTTGGGCAATCGACGACGACGAGGCCGATCAGAGGTAAGGGGAAAGAGGCTTGAGGTAAGAAAATCAAGAACTCTTCGCTCTTCCGACCTCTTGCCTCTGACCTCAGGCTCTTCCCAAGGACGGGTCCATGATCTGGGACGAAGGACTAAGGATGACTCTTCACAGCGTACAGCGTTTTCTAATAAAGCGGATCTTTTCCCGGCGCAGCCGGAACTGGCCTCGCCGGAGGCAAGACTGGCCGCACGCAGTGCGACTGGCCTGCGCCAGCAGACTGGCTTCCCTCTCTCCTCTCGTGAGTTTAGTGAACCTCTCAATACTCTCTTTCTTGATTGCCTTTGCTTGCCACAGAAGGTGACTAACTTATCATCATTGTCACGTTAATTGAATGCGAATAATGGAGTCCCCTAAGGCATAGAGTTTTATCTGGGAACTAATCTGTGCTAAGATCGTTTCATAGTGAAACGGAAGGAGATGATTCAGTAAATGCAGACGAGTTAGTTCAGTCACTCGAAGAGATACAAAAGAGGAAGGAAATGGAGCTCCCCTCAAGACTGAGACCTTACTTCGACAAAATAGAGATGAAGAACAGGGCAGTCCTCGTCTTTGGGCCAAGAGGGGTTGGAAAAACCACTTTTCTTCTGCACAGATTTAGGGAGAGAAAAGTACTCTACGTCTCGGCTGACAACCCTCTCGTTTCTACTAGTGACCTATGGAGCATAGCAAAGACAGCTTTTGTAAGGGGTTATGAGGGGATAGTTGTGGATGAGGCTCACTACGCAAAAGATTGGAGCATCCATCTTAAGGCCCTCTACGATTCCTATCCGGGAAAACTGGTAATAGCTAGCGATAGCAGCAGCCTTGTTTCAAGACAGGGGATCGCAGATCTATCTAGAAGATTCTCCAGGATTCAAATCCCTCTAATGTCTTTGAGGGAATACATATTTCTTAGGGATGGAATTTCGCTGCCACAATTAGAGCCATTCTCTCTTGAGCCTTCTTCAGTTAAAGAGATAATAAACTGTACAAACGTACTTTCTGCTTTTGAGGAGTATCTTGAGCGAGGATTCAGGCCGTCTTATATGGAGTGGGACTTTCGAGAGCAAATAGAACACATTATTGAAAAGACACTTCATGGAGATGTTCCGTACTTCGTGCCGCAAATCTCGGATATTCACTTCAGGCTAATGAATGCCGTTGTAGGCTTTTTGGCGATATCGAAAGTTCCAACACTGAACATTGAGAGAATGTGTAGAGAGTGGGGTATAGGGAAGAGAAAACTCTATGAACTTCTTACTGTAATGAACGCAACAGGAATAATCAGAATAGTATATAGACAGAATGATAATCGAACTTTCTCCAAGGGTGAGAAAATATTCTTTGGCGACCCTACTTTCTACTCAATTGGTACAGGAAATACCGGAACAAGAAGAGAAGCCTATGTGGCACAATCCTTTGAAGATTCGGGTAAAAGAATCTTTGCCTGTGCGGATGAGCGAAACGGAGATTTCTCTGTAGATGGCAAGATTATTGAAGTGGGAGGAAGGAGCAAGAAACCAAAGAAAGCAGAGTTCGTAATAAGAGACGATACGGATCTGCCCCATTCAAATTCGATTCCAATGTGGACACTCGGCTTTCAATATTGACAATAGCTCGTAGTTATGCCACGGGATTTTGGACAACAAGTTGTCCACTTCTCCGGATATCTCTGATCAAGCACCAGAAGAAGTTCTTCCAGCTCCTTAAACTTGTATCTCGGCACTTGGAACTCCCTTCAACACAGATTATCGAAAGATAGAGTCCGTATTTGTTTTGCTCTGGAAGAGCAACACTATCGCAATAGAATTAATAGTCCTCTCAAAGATCACATGGTCCAAGATCGAATATGCACAATACTCCGGCGAATGAACTTGAGAAAAATGCTTCCAGTGCTATAATTCAAGCAGAGAAGGAGGTGAATTATGATAAGAATAGCTCAGGCGGAAGCTCTGGAGGCTTTTAAGGTAAAACTCGCCTTTGAAAATGGAGTAGTGGGAACAGTGGATTTCTCTGAGCTGGCCGCATCTCCTCTTTTCGGTCCTCTCAAGAATTATGAGTTTTTTGAAGGCGTTAGCATTGTCAGGGACGGCAGAGCTTTAGCATGGGGAGAAGATCTTGAAAGCTGCGCTGATTCGCTTTTTATGAGGATAACGGGAAAGAAGCCAGAAGAGATCTTCCCCAAAACAAAGGCCGCGGTGTGAATGCCTGCAATCAGTCGGCTGTATGGAATAGTAATCTACATGTACCACGAAGATGAACTTCCTTCACACTTCTATGCTCACGATGGTGAACATTAAGCTATTTAGAAATAGAGTCACTGGCAGTCATCGCAGGAGCCTTACCTCACAGAGCCCCGGGACTCGGATTGAATGGGCTTCAATGCACCAGAATGATCTTTCGGCAGCATGGGGTGATGCGAAGTCTCTGCAACTCTAAAAAATAGCACCGTTGAAATAGAACTCCTGTATTCTTTCCGACTCCACGTCTAGTGAATTGCCTGTACGTTTCTATGCTTCACTTCATGCAACCCTTGACGTTCTGTCGAATGTCAGATGCCACCGGTGCAAATAGGTACTGTCCGGTTCCTCAGATTCCAATTTTCGTTAACGCTCAGAACAGCCCCTAAAGCTCCTACGAGACGCCAGACCCCACTTCATGACTTGAAAGGTTGAGGGAAAATGAAACGAGTTGGTCCGGTTGTCATCCCGTAATGCTCCTGTACGGGATCTCCCATCAAAGAGCCGCTTTTCGCTGGTCGCTGACGAAGACAACGTTGTCCGTCAACGGTCCGCCGTCCACCGAGAGAGCAGACAGCCATCAAAGAGAAATCATTGTTCTTTGTTCCAGAGCAAGGATCTGTTCTTCGTTCTTGGTCAAGGTGAGATCAAAGAGGTTCTTGTGACGGCGTAATTCCAACCTGACTGGTTTCTTCTCTCTCTCCCTCTTCTCTCGTGAGCGAAGCGAACCTCTCCAGAACGCTCTTTCTCAATGGTCTTTGTTTGGACGGCACAGCCGGAACTGGCCTCGCCGAAGGCGAGACTGGCCTTTGCGAAGCAAAGACTGGCCACCGAACGTGACTGGCTAGTTCGTTGCCCTCCTGCCGAAGGCAGCCTTGCGTCCCCGGACGCTTCTCCGGGCATTGCGTCCCGGCATGATCTTTGCCGGCCTTGCGTCTCATTTCACCAGTGACTGGGTCTCTCTCTTCCCTAGGACGGCTCTTGGAAAAATGGAGTCCCTATTTTCAATGCGGGAACGTAGAACAACGTTTCCGGGATGTAAATAATGGAGGCTGTCTCAATTTTTATTGTCTTCCTGCGAAGCAGCTCTGACCCGCGCGGTCTTCGCGGAACTAGCGTTCCTTCAAAAAACGGTATCTGTCCCCATTTTTTCCATTTTTTCAATTAGGCCACACAGAAGTCAAACATTTCGTGGTCTAACCGGCTACTACCCCTAGTTGATACTCCTGGCGATCACCACAGATGATAATCTTATGCACATTATCTCGGGGAGCTCTTATTCACAATGATCTCCACATTTCACATTGCCTCAAGCTCGATTTTAGAAGACGAGAAGTACGTAACATCAAGGTCGAATGAATCGAAAGCCCATCGGAACAGTGCGTCGGTTATCTCACGAGCCGTTACTGAACTCCTCAAGGTGAACCTTGCAATGCCCCCTGCATAACTCTGTCTGTGAACCTCCGCAATTCCATCAATCTGTTCAAGAGCCTCTTCAAACTCCATAAGCTGTCTATAACTACTGAGTCCTGTGATCAGAACCTCGATCTGTTCCATAACAACGTATTCATCGGGTTGCTGCGCGAATAGCTGATCAACGAAGTAATTTGCCAGCATTGTGCTTGCTGCTCTGAGAGCTTTCTTTGACGCTATTCCTTCACTTACATCCAGAGCAGAACCTTCTACTCCATCTGCTGCGAGAATTCTTCCAGTGTTCATGTCAATTATTCGAGCCTCAACTCGTGCCCTGCAGGATACCATATTATGTATGTCTTCAACCCATTCGCTAAGAGCTTCACCTATGATAATCATGTCAGCATCAAACTGCCGAGCAAGAGATATGGCATTTCTCACGTCATGGATTGCTGCAAAAGCCATTTCCGTATAGCGAATCTCGGCCACCTTTATCTGGTCAACAACATTAAAACCATGTTCGACTAGTACTCTGATAATCTCTGTCTCAGCTGCAGGATCTGGTATACGCGTCTCCACACGCCTTCTTATATGGGTCTCCGGGATCATAACAACGATTGATTTACTTAGAACAGGATCTCGTTCGCCGTCCTTTACTTCTCGATTATCATCAGGGCGATGAGCTTTGTATTTTTCGATGATACCAGTAACACTCTCGGCTCTCACAAATTCGACGATATCTCCATCAGAGCCAGCAGATCCTGCAAGAAGCGATGCAACAGAGTACTTTTCACTAACTTCTTCAACAATTGCCACACCAATCCCTGTTTTCTGAAAGCCAAGAGAAAGTCCAGTTGATGGATCAATAATCTCTCTACCACGTTCAAAGATTTCTAGATATGAGTTATTCTGCATGCCGACATCAAATCCTGCGTTGACGTATACCTTGCTGGGTTCTGCAATCGCTACGCGACCCTGCCAGGGAACAGGTCGTACCTCACTGACAATGAAGTCGACCAGTTTGTCAATTACCTCTCTGGTAGCCTTCCCCAAGGGCGTCTTTTCGTAGTCAGAAATAGTGAAGTCGATAATACCACCACGAATCAGGACCCCCCCTCCTGTTTCTGTAATAGTCGACTCTGCTTTTCTGCTCTCGATAATAACCCCAGTGTTTGCATCAAATATCCTCATATCCATAGCTATATATCCTCGGACTATGGAAACAACTAGGGGGCCCAGCTGAACTGTGCCAATCTTCTCTTCTGCAAACCCGGTAACTACTGTCTTTACAAGGATCTGAGCACCAAAGAGCTCTCCTACTTTTGCAGCGGTATCTGGTCTGATTACACCAGTCAAGCTCAATCGTTGCTCTCTTAAAATCTCTTCCAAGGCAGAACGTTCGAGTACTATGAATCGACCACTCTGGTGAAGACTGCTAATAAGCATTTCTTCAATACCGTTTGCCAAACCTCTTGGAGCACCCGGAGCAAGAACTTCTACATCTGCAATTGCAACTCGCTTTTTGGGCCCATAGAATTCAATCTCACTAGCTGTAACAACAAGCTCACAGCATAGAACTACGGCAAGAAGCAGAACTACGACCAGAAGAAGTCGTGGAGAACTCTCAGAACTCTTCTTAATAGACATCTAGTAATCCCTCCTTGTCTCAAATGATGCACAGATTATTAGCTCTGACGAAGACAATTGAAATAGTATGAGCTGTTTACTTGGATCTGGTAGTCATAGGGAGTATCGAACGAATGGCAAAAGCTTTGACATTGTGCGAGTAGAACTTGGTTGGTCATGCTCAATACAACTTCACGCAACAAAAAACAAAATGCAGAGCTTCCCAATAACCTGAGAGGACGTAGATGGATGTTTCTCACTTATTGAAGCTGAAGAAAGTGTTCAAGATAAGGACAAAGCTGCTCATCGACAAATACTATCTTAGGAGTCGCCCTAGATTATTGGAAACTCATAGGTTTCCTCTCTGACAGCCCAGAAACCTCACCAGGTAACAGACATGTACTCAGTTCTCTACAAAGGAAAAGAAGAGGAAAAGATGTTGCACTTCAATGGTTTCAGGAGACTCGCCATTTGTAAAGATACGTGGATCTCATAGTACACCAGTCAAACCAACCCAGGAGTTTCCAGATACACCCTACACCTACGGGTCAACTATAGGATAACCATCTCTAAAGATTACCCGCCAATCGTAGTAGACACCATCGTAAGAGCAATCTGCTTTGATTGCGTTGGGATGAATGTATGCGGTCTTGTGGTAGATATCAGAGAAAGCTCTCTCGGAGCGGAGTGTGTAATTTCTCTCATCCAAGTGTGTTATTGTATAGTGATCAGGCGCGAGGGTTGTAGTGTAGATGAGTTTGTTTGCATCCGTGTCATAGATCCTGATTTCTAGAGTATAACTCGACTCATTTGCCACTACTCCTCGAAACTCTGTCGGAAGTCTTCTCCAAATACCTTCCAGAACGCAACCATTCAACAGTACTAAGCTCACCAACAATACAAGTACTATGTACGCTTTTCGCACTGCTTTCACCCCCTCTCGTACCAATTAGACCATAATTCATAATCAAAAAACAACATATCGATCCCCTCGTGGTGAAAAAGGCAAGGAGATACCTCTTCTTGTATCTCTTTTGTCTTCATCTCTCTTTGCACTGCTCTCCTGAATGAAGTTCTATATTACGCAAATGTAAATAAAAAAGTCCGTCCCGAAAAGACCTTCTGCCCGGGGCAGGAGACTATGAGCTCGTGATATCAGCCCTTCTTGTTGATTTCCCAAACTTCGAACTCCAAAACATACTGCTTGAACGCACTCTTCATATCACCGTGGAAGAAGCGGAGTAAATACTCTTTACCGACCAAAATCTAGTTCAGGGGCGTTTTCTGTTTTCGAACGCCCCTTTGTGCTTTGTCTGATAAAAACGAGGAGTATTTATGAATAAATACATTACAGGTAAGTAAATAATAAAGTCTGTCCCAATTTTTTTAAATGTTTTTGCGGTGGTTTGAGACATATTGAAGCGACAAGACAAATAGAGCAATTCCTGAAGTTTTGTCTGTTCAATGAAGTACTTCCTATTACGCTTGAATCAGCTTCTATCGCTGCGACGCACTACGCATATCTTAGAAAACTCGGAACGCCTTTGGATGATATAGATCTTCTCATAGCCGGTATTGCCATCGAAAACGACATGACTTTAGTCACGCACAACATGAAAAACTTCAGCAGAATTCCAGGATTGAAGTTGCAGGACTGGAGAGAATAACTGAATCTCCGCTAATGTTCAGCTTCCCCCATTTGACGTCCCCCACGTCATTCAGAGTTACCAGCACAGGATCTCGCTCAAAAAACCGCTGTGCGCTTAAGAACAACAACGCGCTGATGGCTGTGAAATACGGTTCACCGTTGACCGTTCAAGATCATGAACCCATTCACCGAAAAGGCCGCTGTACGCTTAAAAGCGGTGAACCCGCTGAACGCTGGGAGAGCGGTCCTCCGTCAGCCGTCCAAGAGCAAAAACCCGTCCTCCGATAAGATCAATCGAGAAAGAGCACAGTCGAGACGTTCGCTGCGCTCATGAGAGAAGAGAGAGAGAAAGAAGAAACCAGTCAGAGGCGTTGAAGCTTCCGCCGCCACAAGCATCTCTCTCTTTGATATGCACTTGACCAAGAACGAAGAACTGATCCTTGCTCTGGAACAAAGAACAATGTTTTTCTCTTTGACGGCTGCTCTGCGGAGAACGGTGAACAGTTGACGGAAAGCCTGCTTGAACGCGAATCAAAGGAACGCGGAACTGCTCTTGAGAAAATGGAGTCCCTATTTTGTCGTCTAATAGCGTGTTTGGATAGCCAATAGGGCACTATTACTCTCTATTAACAGAAAAAGATTGCTTTGCCTGCAATGTAACAAGTGGTATATTATTCACAAGAGAGCGTAGCACTTACATTCCCGCATAATCTCATAGACTTGAAGTGTTAATTCCCGGTGCGAGGCCTCGCTAGTGGGGGTGGGTTATGAAGAACAAGCTTCTGTCTGTCTGTTTATTCTTGTTTCTCTTTTCGATTATGTTTCTCCTTCTTGGCTGTCCTACCATTGACAAACCACCAAAACTGACCATACCTGATAAGACAGTAGATGAAGGACAGGTACTTCAGTTCGACCTAAAACAATACGCCGAAGACAAAGACAAGAACACCCTTGCCTTTGCAATAGTATCCGGAGTTGGAGAGATAGTGGGGAGCGATTACAGATACACCCCGACATTTGATGACTCCGGCCAGAAAGAGGTGAAGATAAGAGTAACGAATGCAAAGGATAAGTCAGCAGAAGACACATTCAAAATAACGGTAAACGATGTTAACAGACCCCCTGTATTGGACATACCGGACCAGACGATGAACGAAGGAGAAACCCTTACCCTCAACCTAAACGACTATGCAGATGACCCCGATGAAGACGATCTAACCTTTACTCTAGTATCCGGAGTTGGAGAGATAACCGGTGCGACATATACCTACACCCCCGATTACGATGTACTGAAAAAGGTTAGAGAGTACGACCCGGCAGCCGAGAGTATAGATTTCGAGGTAAGCATAAGCGCGAACGATGGAAAGGGTGGAGAAGCGACCTCTACTTTTACCATAAGTGTAACCGACGTAAACAGACCCCCTATGCTGGACATACAGGACCAGACGATGAACGAAGGGGAGACCCTTACCCTCAACCTGAACGACTATGCAGATGACCCGGACGGAGATGCTCTAACCTTTACTCTAGTATCCGGAGTGGGAAACATAGCGGGATCTACATACACCTACACAGCTACATACACAGATGCCGGAACGAAGACTGTAACTGTGAGAGTAACGGACAATAAGGGCGGAAACGGTCAAGTTGCTTTTGGAATAACGGTCAATAGACTACCTGTGATCAATAAGTTGAGCGGTCCATCCGGAACGATGAACCAGAGTAGCGTCACTTTCAGCTGGGCCGGAGACGATCCCAACGGGAGCATAGCCTTATACGAATACAGAAAAGACGGAGGAAGCTGGACAGACCACGGCTTGAACACGAGTTACACGTGGAGCGGCTACTCAGAGGGCGCTCACGTATTCGAAGTCAGGGCGCAGGACGACGAAGGTGCCTATTCGAATGTAATCTCCTGGAACTTCGTTTACGATATACCCAACATTCCACCGGTAATAGAGAAAGTGAGTGGAATGGAGGGGGCGATAGGGGAAGACAGCAACGCATTCAGCTGGGACGGAGTCGATCCCGACGGGAGCATTACCTTATACGAATACAGAAAAGACGGAGGAAGCTGGACAGACAACGACTTGAACACGAGTTACACGTGGAGCGGCTACTCAGAGGGCGCCCACGTATTCGAAGTCAGGGCACAAGACAGCGACGGCGCCTATTCGAATGTAATCTCCTGGAACTTCACTTATAATGCAGCTTCACAGGAAACCGGAGGCTTCAAAGTGGCCAACTCATGGGGAATAGGGGGATGGGAAAACGTCCCTGACGGTTTTCTGTATATAACCTATGAAGCCATGAAACAGAATAAGGTTCTGTGCTTTGTGGTCGATCCCAAAGACAACTATGAACCCAGAGCGATAGCCATTTTCAAGATATCACACCTGGTCAGGGATGATTGTAGCGTTTATGTAGGCGTAGGAAACCCCTCTTCTCCTTCAAGAGAGAAGAGATTCGATGACTATTATCAACGTAGCGGGCCACACCCTTACCCAGACAACAAAATGGTCTTGGACATAACCGAACTCCTTCCATTCAATAACGAGACGTTATATCTGAAAGTATATGATACGAATACAGGCAGCACAGGCACTATCGAGTTCTTCTCGGTAGAGATATACGACAATTATCCATCGGGTATCCCTTCAAGTGTCTTCACATCCACACAGACACCAAAGAACACCGTCAACAACTCTTATGTGAATGTACAGATCCCGGGCGTCACAGTCTCGGCCGCTTCGAACTACGATCTCTCTTCAAACGATGGAGGTCTTTCAAAGAGACTACTCGAAGGAATGAAAGAAACGATGGGTGTGTATGAAGAGGGAAGAGGCTACAACGAGATAATAAACGGTTACGGCACTGGTCTGAGACCGCCCTCGGTTGAAGAGTGGGAAGAGATAGCAAACAGCTGGTATGAGATGGAGGCTTTTGGTCTGCAGGAGACGCTACCTGTTTCTCTTGACCATTCAAGTTCGATCCACTTTCCACCGATAGGTAATCAGGGAAACGAAGGTTCATGTGTAGCCTTCTCGGTAGGGTATTACACAGCCACTTTTTATGAAGCCTGTGACAGGAACTGGGACCTAAGCGGTGCTCAATGGGTGGGAGGATACTACGGGGCGCCCACTGCTTCCTACCAGGACAGGATACTCAGTCCAGATTTCATCTATCACCAGATAAACGATGGCTATGATCAAGGTTCCGCATACCAGGATGCGATGAAGCTTATATCTAATACAGGCGTGAGCAGCTGGAAAGAGATGCCCTACAATCCTAACGACAGCAAGACATGGCCTTCGGAGTCTGCGTGGAGAGAAGCCCCGAGGTACAGGAGCCGCACCAACGTAATGAGAGTCCTGATGGTAGAAAACGATCAGGACATTCAGACACTGAAATCGTACATAAATGCCGGATATCTAGTTTCCATTTCCGTCGACGCTGACAAGTATGCAAACTTGAGTCCCTCCGACGTATGGAACAGTACGAATTACACGAATCCAAACACTAATCACGCAAACACTATCGTTGGCTACGATGACCATTTGTAAATAATGGAGGCAGTCCGCAATTTACCCAGAAGTAAAACACGATGGCAAATACGTTCTAAGAACAAACAAAACTTACCAATAGAGAGGTTGCTCAATCGTACAAATTACTGTGGAAAGTAGAGAGGGCATTCAGGGAACTGAAGAGCGGGCTCGATCTTCGCCCTATATACCATTACACAGACACGAGGGTGAAGGGCCACATAATGATCTGTTTCCTTGCGCTTGTAATGGAGACTGCCTTATGTAGAAAGCTGAAAGAGATTGGAAGTACTTTCTCTTACGCAGAAATACTCGAAGACTTGAAAGAGATAAGGGCAGTTGAGCTAACGGTAGAAGGCAAACGCTTTCTTGCAAGGACTGAAATGATGGGCAATGCTTACGACGCTTTCAAAGCACTCAAAATAAGACCCCCGGATCTACTCAAAGAGATTGCATAATATACCACTATGGTGGTACGTCTGTTTTTCTTTTCATTTTTCCCCTTGTTTAGCTGTTTTTAGATTCGTTGCTGTCAAAGTTGAGTATGAACGAATATGCTGAACAGCAGATCAGCGATTGTGAATTCGAAGCGATGGCGATGGAGCTATTGAAAGTTCTAAAGAGGAGCTGCTGTACTTCAGGAACTTCAAAGAATACTTTCCGTGCAAAGGAGCCATGGAAACCTTCAATCAATACTAAAAACGTCAGGGAGAAGCATAGATTTTATGCTCCTCCCCGGGAGGAATGTTTGTATGCTTACCAGAATTATTCTTTGACTCCGCCGGCAGTTAGTCCGCCTATAATATACTTCTGGAGAGTGAGAGTGAAGATGATTACGGGTATGAGTATTATAGTGCCAGCGGCCGCCAGTTGTCCCCATCTTGGCGCATACTGACCGAGAAACCCGTTCACCGATATAGGAGCCGTCTTTGTAGAAGTTCCCGTGAGAACAAGCGCATAAATGAATTCGTTCCATGACATTATGAACGCAAAAATTGCGGCCACCATAAGTCCAGGCGCCGTGAGGGGGAGAAAGATCTTCCAGAATATCTGTATTCTGTTGCAGCCATCCACGCGGGCAGCCTCTTCAAAAGAATAGGATATTGAAGAGAAGAATGGCAGAAGCAACCAGATAACATAAGGTATATTAAAACTCGTGTATGCAAGTATGAGCGAAATATATGAATCGGTCATTGCGAGTGAGTCAAACAACATGAACAGTGGCACAGCGAGTGCTATCTGCGGAACCATTCTCGATACCAGGAAGGAATACGAAACGACTTTTCGTCCTTTGAACCTGAATCTCGAGATTCCATATGAGGCCATAGCGCCCACCAGCAAAGAAATAGCGGTCGATGACAACCCCACTATGAGACTGTTCTTTATTGAAGGCAGAAAGTCGCTCTTCCCGAGAACTCTCTTGTAACTCGTGAGATTTGGGTTGAAACTGAAGGGGTTAGAATTGCGAATATCCAAATCTTTCTTGAATCCGCTGCTGATTATGATGAATATCGGAAACAGCTCTACCGCTACTATTATCAGTGCTATGGTAAATAGAATCCACTTTGTTATCGCTCTTTTTCTCCTCATTTTCGCCATAAATACCACCAAACCTTAAAGCGTGTCGATGTCCATATTCTTTCTCACCAGACCGAAAGCGAACAAAAGACTGACAATTATGAGAATGACGGCCATGGAAGAAGCGTAGCCCAGCTTACCAAACTCAAAGGCCTGCTTGTGAATATAGAGTGAATACAGCATAGTTGCGTTTCCGGGTCCACCATTAGTCATGACAAAGACCTCGGAGAATATCCTCAAAGCGTCTATTGTTCTAAGAAGTATTGCCGTGGTTATAGTCTGTTTCAACATCGGAATTGTTATCAAGAAGGTCTTCTTGAAGAAGTTTGCACCATCGAGCTCTGCAGCCTCCATTATATCCGCGGGAAGGCTTTTAAGCCCTGCATATAAAATCATGAACATGAAGGGCCACATCCTCCAAATATCCTGCACAATAACAGCGATATATGCGAGACCGCTGTCTGAAAGAATGCCTCTGGACGCATCGAAACCGACGATCTCGAGCAGATAGCTTATCACTCCATATCCCGGTTGAAGCATCAATCTCCAGGTAAGACCCGAGAGTACGGGCAGCGTAAAGACTGGCAGCAGTAAAAGTGTTCGCAGCAATCCCGCAGCCGGAAATTCCCTGTTGAAAAGTATAGCCACAAAGAAACCTATTACGAGCTGAATAGGTATCGCGATCAATATGAAGCCTAGCTGAAGAGAAAGCGAATTCCAGAATTGCCTGTCTTTGAAAAGATCGAAGTAGTTCTGAAATCCAATAAAGGCTCTTCTCCCGTCATCGACCTGTGCCCAGTTGAAAAAAGACAGTACAACCGAATATATGATTGGAAATACAAGGACTACACCGACAATGATGAGCGCCGGCAAAATGAAGTAAAGATAGGAAAGAACTCCCTTGCGGGAGTTCCTTCGAATCAATCTGTTGCTAATTTTCATACTTGTCGAGTAGTGCCTGCACCTGGTCTACCATGTTATTTATCGCGGTTACGGGATCGACAGTCCCAAGAACGGCAGCCAGCCAGTTTACTTTGATCTGTTCAGAGATCTCTGGATAGAAGGCTGCCCTGTTAGGCCTGCTGACTGCAAATAGCCCTGAATCTGCCATTCCTTCGTACCAAGGATTTGTCTCTAGAAGGACAGGATTTGTGAGAAGATCTGTTCTTACGGGTGTCATTCCATCTTCGGCAAGCTTTATGCCGGCATCGTAAGAGTTCAACCAGTATGCAAACTCTGCTGCCGCTGCGGCATTTGTCGAAGCCTTTGGGATACCTAGAATCCAGCAACCTCTTACCGCGGCACGGGCGGATGGACCGGCCGGCGGCGCAGTATACTCTATCTTTCCAACAACGAGAGATTCGTCTTCGTTTTCGTGTGAAGGGATAATACCCGGCCACTGGAACATCGAGAAGACCTTTCCGTCGCTGAAGGCCGCTATTCTTTCGGCATGACCCATATCGTTGGCACCTGGAGGTGCATACTGCATAAGCCGCTTGTAGAAGAGAATGGCTTCAAGCGCTTTCTCCTTGTCGAGAGTTATGACGTACTTTCCGGCAACATCCTGCATGAAGTGCGTACCAAAGGCTTCAAAGAACATTATGGCCTCGCAGGTTGCTCCTTCTGTGTTTTTTGTGAACGGTGCCCAGCCATATATTCCCTTTGTTTTAAAGAATTCGGCCATGTTTGCAAGCTGATCCAGCGTTTCGGGAACTCTCAACTCATAGCCAAACATTTCCATGAATTCCTTCTTGAATTGTGGGTCTTCGACCAGATCCTTTCTGGTGATCCAAACATATACGTTTCCGTTAATCGGAATTCCCTGAATCTCACCCTTCCAGAGGGCAGCCTCAAAGATCGCTTGAGGAATCTCGGTGGTGCTTATCTTCTTGAAGGTCTTTCCCTCGGGCCATTTTGAATAAGGAACGAGAAGATCTCCGAACTTCGCGACATTACCTTCGTCTATGGCTACAAGGTCGTAGTTTGCTTTGTTCTCGGTAACATTGAGAGATGTTTTCTGGAGCATTGAACCTGATGGAATCAACTCGAGATCGACTTTAATTCCGGTTGCCTTTTCGAAATCCTTAAGATTCGCTACCCAAGCCTGTGTGTGTGCATCGTCCCAGGCAAGAACTTTGATATTTGTGGCACCGAATGCAGTTAAACATAACAGAGCCAGAAAGAGAACTACTAGCAGTTTCTTCATAATTGAACCTCCCTTTTTTGAAGTTGAACATAGCTAAGAAAGAGAACTAACAGATAGCAAAGGATCTACTTGAATGATTCTACAATAAATGATAGGCAAATAACAACATATAATTAAAGGCGTTAACTAATACAAGGCTAACCATAGGTTAGTATGGAGAAGATACGTTGAGAACACGCTTGATAATCGGCTATAACTGCTCGTAAAAAAAGAAGGTACCATTTACTAATTCGGGGCAATTGAGAAGATACTTAAATTAACAGGTTGAATTATTCTGTTATATCTCCACTTTTTTCCGTGATAGAATGTAGCTGATGTCGTTTAGTTAATTGTGTTTACTAATTCGAAATTCCGATTCTTAGGAAATTTCCGGAGGAAATAGTTGATTTATGGTGAATAAGACTTACGGGTTGAACGTATCGTCTATCAAACCGAGAAACCGTTCTCTAATACTGAGACTTCTCAGGGATCGAGGGCCTCTTTCAAGGAGAGAAATGGCATTGCTGTCGGGGTTGACGCCGGCAGCGGTTACTAATCTGGTGAATGAGATGATAGATCAGGGCTTACTTAAGGAAACCGGGATGGCCCAGAGAAGTTCGAAGGCAGGTAGAAGGAGAATTCTTGTAGATATCGATAAAGAGAGAAAGTACATAATAGGTCTCAATATAAGCACAAAGACTACAGCCATTGGTGTTTCGGATATGGACTTCAATCTTCTTGGTTATGAGGAGTTCAATACTAAAAGAGAGAAATCTGCGACTGAATTCCTTAACGAGATTTCGAGCAGAGTTATGCAAATGCTCTGGAAACAGAGCATTACCAAAGATAATGTTCTCGGTATCGGTATCGGTATCGTCGGAAGTGTCGATCCGGAAAGCGGTCAGAGCAATCTCGCCTATGGGATATGGTCCCAGCCGGTAAATATCCGTCAAATACTCGAAGAGAGTTTGGGTATAAAAGTAGTAGTCGAAAATAACGTCAGAGCGCTTGCAGTTTCGGAATTGAGTTTGCAAAAGCACTCAGGAGTGAACAATCTTATATTTGTGAAGCATAGTCCCGGACTCGGTTCTGCGATGATAATCAACAAGAGTTTGTTCTACGGATCCACAGATTGTGCTGGCGAAATCGGTCATATGGTTATAGAAAGGGAGGGACCCCTGTGCAGGTGCGGGCAGAAGGGTTGTCTTGAAGCCCTGACGTCGGCCGAGAATATTATTCGGGAAATCAAAGAGCTAATGCAAAGAGGAGAGACTCCATGGCTAAACTTAAATGCCGATGATAGGAATCTATCTTTGGAAGATATCGTTGAAGCTTACGAAGCGAGAGATATGGGAGTCATAAGAGTTGTTGAAAAGGCTCTGGAGTATTTGAGTCTTGGCATAGCAAACGTAATGAAGATCTTCAATCCAGAAAGAGTAATTCTTTACGGACCGCTCTTCAAAAGCGATCATATCTTTCAGTCTCTTCTGAAAAAGATAGATCAACTCGCTCCAGACAGCAATAGTTCTTCAGTCGTTCACTTAAGCGCGCTCGATAGTGATAACAAAATAATAGGCGGATTGTCGCTTGTTCTTGAGAGACTGTTCTTCGAAACGGGAGCAGCCTCTATCGGAAGCAAAACCGCCTGATTTGAAAGCGGAGGTTTCCATGCAAAGAGTGAAGTTAGGAGTGGTCTGCCTTGCCAGAAAGACCTTCGATCATCTGGCAGCGCAGGAACTGTACGGAAGAATCAAAAGCGAACTTGACACAATACCTGAAGTCGAATGGTTCTTCGTCGATGAACTCGTAATCGAGATTTCTGAGGCCGATCAAGCTGCGAAAAGACTCTCGGAGTCTGGTATAGACGGTCTGATAGTTATAAGCGGTACTTTTCATTTAGGCCATCTAGTATTGGAGCTTCATAAGCAAGTAAGAAAGCCAATACTACTGTGGGGACTCGACGAACTACCATACAACGGTGGAAAGATAAGGCTGAACTCGATCTGTGGTGTAAACCTGAACGCTTCGAACCTCTACAAATCCGGAGAGCGTACCTATCATGTCGTTATTGGAGATAAGGTCGATACTAACTGGATAAATGCGATAAGGATTAAGAAGGCCCTTTCCACCAGCCGCATTGGGATTATCGGTTATCGGGCACACGGTTTTTTCAATCTCGATATCGACGAATTGAGCACTTATAGAGAAACAGGTATCCTACTCGATCACTATGAACTAGATTCAATATTCTCACACGAAGTTTCGACAAAAGAGATTGAAGTCTCTAAAGGAGATATTCTAAGAGTCTTTAACACAGATGGAGTTAGCCAGAAACAGGTTGACAGAGTGGCGTCTCTTGCGGCTAAACTGAAGGGCTTCATGACATTGAACTCGCTCGATGCGATCGCTATTCGTTGCTGGCCAGAGTTTGCAACTACATTTGGAATCTCTCCCTGTGCCGCGATGTCTTATGTCCAGTCTCTCGGCTTTATCACGGGTTGCGAGGGTGATGTTGAAGGAGTCATGAGTATGCTGGCCCAAAAAGCCGTAGGAGCAGAAACTCCTTTCCTGGCAGACTTTTCGCAGGTTGATCTCAAAGAAAACTTCGCCCTTTTATGGCATTGCGGGGTTGCTCCCTGTAATCTTGCAGATGGGAGTTCAGTCTGCTCACTAGACACTTACTTTGCAGGAGGTAAAGGCGTTACGGCCGATTTCGTTATGAAGTCAGGCGAGTTCTCAGTCTGTCGGCTCGATTCGGTAAGTGGAAAGTACAGAGTCTTCCTTGGTCACGGAGAGGCCGTCCCTATGGAAAAATCCTTGAAGGGGACTTATATGAAGGCAGTCTTTGACGAAGACGTTCGGACAGTTCTCGAAAGAGTTATCTACAACGGTATTGCTCATCACATCTCAGTTTCTTACGGTAACTACATAGAATCATTCAAAATCCTCGCCAGGATCAACGGCTGGGAAGTCATTGGGGGTTGAAAAAATGTCAGTTGGCAGAGAAAGCGAGAAAATTCCTCTTTTGAACAAGATATTCTTTGGCTCTGGCGACATCTTCGGAGGCGGTGCCTTCAACATAATCAACTTTTTTTACGCGATCTTTCTTACAGATGTGGTAGGTCTAGATATGGTCTTCGTCGCCCCTGTGTTTCTTGTAGGCAAGATATGGGATGCCATAACCGATCCCTTTATGGGAAGCATAACCGATAGAACTAGATCAAGGTTTGGAAGACGCAGGCCCTACTTTCTCGCAGGTATCGGTCTAGTCTTCATTTCATTTATGATACTCTGGTATCCTGTCGATTTCGATTCTCAGGCGGCAAAGTTTCTCTATATATTGTTTGCTTACCTCTTCTTCAATACAGTAGTGACCATGATCATGATCCCTTATCAGGCAATGGCGGCCGAAATATCGCTCGACTACAACGAAAGGACATCAGTCAACTCGATCAGGTTGCTCTTCTCGCTGGTCTCTTCGCTTGCATGTGCACTGGTTCCCATGATGATAGTCAACTCTTTTGAAGATATAAGAACAGGATATATAGCTATGTCCGTGGTCTTTGGTCTGATATTCTCACTTCCATGGATAGGAGTCTTCGCTTTTACAAAAGAGAGAAAAGACTTCTCTTCGGTTGAAGCTAACTTGAACCTCAAGAGCATGTTTGTTGAACCGTTGAAGCTCAAATCCTTCAGGTACCTTCTCGTAATGTTTCTGACGGCCTACCTTGGAATGGACATAGTCTCCATGATTTTTGCCTATTACATGAAATACTATATCGAGAAGCCAAACGCCCTGCCTCTCGTCCTTGGCGCCCTTTTGATCGTGGAGATCCTTTTCATACCTTTTTATGCCTTTCTGGCAAAGAAGAAGGGTAAGACCTTCTCCTTCATTCTAGGATCTTTCGTATGGATAGTCGGTTCTGTCGCTATCTTCTTTGTTCCCCAGAACGCATCCCTGCCGGTGGTCTTCTTTCTTGCGGGATTTGTCGGAGCGGGAGTATCTGCCGCGGCAGTTATACCACACACAATATTCGGCGACGTAACAGATGTCGGTGAACTGGCATATGGGCAGCGAAGAGAGGGAAACTTCAGCGGTCTCATAACCTTCACACGAAAATTCGCCTCCGGAATAGCCGTGGCGCTGGCGACTTTCATTCTTGGTGTCGCCGGTTATGTTAATCCCGAAAGAGTTGTGGAAGACGGTGTAACAAAGATGATAGAAAAGCCGCAGGGTGCTGCCGTGTTACTCTCTATAAGATTGATAATCGCACTCGTGCCTGTTATTCTCATGACCTTTGGCATTATTGCAGCAAAGAAATACCCGCTCGATTCTGAAAGCCACAGAAGGCTTATAGAGTATCTCAACAGGAAGAGACATAACGAGAAGACGACTATGAGCGATGAAGAGGTCGATGAACTGAAGAGGAGACTTATATAAACAGATGAGCGTCGGTCTTTTTCTATCGCTCCTGACATTGAGTCTTGTCTGGGGAAGCTATTATGTCGCGAACAGAGTCTCTCTCCAGTATCTCTCACCTTTCTTTGTGGGTCTAGTGGTCAGAGCAGTTACTTTCTTGCTTCTTATAATTCTAATGACCTTCAAGAGACAGGTGAAAGAGCTTTTCAAAGTGAAGGGAATACTTTCAAAGCTCTTGCTGATAGGTGTTCTAGGATTCTCTCTGGACATAACAGCTTTCATTGGTCTGAGACTTTCAAGTGCAGCAAATGGAGCTGTCCTACTAAAGGCTGACGTGCTCTTTGCGAACCTTATAACGATCTTCTTTCTTAAGGAGCGTTTCAGTTACCGCGACTGGCTTTATACGGGAGGGGTTCTCTTGGGTGTTGGCCTTGTTGTGAATATAGATCTTGTGAATTTCAGATTCGAAGGGATCGGAGACATCTTCTTTCTTCTGAGTGCCTTTTTCGTTTCTTTGAACGCCTTTGTGATAAAATCCGTGCAATTAGATAGAGTAAATCCGGCCTCAGACAATGTGGTAGCCTTTTACAACAATTTTATAACAATGGGAATCTTCGCAATAATTTTCTTCCTGTCGGACAAAGGTGCTTCTTTACCGACAGTTCGAGAGAACAGTTTTCTTGTCCTTCCATTACTGTACGCCGGAGCTATGCAGACGTTTATATACTTACTCTACTACTTCAACCTCAGAAGACTTCCAGTGTGGCTGGTTAAGATTACTCTTCTTATGATGCCCGTATTTGCGACTATTATAAGTTTCCTTTTGCTGAAAGAGGGTTTGAAGCTTATTCAGGTGCTAGGAATGATAATTGTTTTGATGTGTACCGCAGGAATTATCATAGAACAGAAGAGAAAGAAAGAGTTAAAGGTAACTTAGAAAGGGAGGTTTTTTATGGATATGAACTTCTTTCTCCCGGTGAAGGTAATATTTGGGAGCGGAAGAATTAGAGAACTTGGCTCACTCGTAGTAGGAAACAGAACTATGATCGTTTCAGATAGTATTCTTCTGGACCTAGGCTTTGTCTCTGAAGTTAAGGGAGAAGCCGGTAGAACCGATATTATAGAGTTTTGCGAAGTCGAACCGAATCCCAGCTGCGAGACCGTAGATAGAGCAGCGAAAATTGGCAGAGAACACTCTGTGGATACTATCGTTGCCGTCGGAGGCGGTAGCGTAATGGATACTGCAAAGGCTGTGGCCTGTCTGATGTCTAATACTGGAAAGATAAAGGACTATCTGGACGGCAGCAGAACCTTCACTTCCAGAAAAGTTAGACTGATATGTGTTCCAACGACTTCGGGAACGGGGAGTGAAGTAACCAATGTTGGAGTCTATACAGATAAATCAAGCGGCGTTAAAAAGCCGATGGTCTCGGAGTTCTTCTGGAGTGACTTTGCGATAGTGGATCCTGAACTTACATTCTCACTTCCAAAGAGCGTTACAGCCTCTACGGGTCTGGACGCACTTTCACATGCGATAGAATCCTACTGGGCTAAGTCCAGCCAACCCGTGAGCGAGTCTCTCGCTATCCGGGCGATCGATCTGATTATGAACAATCTGCGTAGAGCCTGTATCGACGGCGATAAAGAGTCCAGAGAGGGCCTTTCAATGGCTAGCCTTCTAGCGGGAATGGCCTTCAGTCAGACCAGAACGACTATCCTTCACGCGATCAGCTTTCCTCTAACAAACGTTTATGGCGTTCCCCATGGATTCGCCTGTGCCCTTGCAATGCCTGAGGTGCTGAAACTCAATTACAAGGTAATCGGCGAGAAACTTGACATTCTGATAAGATACTTGGGGTTCGAAGACGTTGGTGAGTTCGCAGTAGCCATAGAAGATCTGATGATCGTGGGAGAGGCTCCGAGAAAGCTATCTGAAATCGGAATCAGAGAAGAGGATCTCGACGGACTCGTCGATTCCTCGCTCTCCTCGCCAATAGCGAAACTGAATCCGGCAAATATTGGCAGAAAAGAGCTTAGAGAGATATTCGAGCATATTCTTCAGTGAGGTGGATAAATTGAATAAGGATGAGATTCAAGAACTTCAAAGAAAGGCAAGAAAGGTGAGGGCTCTGGTAATCGAAATGATCGGCCGCCTAGGCGTTGGCCATATAGGTGGAGCTTTGTCGATCGTCGATGCACTCACGGTCCTTTACTTCAGAGTGATGCAAGTTAGGCCAGAAGAACCTTCGTGGCCGGAAAGAGATCACTTTGTTCTCTCGAAGGGCCATGGTGGACCGGGCCTGTATGCCGTACTGGCCGAGAGAGGATTCTTCTCTACTGACCTCCTCTGGACTCTGAATAAGCCCGAAACACTATTACCTTCCCATTGTGACAGACTGAGAACCCCGGGAATAGATATGACGGCCGGCTCGCTTGGCCAGGGATTCTCTGCGGCAGTAGGTATTGCAATAGCCAAAAAGATCTCGGGGAACCCTTCGAGGGTCTTCACAATAATTGGCGATGGTGAGAGCCAGGAAGGCCAGATCTGGGAAGCTGCAATGCTCGCTTCTCACAGAAAACTGGATAATCTAATTGCGATGCAGGATTACAACAGAATGCAGATCGACGGAAATATCTCTGACGTAAATGGACTTGAACCTCTAGAAGACAAGTGGCGGGCCTTCGGCTGGAATGTGACTTCCATAGATGGCCACAATGTAGAAGAGATAACCGATGCGATCGGAAAGGCAAAAGAGCGACGCGATCGCCCTTCAATGATCATACTAAATACTATCAAAGGCAAAGGAGCCTATTTCGCCGAGGGTAAGCTTTCCAGTCACAACATGAAAGTGACCGAAGAAGAGTGGCAGAATGCTATCGTCGAACTCCAGAGGGAAGGAGTGTAGTTAAATGGAACTGTCAGGACGAGAGCTTAGAAGTGTTTACACGGAAAAACTAATGGAAATTGCTGAAAAAGACGATAGAGTAGTCGTGCTTGAAGCCGATCTTGGCAAGGCTTCGGGAACAATACCTTTTAAGGATAAGTACCCAGATCGCTTCATAGACGTCGGAGTCGCCGAAGCCAACATGATAGGAGTAGCATCTGGATTGGCCGTGATGGGTAAGATTCCGTTTGCCCACTCGTTCACTCCGTTTGCTACACGAAGGGCGTATGATCAAATTGCAATATCGGTTGCGTACGCCAGATTGAATGTCAAGATTGGAGGAACCGATCCCGGAGTAACGGCAGAGCTTAACGGAGGAACCCATATGAGCTTCGAGGATGCCGGTATCGTGAGAAATCTGCCCGGAATGATCGTGGTGGAACCAGCCGATTCGGTTCAACTTCTTTCATTGCTTCCCCAGATAATGGAAGTCGACTCCCCTGTCTATATGAGGCTCGATAGAAAGAACACAAAGCTCTTCTTCGAACCCGATACAGAGTTTACGCTTGGAAAAATCCATCAGATAAGGGATGGAAGCGATGTGACGATTATCTGCAGTGGAATAATGATACAGAGCTCAGTAGAAGCGGCAAAGATTCTCGAAAGAGAAGGTGTTAATGCCCGTGTTCTCAATATGCACACCCTCAAGCCGATCGACAGAGAACCGATACTGAAGGCTGCTGAAGAGACCGGTGCAATAGTAACGGCCGAAAACCACAGTATAATTAACGGTTGGGGAAGCGCGGTAGCCGAAGTTATCTCTGAGGATTGTCCGGTACCGCTTAGAAGAATAGGAGTCAGAGACCATTTCGGAGAGGTTGGAATGACCGACTTTCTTCTGAAGAAATACAAAATGACGGCCGAAGATATCGCGCAGGCCGCAAGAGATGCCATGGCATTGAAGTCAAAGGATGCAGGAGGTAAAGATGTTCAGGGTAATGAATAGCAAGAACAGGTTGCAGATTTATCTTGACGAAGTGCTGTTGATCGATCACTCGAGAGAGAGACCAAGTATCTTCCTGGGAAAGGGTAATGAGACATTCGACATGTATCACGGAAGCTTCGAAATTGTGGACGAGCTGGAAGAGAGGATCGCGCTTCGCGACTGGAGAGTGAAGGAGAATCTCCCCGAAGAAGTCGTTTTGATCTTTGGAAAAAATCTTGAAGAGATCGAAATAACACTCTCCTTCTTCGAGGGTCGAATGAAGATGGAGTTAAAGGGTAATAACTCTAAGGCCAACCGGTTATGGATAAGAATAATGGCCGAACCGGGCGAGCATATTTACGGTTGTGGAGAACAGTTCTCCGAGCTTGATCTCAGGGGAAAGAAGGTGCCTCTCTGGGTCTCTGAACAGGGCGTGGGGAGAAACAAGAAGGAATTGCTGACCTTCTTTGCCGATAAGCTCGAAAGGGCCGGCGGCGACTGGTACACCACTTACTATCCCCAACCAACGTTCGTTTCGACAAGAAGGTTCTACTGCCACGTAAATGACAGTCACTATATGAGATTTGATTTTTCCCATGACGATTATCATGAGCTAGAATGCTGGGCTATTCCAGAATCAATAATATTCGGGACGGGAAAGAGCCTTCTGGAAGTTCTCGAAAAACAGTCGGCCTACCTTGGAAGACAGCCGGAGCTGCCGGAATGGTCCTTAGATGGAGTCCTTCTTGGTCTTCAGGGTGGAATGGACATAGTGATGCCTAAAGTTGAAGAGGCTCTTAAGAGAGGGCTAAAGATTGCGGCGATATGGATTCAGGACTGGGAAGGTAAGAGAATCACTTCATTTGGAAAGCAGCTAATGTGGAACTGGGAGTACGATCGTACGATGTACCCGGACCTTCCGGCGCTTATAGAAAAGCTTAAGAATCGTGGAATTAGAGTCATGGGTTACGTAAATCCCTTTCTGGCGCTTGAAGGGAACCTCTACAAAGACGCATCGGAAAATGGCTATCTCGTAATGAAAAGCGACGGGAGCGAGTACCATGTGGTTATAACTACCTTTCCGGCAGCAATTGTAGATATCACAAATCCAGAAGCCTATGTCTGGTTGAAAGAGATAATCAAGAATAACATGATCGGTATTGGTCTCTCCGGCTGGATGGCGGATTTTGGTGAATATCTTCCCACGGATGCAGTTCTCTATTCGGGTGAAGATGCCCGGAGCTTTCACAACAGATTTCCGCCGATCTGGGCCAGACTGAATCGAGAGGCCGTTGAAGAGGCCGGAAAACTTGGAGAAGTCTTCTTCTTTACAAGAGCTGGATATACGGGAACTACCGCCTATTCGACTCTGATGTGGGCCGGAGATCAGATGGTAGATTGGAGCGTGGATGATGGACTTCCTTCGGTGATACCCGCAGCGCTCTCCCTGGGTTACAGTGGTTTCGGTCTCTCACATTCAGATACGGGGGGCTATACAACCATAAAGAATATAATGGGTAACGTAACTAGATCTAAGGAACTTTTTATTAGATGGAGCTCGCTTTCGGCATTTACGCCGGTAATGAGGACACATGAGGGGAACAGACCCGACGACAACTGGCAGTTCGACTCCGACGACGAGACTCTTCTTCACTTTGCAAAGATGAGCAGCATTCACCAGAAATTGAAACCTTATCTTAAAGAGCTAATTAGTGAGAATAGCACGAGAGGAATTCCGGTAATGAGGCATCCTCTTCTCCATTACGAAGGCGATCACAATTTCTACACGATGAAGTATCAGTATATGCTGGGGCCAGATCTTATGGTGATTCCAGTTATCGAAGAAGGTAAGAGGACACAGGAAGTCTATCTTCCCGAAGACGAATGGATAGATTTATGGTCTGGTAAAGAATACGGTCCCGGTAGATATGTCGTCGATGCTCCTCTGGAGACGATTCCTGTCTTCTTCAAAAAGAACTCGAATTTTGCCGGACTCTTCAGAGAGCTGGCGGATATTGGAGGTAAAGATGTTTGAAAAGAGAATAGTTATTGGTGCGGACAAGTCCGGTTTCCCCTTGAAGGAGGCCCTAAAATCCCATCTATTAGAGAAGGGCTACGAAGTCGAAGATGTTGGAATGCAGTCTATGGAAGATTTTCAGCCTTACTTCGAAGTTGCGCCAAAGGTTGCTAGAAAGGTCCAAGCTGGAGAGTTCGACCGAGGCCTTCTCTGCTGCGGTACCGGAATGGGAATGGCAATTGTAGCCAATAAGTTCAAGGGAATCTATGCAGCCGTAGTCGAAGGCAGCTACGCCGCCAAGATGGCAAAGGTAATTAACAACGCAAATGTCCTTACGATGGGAGGCTGGAAACTGGCTCCTCAAGAAGCGATAGATATGTTGGATCGCTGGCTGAATGCCAGTTTTACCGAAGGCTTTCCCGAAGACAGACAGGAATTCTTGAAAAATGCTTTTGGAAAAGTTAAAGAGATAGAAGAAGAGAATTTCCGTTAGGCATATGCGAAAAGGCTGTCAAGCGAGTCGATAGAGGGTAGACGTAAGAAGATCAAGATCTTTGCGCTCTTCCAACCTCTAGCCTGTCGCCTCTAACCTCTGCTCCTATCGTCGCGCCAGTTCCGCTTCGCGGGCAAAAGATCGATGGAGAGTGGAGCTGAGACAAAGAACATCGAGACGTTCGCTTCGCTCACGAGAAGGCGGGGAAAAATCCATCACTGCTGAAATAAGACGCAATGCCGCCTTCGGCGGGATGCAATTCGCCGAAGAGCAGCGGCGGACGCAAGGCTGGCTTCGCCAGGAAGTGATTCCCGGAGGAACGTCCGGGGAAGTGATGCGCCGAAAGATCACCGGCGGAGGCGATGCTGGCGCTTGCGCCCCAGGATGAAGCGAAAGAGCAGGAGTCGATCTCAGTTTATGCTGGTCACAAAGAGCCGCTGAAGGCTGTAAGCAGGGTAGAGCCATAATCCGTTGACCGTTCAAGAGGAAAAAATCTGTTCTTCGTTCCAGAGCGAGGATCTGTTCCTCGTTCTTGGAAAGATCACATTGTGAGAGGATGCAGATCCTTGCCAGAAGCCCGCCAGAATGACCGAAAGCAAGAAAAGACCGTCATCCCGTAGAGCCTGCCCTCGAATCTCCTCATTCTGTCATCCCGGTAAGTCTGGGTGATTAGAGCACCCATAAATCCCCCCCATTCTGTTATCCCGTAGAGCCTGCCCTGGAATTTGCTCACTTTGTCATCCCGTGATGCTTCTGCACGGGATCTGGTTTCTCTCCTTGTTCTTCGTAGTCTCGAA
>NZ_JPGZ01000022.1:0-13130 GCF_003351125.1 Mesotoga sp. Brook.08.YT.4.2.5.2.
CTACATAAAGGAGCCCAAGGCGAGTCTCACTCAATCTGAAGTCGAGACTGTGATGGGAAACCTCATAACTCTGAAGGTGATCCCTTCAAATTATGCGGTTGACTACGCGGCAGTGATCGATACCCAGAAGAATGAGTTGTTTAATCTCATCTGACCACATTAGTTGTTCGTTCCAGAGCGAGGATCTGTTCTTCGTTCTTGGATGCCCGGGCTTACTGCCCGGGTTTCTTTAGAGAACTGATCAGTTTGTTGATCATCATGTTGATCTTTTTTCCGACGGCTTCGATTGATTCAAGACAGCTGTCGTTAATGTAGTCGAGCCTATTTGCTATGGCAAGTTGAGTAAGCGATTCAAGAAGAGAACCTCTCGCGAGGTAGAGGAATTGAATGAACTCCTTTCTATGCTGCCTTCCAGAACCTTCGGCGATATTGGAAGGAATGGATACAGCAGATCTTTGGAGCTGAGAACCGAGACCGTATTTCTCATACTCAGGAAAGTCTCTGGTTAATCTGTAGATCTCCATCACGTAATCCATACTGAGCTGCCATACATGCAAATCTTTGTAACTTGTAGACACATCATTCACCTCCGAGAGAATTCTAAAAGGATCGGCGTCTTTGATCAACTCCGCTCTGACGAAGAACCTGGACGCGTAGCGTCGGAACAAAGAACTGTTCTCATCGCTCTTCTGAACTAGGAACAAAGCTCCTAGCTCCGGAACGAAGAACTGCTCTTTGCTCTTCTGAACCAATAACATGGACGCGTAGCGTCGGAACGAGGAACTTAGGCGCGAAGCGCAGACTATGATCTTCGCTTTAACCAAGAACCTGGACACGAAGTGTCGGAACGAGGAACCTAGGCGCAAAGCGCAAACTATGATCTTCGCCTTAACCAAGAAACTGGACACGAAGTGTCGGAACAAGGAACCTAGGCGCGAAGCGCAGACTATGATCCTTGCTCTTAACCAAGAACGTGGACACGAAGTGTCGGAACGAGGAACTTAGGCGCGAAGCGCCAGAACTAAAACTAAGGAGGTAATCCATATGAACTGGATAAGAGAGTTAATATCCCTAATCACAATTTTCGCTAGTTACGTAGAATCTCCCGGCAACGGGGCTGAGAAGAAAGAGAAAGTGAAACAGATGATAAAGGACGTGCTTCCCGATGAAGAATGGAAGATAGACCCAGAATTCTTCGACTTCATCCTGGATGTACTGATAGACCTTGTCGTCATGTTCCTGAACAAGGGACTTTGGAAGACGGCAAGAAATCTAATAGAGATGTCTTAGTTTCATGACTAGCCGGGTAGGAGAGTCCCGCCTGGCTAGTTACTTCGTACAAGAGGATACCAAAGATTCTTGTGAATACTCTTCGCTCAATATTGATTTGGCTTGGTGAAAGCAGTCTTACTCGTATGATTGCTTTAAGACTTTTTCTTCTTAATTAAGAACCGAGAAATCGCCCGTAAGTTTCTCCCAAAGTAAGGATTTGGGAGGCCACAATGTATGAAATAGAATAGTTACAAGAGTCTGATAACCTTAAGATTTGTCAGGAATGTTATAATTACAGATATTACTAATCAAGTTCGAATTCGTTTTGTGATTATTTTTACTTGCCTAAGGACTAACTAGTTGTCAAGCGACTAATGAGTATCTTACAAGGAAGCAAGTGAGACGGAATAGTTCCGATGTTACAATGAAGGTTGAGAAGGCTGGATAATGAAGAATATATTGCTTGTCGTTACGGACTATCATACGTCATTTGATTTGATGATACTCAAGCTTTTGCTCACGAAGCATGATTTGAATGTTATCGTGTTTGCCACTGAAAAAAAAGCTTCTTACTTCAAGGGATGCGGAGCTAGCTTTTCGATTGAGACAGCTCCTTCGCGACAGTTTAACAACCCTGTATCAAGACTTTATTCCTGCAGAGACTATTTAGACGCGATCTACGATGTCGTTAGAAAACACAAAATAGATCTCCTCTTTATAACAACGGCTCAAGACGCAGTACTGAATTTCTTCCTTTGTAACATAGTCAAAAAAACTCCAACTCTGCTTGTTGTTCACAACATTAATCGATTTGTTATCAAAGGTGATTCGAATTTCAGAAGAAAAGAACTGGCTTTTAATTCATATTCCAAATGGCGCAAGCGAATCAACGCCTGTTTGGCAAGTTCATCAAAGAGTTTAATTGTCCTTACGGACTACCTTAAGAAAGAAATGTCACGCATAATGCCAGAAAAACATGTGTACGAGTTGCCATTTAGAGTTTCATCAGCCGCTATTCTTCGACGTAGAAGGGAAGAAGTCTTGAGTAACTCGGTGACGACTTTCACAATTTCTGGTTCAGTGAACGGAATAAGAAGGAACTACGATGATTACTTCAATTTGTTCGGTGGTTCAGTGAAAGGAGATTTCAGGTTGCAGCTGCTCGGAGAAGTTCAAGATTCCGATATTGTGAGCAGAGGGAAGAGACTTCTCGGAGACAAGTTGATCGCGTTTGACAGATTTCTAACTGAGGAAGAGTACATGAATGGTCTTCTTAGCTCACATTTTCTTCTAGCAGATTTATCTAGATCAATGCCATACGGGGTATTTAAAGCTTCGGGAGTGGAGTTTGATGGGCCATCCCTAGGAATCCCTGTCATAACGCCTTTTGATGTTCTGAAATCTTCCCGGCATGGAATCTTTGTTAGGTATTCTCAGGGCAAATTGCTCCAAGTGCTGAACTCAACTATTGATTCAGTTGATCAAGGCACATATGAAAAGGAGTTCCTTGAACCTGCTATAAGAGAAGCCAGCTACTTTGATGAAGACAAGTGGGCAGCAATTCTTCATAATATAATTGAGAGTAGTCTCGCTTGACAATATGCTTAGTTAGCTACTAGAATCTGGAGGTTAATTATGAAGAGAATTGCTTTAATCACAGGAATCACTGGTCAAGACGGTTCTTATCTAGCAGAATTGTTGTTAGATAAGGGCTACGAAGTCCATGGAATAATCAGGAGATCAAGCAGCTTCAACACGAAGAGAATAGATCATCTCTACAAGGATCCTCATGAAAGAGACGTCAATCTCTTTCTTCATTATGGAGACTTGACTGATTCAACGAATCTGATAAGGCTTATTCAAGAGATACAACCGGACGAGATTTACAACCTCGCCGCTCAAAGTCATGTCAAGGTCTCTTTTGAGACGGCAGAATACACTGCTAATTCAGACGGATTGGGAACACTCCGATTGCTCGAAGCAATGCATTTCCTCGGACTCGAAAAGAAGACCAAGTTCTATCAGGCATCGACTAGTGAACTATATGGAAAGGTTCAGGAGATACCTCAGAAAGAAACGACTCCATTCTATCCCAGAAGCCCATATGCAGCAGCTAAACTGTACGCCTATTGGATAACAGTCAACTACAGAGAAGCGTATGGAATCTTTGGGAGCAATGGCATTCTCTTTAATCATGAATCTCCCAGAAGGGGAGAGACATTTGTCACCAGAAAGATTACTAGGGCAGCTTCAAGAATATCTCTCGGCCTTCAAGAAAGACTCTACCTTGGAAACATGGACACCAAGAGAGACTGGGGATATGCCCCCGATTATGTAAAGGCAATGTGGCTGATGCTCCAGCAGGATGAACCAGGAGACTTTGTTATAGCCACTGGAGAAACCCATACTGTAAGAGAATTCGTTGAACTGTCTTTCAAGGAAGCGGGAATAGATATTCAGTGGAGAGGAAAAGGCGTTGAAGAAAAAGGAATCGACTCAAAAACAGGAAAGATAGTCGTTGAAATAGATCCGGATTACTTCAGACCGACAGAAGTAGAACTTCTACTCGGAGACCCGACAAAGGCAAGAAAAAAACTTGGCTGGCAACCCGAAGTCAAATTCCAGGAACTGGTAAGAATAATGATGAAAGCCGACCTCGAAACCGCGAAGTATGAAAAGTACAAGAGGGAGTATAAGAACGGTGATTAGTGGATAGTGACTGGTGAGTAGTGAAGAGAAAAACTAACAACTCTGAACAAGGACAAGAGAGTCGTGCGAGATAGAACGGAGGTCAATAGAGAGAAATGATATTGAGTTACCGCGACCTTAGGGTCTGGCAAAAAAGCATGAACCTTGTTACCGATGTCTACAAAGCAACTGAATCATTCCCAAAGGACGAAATGTTTGGACTGTCAGCGCAACTTAGAAGAGCTGTTGTTTCAGTACCATCAAACATAGCTGAGGGTTCTGCAAGAAAAGGCAAGAGAGAACCACTTAACTTCTTGCATATTGCTAAAGGATCTCTGGCTGAAGCAACTACGCAGCTGGAAATTGCGAAGAGACTTGGCTTTCTTTCCGATGAGAGCTTTGAGAACTTGATCGAAAAAGGAGAAACGATTGCAAAGATGATAAACTCGTTAATAATGAGCCTGAATCGAAAGGAGGAGTAACATTGTCAGACAATGAGAAAGAAACTAACATCCAATCACCAATCACCGAACACCAGTCACAAGCCACCGGTCTCTCACCTGCTTCCAAGATTTACGTAGCCGGTCATACAGGACTTGTTGGTTCGGCTATTATGAGAAAGCTCAAATCTGAGGGATATACGAATATAGTCACCAGATCCTATGAAGAACTTGACCTAACTGATCAAAGAGCAACAAGGCAATTCTTCAAGAAAGAAAGACCTGAGTACGTCTTTCTTGCAGCAGCCAAGGTTGGTGGAATTCAGGCAAACAGTACATATCCCGCCGACTTCATATACGTGAATTTGATGATAGAGTGCAACGTGATAAAGGCTTCTCACGAATTTGGAGTGAAAAAGCTCCTCTTTCTCGGTAGCTCTTGTATATATCCAAAGATGGCACCTCAACCAATAAAGGAGGAGTATCTACTCTCTGGATATCTTGAAGAGACAAACGAACCGTATGCGCTGGCAAAGATATCCGGTCTAAAGATGTGTCAGTACTTCAACAAACAATATGGCACGAATTTCATAAGCGTTATGCCTACGAACCTATATGGTCCAAACGACAATTTCGATCTAAACACAAGTCATGTGTTACCTGCTCTGATCCGAAAGTTTCACGAAGCAAAGATAAACAATGCTCCTTATGTTGAAATCTGGGGAACGGGTACTCCAAGAAGAGAGTTCCTGTATGTGGATGATCTCGCAGACGCCTGCCTCTTTCTAATGAAGAATTACTCGGGAAATGACTTCTTCAACATAGGAACAGGAGAAGACGTAACAATAAGTGAACTTGCAGAGCTTATAGGCGAAGTAGTAGGCTACAATGGAGAGCTCAGGTTCGATACCTCCAAACCAGACGGAACACCGAGGAAACTTCTTAATGTTACTAGAATTCATGAAGCGGGTTGGAGTCATCAGACAGAGTTGAACGAGGGTCTTAATATAACTTATGAGTGGTTTGCAAGAGAAAGATAATTGGTGGACGCCAATATTTAGGCGAACAGGGAGGCAAGACTTGAAGAGTCTCATCAAGAAGTTACTTCCAAGATCAATAGAGCATAAACTAAGAAAGTTCGTCAAGAGGCCCTTGTTCATTCAGAACATCAACCATGATCCCTCCGTGGATCAGGAACGTGTTCTATTGTCATATGTTGTTGCTCCTTTGGAGAGACCACTTGAAAGTGTTATGACTCATTCAAACCAACAAGAAGTGCTAATGATAATTAAAGCCTTAATTGATTTCAACTTCTCGATTGACGTTGCATATTGTTTGGATGACACAAATACTAGCTTGATATTGCAGAAACACTATGATTTGATTCTGGGTTTTGGTTCGCCTTTCTTATCTTATTCTCAAGTGAATCCCAAGTGCCTAAAAATTATTTACCTTACAGAAGCAAGTCCAGATTTTTCAAGAAGGCAAGAAGAGGAGAGAGACGAGTACTTTTTTCAGAGGCACAAAAAGCATATGTTAGTCAGAAGAACCGGGACATACTTCACCAATGAACAGCTTGATATTGCAGACGCAGGTATTCTCATCGGAAATGAATTTGTCAAAGAGACCTATGCGGGTCTGCCGTATGAGATTCAAACGCTATTCCCAACGGGAATGGAAAACCCCAACTTCGTTCCTAATCGCAAGCACCATGAAGAAACAAGGAAGTGCTTTCTCTGGTTTGGTTCCAGCGGAGCTGTTCATAAAGGTTTAGATATTCTTGTTGATGTTTTCAGTCTGTCAGAGAATAGTGATCTAACGTTATTTGTGTGCGGTCTTAAAGATAGAGAGAAAAGGCTTTTCAATTTCAGGCGGACCAAAAACATTATTGATCTAGGCTTTGTGCCGGTTCTTTCTAATGAATTTCTTGCGCTCCTGGAGAAATGTACTTACGTCATACTTCCCTCGTGTTCCGAAGGAGTCGCCACATCAGTTGTCACTTGCATGAATCATGGTCTTATTCCTGTTGTTACAAGGGAGACCGGGCTCGATATGAAGGACTTCGTTGTTCATATGTTGGATTTCCACGTTGGGTATGTTTCTGAAGTAGTCCGTAAGTGTGCTAATAGATCTGTTCAGGATCTTGAGACGTTTGAGCGAGAAGTGATTCAGTATGCAAAGGATTCTTTCTCAAAGAAAGCTTTCAAGAAGAACTTCCTTAATGCTTTACAGAGGATTCTAGCAGAACACAACCCCAGAAACAATTGGAGTCCAAATGAATGAGAAAGAGATTCTAAGGCCTGAAGGGCGAACCTCACGGCTCAAAAGAAACTTCTCGTTAGGTCTTATATTGAATCTGTCAGCGATGGTCTTGAGTTATGTTCAAGTCCCTATTAGTATTTCCTATCTCGGCAAAGAAGGCTACGGAATCTGGGTTCTTTTGACTTCAGTAATCCATTGGCTAATCTTTTTTGACGGTGGTCTTGGAAACGGTTTGAAAAACAGGCTCTCGAATTCTATTGCTTCGAATGACTGGAAGCGATCAAGAGAGTACGTGTCGACCACTTTCTTCTCTTTGCTAAGTCTTGCGCTAGTTGTTTTCACTTTGTGGATTCTTACAATTCTGATACTTGGCTCTGGTTGGCTAGGGACTCTAACAGGTTACAGAGGCGGCGATCTATCATTCGTCAGTACGATCATTGCCGTATACACTCTGGCTGGCTTTGTACTCAATGTGTTTAATCAAGTGTACTATTCTTATCAGAGAACCTATATTGTAAATTTAGTCAGGGTGATTTCTCAAGGATTGTTACTACTCGGAATTCTATTAGCACCTCTGCTGAAGACTTCTGGCTTAATGATCTACGCTAACGTTTATGGTGCTTCATTGGTTATTCCAAGTTTGCTTGTCTTCTTGCTATTTTCAGTGAAGAATCGAATAGTGATTCCGAGACTGAAGTACTTCAGAAAACACTTAGTTAAGGATCTATTAACACTCGGCATGAAGTTTTTTCTCTTGCAAGTGTCTTCGATGATCATGTTCACAAGCGACAAGCTAGTCATTGGGATCATTATGGGGGCAGATGCAGTTGCTGATTATCAGTTGGTTCATAAGTTATTTGATGCAATCCTAATTCTACACAGTTCGGTGCTCTTGGCTCCTCTTTGGCCAGCGTATGCTGAAGCTTACAAGAGGAACGATTCGGTCTGGATTAAGAACACATTGAAGAAGTCAGTCGTGATTTTGGTTCCTATTTTAGGCTTTATAATTCTACTAGTATTCAGTTTTCCCTTTATCACGACACTTTGGTTAGGAAGTCCCCTTTTGGTGTCAGAAAGCCTAGTGCTTCTGATGGGATTGTATGCTTTCACAAGAGCATGGACTGGTACTTTCATAAACTTCATCAATGGTACTGGGCTAGTCAATCTTCAGGTGATATTGTCATTAGTCATAGCCATAATCAATGTCCCGCTTTCTTTCGTTCTAGGTTATTTGATGGGGCTACCCGGAGTCATTTTTGCAACATTACTCTCACTATTTCTTCTAGCTGTTCCTCTTCCTGTTCAGACGGGTAAGATTATCAGAGAAATGTCTGTTTTTGGCAAGTAGGAAATTGCTCTTCCTCAATGTAAAGGAAAAGAGTCAACAATGAAAAAACTAGGGACCCCATTTTTAGCATAAAAATAGGGACCTTATCATATTAATAAGGAAAAGTCTACTACTCAAGTGACATTCAAGTTGTCAACCACATCCTTAGTGGCAGCTAAGGATGGATGAGCATCCTGGGAGTATTCAGGATTTGTGAAAGCCTCAGGAATTATTGTATTATTTGGTTGAGTGATTTTAATTCCTTTGGCATTGAGGAACAAGGTTTCATCGTATTCTTTCATCTTTGACAACATGGAGAATGCGATTTTGAGGATGATGTTCCCCAGTAAAAATAGGGACTCCATTTTTAGGAACAAGATCGGTTCCTCGTTCCGACGCTTCGCGTCCAGGTTCTTGGTCTCCTAGGACCGGGTCTAGAGTATGGGGTTTAGGGTCTGGCAAGAGCTGAAAGAGCGTAAAAAGAAAACAGGGACTCCATTTTTAGGAACAAGAGCAGTTCCTCGTTCCGACGCTTCGCGTCCAGGTTCTTGGTTATAAATACAAAAATAGGGACAGACTCGTTTTTTCAGAGCCGTTGTTGGAGGTACGTTATTGGTGGTTGGTAAGTGCTTATAAACAAATAAGAGCACAGTCACGACTAGAATAATTTCAGGAAAACCATCCGGGGACGCATGGCTGGCTTCGCCAAGAAAAATGGGGACAGACTCCATTTTTAGGAACAAGAGCAGTTCCTCGTTCCGACGCTTCGCGTCCAAGTTCTTGGTTGGTTTAGGATCGAGGCCATAAGAGCGGGGGCAAGATCCATTACTTAAAGAACGGTGTCCCGTATAGAATCACTTGGGCTGATACGGGATAATCGGATGGGGCATTAGAATCTCATTTCTTTGTCAACAACCAAATGTTCTTGTGGGCCTTCGATTCCTTGTTTGCGGAGAAGACGTATTTTCTGTGAGTTCTTGGTGATCTTTACGTTCCCAGATGAAACCCAGAAGAACTTCCGATTCTCAGTGATGACTCTTATCTGATTATCCATGATCCATCGCTTCATCCATTGCGCCTTTTTGATCACCTCATCGACCTCGGATTCATTTGCTGGATGAATCTCTATGAATGCTGTTTTCAGCATAGCATCACTCTCGATGAAAACAGCATAATCCCATCTATTCTCATTGGGATAATCCTCTTTGAGGCAGCTATCTATATCAACGCTCTTTGGTGAAAATGGGGACAGACTCCATTTTTGTTACCAAAAATAGGGACTCCATTTTTAGGAACAAGAGCGTGCACAGACCCGTCCTACGACCTTCGTCCAGGAGCGTGGACCCGTCCTTAGGAAGAGCGGGAGAAGAGCAGTTCTTCGTTCCGACATAAAAAATGGGGACAGACTCCATTTTTGAGAACAAGAGCAGTTCTTCCTTCATAAAAATGGGGACAGACTCCATTTTTAGGAACAAAGGACCCAAAAATAGGGACAGACTCCATTTTTAGAACAAGAGCAGTTCCTCGTTCCGACGCTTCGCGTCCAAGTTCTTGGTTGGTTTAGGATCGAGGGCGTAGAGCGGGAGCAAGATCCATTACTTAAAGAACGGTGTCCCGTATAGAATTACTTCGGGCTGATACGGGATAATCGGATGGGGCATTAGAATCTCATTTCTTTGTCAACAACCAAATGTTCTTGTGGGCCTTCGATTCCTTGTTTGTGGAGAAGACGTATTTTCTGTGAGTTCTTGGTGATCTTTACGTTCCCAGATGAAACCCAGAAGAACTTCCGGTTCTCACTGATGACTCTTATCTGATTATCCATGATCCATCGCTTCATCCATTGCGCCTTTTTGATCACCTCATCGACCTCGGATTCATTTGCTGGATGAATCTCTATGAATGCTGTTTTCAGCATAGCATCAATGTCGATAAAAACAGCATAGTCCCATCTATTCTCATTGGGATAATCCTCTTTAAGGCAGCTATCTATATCAACGCTCTTTGCATTGGTTCTCGTTTCTTGAAGACTGACTTTGTCAGGTTTCCCAATTGCTTGAAGTCCGTTCTTTATACAGGGGCCAAGAGATGAATTCATTATGGGCTGTATTTGATCCATTTTCTACCTCCAGAGCTTTGCTACGATCTCGTTTGTCTTGGAAGTGAATTCTACGAGGCCACCCCATTCCGACACTGACTTCTTATCGCTCCCGGGATCGAGTGAAGAAATATCTTCAGTCACCACGCCAGCGTCGGTTGGTTTGAAGTAGTTGACAACAAGCTTCTTGTTTTCGAAATCCTTTATTAGTTTGTTCGTATTTGGCGTTGTTTTTAGTTCGAAAAGGTCGAGGAGAAGTTTCCTCTTTTTGTCTGCAGTTGCTTCAGGATGAGATACAATCTCATTTATCGCCCAAACGAGTTCTATTATTCCCGAAGAATGGGTTGAGAGCAAGACTCTATAATTCCTGCTCAACAGCTCGACTATAGTAAGAAAGACATCCCTAATTGCTAGCGGATGAAGGCCTGCTTCTGGCTCTTCAACTATGACCCAGTTCACGCCTTGCTTTTTCGAGACTTTTGCCGAAGGCAGCAGCCAGAACAACCCAAGTAGTAAGGGCGCAAATTCCCTTTGACCCGCAGACCAAGTCATGATGGGCATTGATACTCCTGCAACCTCCAGCATGATTCTTTTCCTGAGGCCTATATCTAGTTTCAGTTTGCCTTCTCTCATTATGGATTTCTGCAGCGCGTCCCTTATCTCTTTCTTGAAGTATCCGTCTCTCGGAAAAATTGGGGTATTGCCGCTCCCAAGGCCGGAATCCATTATGCGCCTGATCTTCTCGCTGAAGTCCTTAACAACGAAAGGGTACGTAGGATCGAAAGAGGTGAAAGGAAGTGGCCACCCGGCAGAGATAATCAGAACTCGTTGAGCGGGTATATAGAATACTTTGGCCTTACTGTCTTTTCCGCCTGATTTCTTCACGTGAGTTTCGATCTGAAACTTTCTTCCGTTAAGTTCAATGTAGCTCTGAGAATTCCATATCGCCTGCATCCCTTCGCCAAAATAGACCTGCAAGAAACTCTCGAGCTCATTCTTCCAATCAAAGCCAAGCTTCTTCAATTCCTTTACTATATTGGCGTGATCAACGCAGAACTTGAACAACTGAAGAAAGATGCTTTTACCCGTTGCTTGTGGCCCGACGAGAACGGTCAGATCACCGGCCGAAATGTCTGCTTTTTTTATCGGCCCGATATTCTCAAGAACGACTCTCACGGAGAACCCTCCCTTCTTCCTGCGCTGCTTAGGCTATACAAGAACAATTATATCAATTTCCGCATGAATTCCTGAATCTTCAACCAAACCACACTAAGTAAGGCCTTTCTATAAATAGGGACTTCATTATTCACATTTCTATCGCACAGACCTCGTTCAGCATGTTTGATATACTTTCTACATTCACCTTTAGCCCTTTAATGGTCCCGTCCATATCCATGGTCGCCCTTGTATCAAGGCCTACTATTGATGCGATAAGAAATCCTCCTTTCAAGATGAAGTTCGATTGGTAGCGTGATGATGAAATTCTTTCCAGCAAACGCTCCAGCATATAGTTCTGAAGGACAATTTGAGCAGATATATTCTTGCTTTTTGCCACGTTCTTAATGATCGCTTTCAGCTGCATCGAGTTCTTCAAAGCAATACCTCCAAATAGGCGCGCAGCTTCTTTTCTACCCTCATGAGCTTTGCATACTTTGAAATCATGGGAATATCTCTACTGGGCAGTTGTGTATATCTCTTGAACGCTTCGCTTATGATCTGGATATCTGTATGACTACGCCCTTTTAGAATATCGCACAGTGTTCTCTCTGCGTTGTAGACCCTTACCTCGTTGCCAATAGGAGTTCTTTTCGTGGTTATACCAAGTTCGTACAACCCGTCTATAACACGGTAGTATTCAACATTTTCTGTTTTTAGATTTGAGGTATTATAGCCGATCGGAAATGTCATTGAATACTTGATCGGAGTTCGATCTGTCAAATAAAGCAAGAATAGAGCCGTTCCATGAGAAAATATCCCCCTCCTATACCGGTTTTGAAGATTGAACATCTCGTCGTCAAGGAATGTGGGAATAATGTAAACGCCTCGTTCCGATCTTTCGAGAAAACCTTTGTCTACCAAGACTCTCAAATAATGACGATTTATCCCCGCTGTTGTGACTTGCCTCGATGTGACTATACCGTTGTTTTTACGTGCGATGTCTAGAATCTGTTCAGCATAAGACATGTATCACCTCTCACAAGAGAACAAATATCATTTGCGCATACAATTGTATCGTTTATGTGCATGACTGTCAGACTACCATTGAAAATAGGGACTCCATTTTATCAAGAGCGAAAGAGCGGTTCCGGCGCGTTGCGCCCAAGTTTTTCGTTCCGACGCTGCGCGTCCAGGTTCTTCGTCTCCTAGGGGTAGGACCGGGTCTAGGGTATGGTGAGGGTGAGATCCCGTACAGAACCACTACGGGATGACTAAGTGAGTGGGTTCCAGGGAAGGCTATGCGTGTTGGCACTCCTTCACGTCATCCTCGTGCTACTGGCCAGGATCTAGATCTTTGAAACAGTTGCAAGTTGTAAGAGCAAAACCCGATAAACTTTATAAGTCTCTTGAAACGCGCTCTTCTCGGTGGACGGCGGACCGTTGACGGACAACGTTGTCTTCGTCAGCGATCAGCGGGTCCTCGTTCTTAAGCGTGCAGCGGCTCTTCAGGGCGAGATCCCGTGCAGGTGCATCACGGGATGACCGAAGAGGCGCTCATCAGGTCAGCCTCAAGGGATGACACTCCTTCACGTCATCCTGACAATGCTGGTGAGTAGCCCAGGGGGATTTCACCCCCAGGCTCTCTCAGAACCGGACTTGAACCTCTCGATTCATCCGGCTCCCATTATCCAGCCGAATAGAATATCCCCATTGTCCAGTGTACAAATAGATGAGGCTCTCTGCGAGCAAGAGCTTCTAGCCATTTACCCGCTTTTGTACGACCTCTCCTTTTCTTGTACTTGTTTCTTACCCACTGAACTAAGGCTTTGTTTAGCCGACTCAGTACTGTATACATTTCAAATTTGCGAAAGTGTCCGTAGTAGTT
>NZ_JPGZ01000063.1:0-5807 GCF_003351125.1 Mesotoga sp. Brook.08.YT.4.2.5.2.
ATCATAAATATGAGCCATAATATAATGTCGCTATATCGCTATATAAGCCGTTTATAGAATTGCCTATTTTAGCACTGTAACATAATCTATTTTGACTGAAAGCCTTTCTAATAAATGATTACCGCTATTTAGTGCTGAAATGACCGTAACATTCACTCATATAAAATAATCTCTTCCGTGTTATGGAGGCCTCGACTCGATAACTCTAAAGGTCTCAGCTCTCGTATCTCTTCCCGGGTGAATCATCTAACTCTTCACAGAATAGCCTACAATGAAAGATTAAGATATTAGGGGTATAAACATATAGGGTGCTAAAAGAAAATGCAATACAGGCCATTTTAAGCGGTCTGATTTCTCTAGGTTTTACGTATATTTGAGTGATAGTATATTATTCGTCTCCAGAAGAGACTTAACACGTTTAGTTAGTATCATGTTCTGATATGTTATAGCGTGTTATATCTAATTTTATGAGGCTTTTAATATATTACTGCTTATAGGGGTGTTCAGGTTGAATATCAAGGAAATAAGCCACGAATCGGGTTTAGCTTATTCTACTACTAGAAAATACTTAGTGTTATTAGAAGAGGCCGAATTATTGAAGTCTAGTATTGAAGAGGGTTCACGTGTGTTTGAAGGTCAGGCGGTCCGGTACGTGAAGCGTTTAGCTTCTCTCTCGAGTAAAGGGGTTCCCCTGAAAGAAGCACTCGAGAAGATTAAGGAAGCTCCTTACCAGGTTAGCGATGATTCAGAAGTTGCCGTGCTTCAGAAGCAGATCAATGATCTCAGTAAAGAGGTTCGGTCTCTCTCTGATCTTCTCCAGGTCGAATTATCAAAACAGAAGGCCTTACCCGAACGATCCGGCTTCTGGTATCACTTGAAGGCCGCCTTTGGTTCTGTGTTCAAGAAGTGAGACTCCAGCAAGTTTTGATAATTCTTTGCGGGTTTCAATTGCTTTAGCAGAATTCTGCGGAAGCAAAATACCCCCTTGCCCGCCGCATTGCTTTTCTTTCGCCTTTGCCGCTATCAACGATCAAATTGGTTCGCCAGTTGGTCCAGGGTAGCGATAGCATCATCAAGGATCTTCGAGGCGGTTGATAACGTGAAAGCGATCTCCGGAATAAGGCTCTTCTCATTGTCCGGTTTCAATCTCCTATTGAGTCGGTCCAGGTTCTTCTTGATGATCCTCAAATCGGTTTCAACGCTTCCAATTGCCTTAGATTCATCGCCCTTCATCAAATCGCCTCGATTCTCTATAATCGTCTATTTAAGCTGATAACAGCTCTCGTTATATCGCCCTGTGTTGCATTTTCTTGATTCTAACAAGGTAATCATACTATACCCATTGGTAAAGTCGCTTAGAATCGATTTATTGAGGCCTGTTTTTCTCGCTATTGAAGCGCATTATACTCATTTTAACCGCTCTTGAAGAGGCTTAATTATTTGTGGGATTTTGTGGTTTTGTATGTGGAATGTTCTATAAATGTTCTGCTTTTGTTATGGATAAAGAAGCCCCCCAGTTCTTTTCACTGAGGGGTTGGAGGTCAAACACGAAGAGCATCTATGTGAAGAAGTGAGGCCTAATCTTCCGGTGGTACCGCCAGTTCAACTCTGATGTTCCTTGAAATACTATTGAAAGCATCGCTAGTCAGGCCCCTTGCCAGTCCTGCCACTTCAACGGCTTTTAGGTTGCTTCCATCGGTGATAGCGATAATATCCTTCTGCGCTTTAAGGCCTTCGAGTGCCTGCTTTTGACTCTCAATCCTTCCGTAGTCTTTATCATGCTTCCAGGGTTCCGCCACTCCTACCACTTGATATGCGTGGTTGAAGAGAGCATCTGCAATACTCTCGTTTCGGCTTCTCAATTCGGACACGTAAGTATCTATCAGCTCTTGAGTGATCGGCTCTCCATCAATAAGCTCGTTCTTACTATCAGTGATCCAATGCTTCGCCAGTTCAACTAATGAGTCAGTCGGCATTGCCTTAATCTTGTTTGTCAATTTAGTCAACTTCAATAGTTCGGCTTCTGGTGAGGTCGAAGGCGGTTTGAATTCTTCCCGGGCATTAGCCAGGAGTCCATCAAGTTGCGTGATTCTCTCGTCAAGGATCGCCTCTTTCTCAGATACAATCTCGTTGTAAACCTTCTTCTTGTACTCATCAATAGCCTTATCCGTGAACATTCCGTTCTTTTTCATGCGGTCAATCTTCTCTTTATAACCGTCTAGCCTTGCTGCCAGTTCCTGCAATTTTTCAATCATACTTATCACTCCTTCACGATGTTAATCGTTATTGCGTTGCTGATTCCGTTCTCTTCGAGGGTCCAACCATCAGGCCACTTATGGAGAGGTTCCGGCCCTTCCGGGTCCGTGTCGTCATCAATGACTCTCACGTCAATCTCCATCGGATCGAATCTCTTTAAGGATTGCTCATATCGGGCCTTGACGGTATCCTTGAGGGTGGTTAATTCCTCGAGGGTGTATTTCTTCCACTCTCCATGTTTTAAGCCGTAGAATCCATCTGAACGCTTTTCAAACCTCGATGGAGGGTCCAGGGGTTTGATCTTATCCAGAAGGTTTTCAATCCTTCGCAAGTTCTTCATGCAACCGCTCTCCTTTCGTTCAGTTCCTCCAGCTCTTCTTCAATCTTTTCTAGCCTCTTTTCAAGGTCGTGCTTCTCTATCAATTGTCCAGCCGTGGCGCAGAGATAGCCCATTACCCGGGCCTTATCCATGTAGCACTTGAAAAGCTGAGGCTCCATCGTCTTAGGGTCCAGCTTTTGAATTGCCGTGATCTCAGCTTGAATCTTCTTCAAAAGACCGCCAATAGTTATGTTCGTCATGTCATCACTCCTTGTATCCCCCCGGGTTCCCGCTCAACGCCTTACTATGAAAGACTTTGCGCTGTTTTTCGGGGTTTATGTTCTTTATATCTCCATAGACTCTCATAGACTCTAGATAGACCCGGCCCATAGACTCAATTTCTCGAAATTCCTCTAAATTGTTCATTCTGAACAAACCCATAGACTTGATAGACTCCATAGACTCGACCGCTAGAAAGCACTCCTATAAACGATTCCCCCGGTCTATCTAAATAGACTCGCCATAGACTCGCCATAGACCCATAGACCGAAAAGCTATCGGGTCTATCAAGTCTATTGAGTCTATCGGGTCTATCAAGTCTATGAAGTCTATCTATTTTTGTATTTACCATTCTCATTACTTATCAATCCTTCCTTTACCATTGCCCATAATATGTTCTTTGTAGTGCTGTGATTCTTTCCTAGAGCGGACGCTAGATCCTTAGGGGTAGTAGCTCCGTGTTCTTCCAGATACTTGATGATTTCCTTACGTGTTTCGCTCATATGGACCGTTTCCGTGTCTCCTAGCAGATGGAACGGTACACGGTTCGTGAGGTCGAATTTTACCGATAGCCGTTGTTCTTCCACGTCTCGACCTGTAATGTTGATAACAATTTCCTGTGTTTGCCGTCCTCGTTGTGCCAGTATCGTTGCGTCCGCTGTGCCTGTGAGGCCTGTGCTTCCTAGCACTCCATCGAAAACATCATCAGCATCTTTCACATTCTTTCGCATATGGTGTACTACCAGGACCGTTACGCTATGTCTCATAGCTAGGTTTTGAAGGCCGCCCATAATCTCCGTGTCCGTCTCGTAAGCGTCATTATTCCGGCCTCTCTTCGGTTTTACTCTTGCAAGCGTGTCTATTACTATCAGCCTCGTTTCCGGGTTATCTTCAAGGAATGACTCTATCTCTTCGAGACCGCCAGCGTCTAGCCTTTCTAACTTGTTCGATATGAAGAGGTTCTCAGGAAGAGGTAAATCGCATGAGATCATTGCCAGACGATCCTTTAGCCTTCTCTCTGAATCTTCGAGGCCGTAGTAAACCGCCTTGCCGGGTTCTACCTCTATCTTCCCTAGAGCATAACCGCCTTTAGGAAACGCCACGGAATGACACAGATGCAATGCTAGCCATGATTTCCCGACCTTCGGTTTCCCTGCTAGAATGATGAGGCCTTCGGGTATCAGACCCGGAACGGTCCAGCGTATCGGTTCAAATTCCTTCTGTATAAGGTCTAATGCTGATATGTACTTCGCTTTAGCCTTCTTAATGCTGTGTCGGTTCGTATTGAATCTTTCCACTTCTTTGATCGCATCGCCAGGATCCCGGAAATTAGCAATCCTTTGCCTTAGTCGTTCTTCGCTCTCCTTCCGGACCTCTTCGAGTAAACCGTGATAATGGGGTAGTGACTCAATGTGTCCGTTCCGTGCTTCTTCTTCCATCTGATTTGCTAATACCGGGTAGTGCTTCCAGAAGTCAGCGGTAATATCGGCTGTGTCCGTTCCCTTCCGGTAGTGGTTCGCTAGGAAGTCATAGATTTCTTTTCTCTGGAAGTCGGACCGGAATAACTCAGGAAATACAGTCTTGAAGGCATCATCATAAAGTAAGGCCCATAACAATTGCCGCTCTAACAGGTTGGTTTGGCTCTCGTATTCTGGTATAATAGTAGTGTCTGTGAGATTAGTAGTCGGCCCTGTCGCATCAGGGCTTTTCTTTTGCTTCGTCATAGGGTGCCTCCTTTAGTAGTGCGATCATTCCCTTGTTTCGTCCATTTCCAGAATGTAGCCAATTGCTCCTTGAATCCTTCGAGATTTACACCAACACTCTTTAACCAGCTCTCGATCTTTTCGTCCATTTCAGCGTCAGGATCGCCTAGAATAGAAATAACAGCCTTCCTTGATGTCATTGCCTGCAAATCTGTTTTGCTGATTCCTACACGCCCCAGGACCGCAAATAAAGGGTGATTTCTCTCCATGTGTCAATCTCCTTTCATGTGTCCTCTTCGTTGAAGCTCCTTCTCGATCGCCAGAAGCTCAGAAGAGGTTAACTGCAAGAATTTTCCGGACCGTTTCGGTGTTATCTCACGTCTTGCTTCCAGCTCATACAAGACGTGATACACGTGGTTCGGTCTCATGCGGTAATCTCTCGCCAGCTCTCTAATGCTCAATCCATTCATCTCCTCTCGATTTATTGCAATAATGAAAAATGGCCGCCTGTAATCGGGTTTAATCCCGCCAGACGGCCATTCTTCTCTCTATTCTGTAATGTATGCTATCAAGCAATCATGTTATACTCTTGATACACACATTTGTAACTACCAGGAGGGGCGGCCGTCTGGACAACGTTACCAGCCCCTCTTTTTTTCTCTTCGATTATACCATCACTCAGAGCAAAAAACCAAACACAACTCAATTCTGATGCGCATTTCAGGGATTTCTACATAAAAATTCGATTCAACACGCTTGCACATGATTCGACACGGTTCGACAAGTGCAACGTCTCTAATCGTTCCTCATCGTTCCACAATAGACGTTATCATTCCTTGATAAGTCTCCCGATGCGATTTCCCTCTTTATCCAGGAGCGCAACGGTTCCATCTTCGAGTAGTTCATATTTTGCTATCTTCCTCGTAAATTCTAACGATTTCTTAGTGCTAGCTGCTCTCTCGTTCTTCTCTTGCATTGTCAGTAATCCTTCCATTATCTCCCCTGCCTTCGCCTTCAAACCGTCAATATAGGCCTGTAAATCGCCGCTGGTGATTCCCACTCTCTTTGCTGATACTTTGACCTTCCGAATCTTTCCATCTCTCAGGAGACGATCCAGAGTAGGTAAACTGATCCCCAGGACAGCCGCCGCTTCTTTCTTCGTATAGATATATTCTTCCATCTAGATGATCCCCCCTCCATAATCGAATCATATCATATCAGAAGGCATCAACACAAATCATAAATATGAG
>NZ_JPGZ01000033.1:0-60306 GCF_003351125.1 Mesotoga sp. Brook.08.YT.4.2.5.2.
TGGGGTTGAAGACGTAGCAATCTTCTCAATAGATGCATTAAGCGGAATGGAAGAAGCCATAGAGGCTGTATATCCATTCTCAGAGGTTCAGAAGTGCATAGTTCACCAGATAAGAAACACCATGAGATATGTAACCTGGAGGGATCGTAGACCTCTCGCACGCGATCTAAAGACAGTTTATCAGGCACCAACAAGAGAGGCAGGATGGAATGCATTGCTTGCATTAGAAGAGAAGTGGGGTGACAAATACCACTTGTCAATAAAAAGCTGGAAGGAAAACTGGGAATCTCTCTCAACCTTTTTTCAATATCCAGAGGAACTGAGAAGATTGGTTTATACAACTAATCCCATTGAATCAGTTAATAGACAACTGAGGAAGGTAACGAAGAATAAGGGAGTCTTTCCTACGGATACTTCTCTCTTAAAGATGGCTTATCTAGCAATAATAAATATAACAAAGAAATGGACAGTAAGAACCCTTGAATGGTCAAAGATCCTAACTCAACTTGTGATAAAGTATGAAAGATTAGCTAAGTACATAAGCTGATTCTTAAACCCATTACAAAAAAGGGGTTTACACAAAAAAAGAGACAGAACCGCGTCTGAATTTGAAGTGGTTCTCATCCCCGCGGAGCGGGCCTTGCGTCCCCGGATGAATCTCCGGGCATTGCGACCTGGCGTGGTCTTCGCCAGCCTTGCGTCCACTGAGAGCTTTTCAGTGCAATGCGTCCCACCGAAGGTGGCATACTCTCACTTCCGCCGATGATTCTCGGCACATCACTTCCTGCGCAGCAGCATCACTTCCTCGCGCCAGCGAGCCTCACTTCATGCCGAAGGCAGCCTTGCGTATTATCCGCTCTTTCCTACCCCCAATCTGCCACCTGCTACCACGCTTCTGCTCGCGAACACCTTGCCTTGGACTCTCACATCTCACTGGGGATACTCCTTCACTCTTGCTACGGAGCTCCTCTCTATCAATTCTGGTTTGTGAACAACTCTGTGAGTATTGGAGCCATTTAGCATATCTAGAAGAATCTCGACTGATTTCCTTCCTACCTCTTCTTTAGGGTGGGCAAAGGTGGTGAGGACTTCTCTGAAATCCCCGATTGGTCCGTCATCGAATCCGATTACGGAGATATCTTCGGGTATATTCAAGGCCAGTCTTTTGGCTACTAACTGAAGCTGAAGAGCGGTCGCGTCATTGTAGCAGAATACTGCTGTCGGACGCAGCTGAGCGGGGAGAGACATGAGTTCGTGAGCTATCTGCATAGGCGCTCCAGTGAATTCCGAGACGTTGAAGGACTTCTCGTAAATCTTTGTGAACCCAAGCTGCTTGCAACGGTCGACGAAACTCTTAGCCCTTATGACACCAGGCAGATGTGTTGACTTGTAGATTACAGCAACTCTCTGGTGACCGTATTCAAAGAAGATTTCCGATGCCTTTTCTCCTCCATAGGCGTCATCGAGGACATTGCAGCTTACGTTATCAATATTCCAGTCACTGTGGACGAGAACGATCTTCACTCCAGATTTGGCCATCGACTTTACGAGATCCTTGTTTGACCTCTTAGTCGCGCTGTAGACTGGGTCGATTATCAAGCCCTTCACTCCTGATTCGATCCACTCTGAAAGAATCTGCCTCTCCTTCACTGGATCTTCAGCCGAATTACCTAACAACATCTTGTATTCGTTCCGGAAGAGATGGTCTTCAGCTCCGAGAACAATATAAGGGAATATGTAGCTGGTTATCTGTTGCACAAGAATGCCGACAAGGTGGTTGTCGTGTCCATAACTGACGAAGGTTCCAAGGCCCGGTCTTCTTACGATAGCCGCTTCGAAAGAGAGCCGATCCAAAGCTTTTCGGACTGTCTCTCTGCTGGCACTAAACTTGTTCATCAATTCCTTCTCTGTGGGGAGTTTATCCCCGACGGAATATTTCCCGGACTTGAGTTCTTCGAGTAAGTAACGTTCAATGAGAGTGTACTTCGGAGTGATGGCAATCGCCCCCAGTTAGAATGTACGTACATATAGGATTTTACACTTCAATGTTAGTTGAGTCAAGTTTTCTTAGCAAGGACCTAGCCTCGATCGATATTTGCCTTTCAAAGGTTATACGGAGAACAGTCCTTTCTGACAGAAAAGAGAACACCTGCCGGTGAGAATAGCCGTAAGGTCCTTTCTGAAGATTCTTTTCGAGAAGATCGAGATGATATACTTCAATCGGGAGGTGGAAATGATGAAGAAATTACTGCTTGTAGTATTGATGGTTGTGGTTCTTTCTGTTTCTGCGTATGGATACACTTTCAACTCAAACAATATCGGAGCTTCAATCGCATACTTTCCCTTCATCCTTCAAACCTACTCGGCAAGGGGATATTATCACTTCGGTTTCAAGATAACGAATCCCTGGAGTATTGGCCCGATAGATTTTACTCAAGTTATGTTGTATGCCGGTCCCACAGTTTCCTACAGCTATGACAACGTTCATCACAGTTTTGAGGCAGGCATCAGCGGAAGACTCTTTTCTGGAATCGAAAATCTTTCTTTCAATCTTTTTGGCAGAAGATTCATGATTGCCGTGGGCCTAAGAGGTTCATCTACCTTCTCTTTCTCGACACTGAAGCTTGCAAAGCCTCAAATATCACCGGCTCTGAGCATTATCGATGTCACCAAAATGACAGACAGAATGAATTACTCGTTGTTCTTCTGGCCGCTGCCGGTGCTCCTGGGATTTGATCTGTACTTCTAATTGTTCAATGATGTTGTTCCTCAGTGCTCTTGCTTCCTACAATAATAGGAGTTCGCAGAGAAGAATGAGCTCTTCCGGGTGAAGGATTTTTCTGATATGAAAATTACTAAGAGGATGTGATCCGCTTATGAGAGTATTCTCTGTTATGGGCAGTCCAAGATTGAAGGGCAATACTATGCTTGTCCTGGATAATTTCATGAAGGGAATTAGAGATGGACATGATAAGCTGGAACTGAAATCCGTCTTTCTTCATGGTAAAAAGATCGAACCGTGTGCGGGTTGCGACAAATGCAAGAATGATGGCGAATCCTGCGTAATTGAAGATGACATGCTTGATCTTTATGGTGAAGTCGTTGCCGCCAATGTGATTATCTTCTCTACGCCTATTTACTGGTGGAACATGAGTGCTCAGTTGAAGACTTTCCTCGACAGATTGTACGCGCTCGACTACGAAAAGGCCTTCAAAGGAAAGAAGTTTGTTCTTCTCATGACTTACGGTGGTGAGGATCCTAATTCTGGAGCCGAGATTGTCGAAAAGAGCATGAGAGAGATCTGTGACTTCGTTTCTATGGAGTTTGTTGCGAGCTTTGGAATGTGCAGCGAATTGAGTGAAGATGAAAGAGCGGAGGCTCTTGTAAAGGTCTACAATCTTGGTCTTGACCTTTGAGCTCTATGCAGAACCAGTAGAACTTTGAAAGAATCTATTTGGCTTGAGTCCTTTCAGAGTCGAAGATAGCGTTGAATTCATTCCAAGGGCATTATGAGATTCGAATCTCTGCCACATTCAGATAGTGCCCCTTTCTATTCCAATCATTACCCACATCATCTTCTATGAAGCTCGTCCGTCTCTTGCTCTCTCATCATCTCGCGGTTTTTGACTAAGAACCCGGACACGAAGTGTCGGATGAACCAATCTTCTGCTCTTGATCTTAAATCCCCTCTCGAGAGGGGTGTCGACGGCTTCATCGTCGACGGGGTGTGTGCTCTTAAGATCGGTGGAGCGTGAAGCTAGAGAAAGGGCATTTTCGAGACGTTCGCTTCGCTCACGAGAGGACGAGAACTCCCTCTCTCCTGTTTCTCGTACTCTCTCCTCATCTCGTACTCTCGATGCTCTTCTTTGAAACAGACACCCTCCGCCACTTCGCGGACCTCCTCCCTCAAGAGAGGACTTAAGATCAGGATGATCAGGAGCAAAATACGAATTCACACAAGGACCGGCTTGTCAGTGGCGTTAACTCCCTTGAACGAAAAAAACGTCGCGATTACTGTCATTACAACTGCCGGTTCAGAAGTTCCCTATGTCTAACGAAGACACAAGAGAGAGTCTTGGAAAACTGATCAATCGAGAATCGGGAGACTGACGATCAAGGAAACACTCCTGTCCACTGGCGGAGCTGATTAAAAGGCTGTTCTTGAGTCTTAGAGTGTTCCTGAATGAAAATACTTTATCCGGGCGTTGAATTCCCTTGTTCTCCGCAGCAAGAAACGCACTCAGTCTTTAAATCACAGTTTCTGCGAAACTAATCCTAGGATTGCTCCTCATGCCGGCGGCTTTTCACTTTGCCCAAAGACCATGCCGAAATCCTTGCACAGGAACTGAACAGCTCTTCTTCCGGAATCCAGGGCAACCGGAAGCCCGCCGGGTGCTCTGAGTCGCTGGCCAGCAAAGTACAGATTCCGGATGTTTTCAGGCTTCGAAGGATAGTATTCCATCTTATACTCCTTGGTTGCTACAGTCATCCAGGATCCTTTGAATGATCCCAGATACCTCTCATAGGTTAGTGGTGTTGCCACATCCCAAACGGCAGTCTTCTCGGCGGTCTGGGGTAACTTCTCAGATAATATCTTAATGAAGTCCTTTGCCAGCTTTTCTTTTTCAATCTCGTACGTGCCGTCTTCCTTTCGGGCTTTCGAGTAATCATAAGTATCTCCAATAATTGCCGAGGTGACTGCCGTACAGCCTTTGGGCGCGTATCCCTCGTAGCCGGCGTAATTGCAGATCTTAATAACTTGTTCCTCCTTCCCACCGCACATAAGTGGCCTCATAGGCACAAAACCCATTTTCTCCGGCAGCCCTTCCAGGTCGACCTCAATGCCGAGACAAATGAATGTGTTAAGCAAAGGTTTTGTGACTTTGCGCATCCTTTCTGTCCATGGTTCTCTAATGGGGAAATCGAATAAATCGTCGATTGCTGAGAGAGTGTCCCTGGTGACAATCACGGCCTCCGATTGAAGGAGTTCACCATCCACGACAACACCGTCGGCGATGCCGTTTCTCACCGAAACTGTGTTTACCCGCATTCCGTAGCGAATCTTGCCGCCCAGAATATCGAATTTCTTTGCCATACGCAAAGCCATACTGAGGGAGCCACCTTCAGGATAGCCGCCGTCGCCGGAGGCCAGAGTCGCGAAGGTGAAAACCAGGGCAGTAGCACTGTAATCGGGGCCTATGATGTTCTCGAACAGGCGCTGTAGTAGTTCGCTCTTGTATCTCATGCCATATTCTTTAGCCGACTGTCTTGCATAGTAGGGCATTTTGGGTAATGCTGGCAGCATCCTCAAGATCGTACCCAGGGACATGAATGACTTCTTCTTAGTCTTCAATCCCTTGATGTCGGTCACCGGCATATTGAGCTTTGCGAATCTCTTCAAATCGCAGCATAGTTTGCTGATTTCTCTTCCATCCTCAGGTGAAAGCTCGATAAGATGATTGTGGAGTCTCTCCACATCACGGTAAAGGCGTGCTGTCCCTCGTATTCGAATGTGAGAAACACATCGCGATAGTGTACTGCGACGCTATCGTCTATAGCGCCAACTTCCCGCCAGAGTCTGTTAAGAGGTATATCCGGGGATGAGCCGGTGAGCCAATGCATTCCACCTTCGAATAGATACCCCTTCCTTTTCCAGCTTGTCGAAGCTCCGCCCGGAATAGTGTGGCTCTCGTAAATAGTGACGTCGAATCCGCTTTGGAGAGCGTAAATCCCTGCTGTCAAACCTGCAATACCCGCACCGACTATGGCTATGTTTCTCACATTTTCCTCCTATGTGTCGACTATCCAACTGCTTTCGAAATCCTGAAAGTCCAGGCTTATCACAGCTTGCTCTTCAATCCCGAATTGAGTCTAGTAAGCTCCGAGATGACTCACTTTCTCTCATACTTGATCGATGAGGACTCTTGATCAATTGTTTTCACACATTTCGATGCCGTTCCCCACCAGTATGTAATTCACCCTCAACGACGAAACAGAGGTGCGACCAGTCGCGTCCAATCAGGACTACTAGAGGGCAAAAGCGCTGTTCTTAATGCGACTGTACGCTAGCGAAACTTACAAGAAGCACGAAAGGGTTCTCGTTGACTCGCATCGAATACTGGTCGCGCCGTAATGTACATGGTGAGTTCCGAATACGCTTATCGTAAAATCAAATGTGTGGCGAGCCGACTCTCCGCTTCGTAAACTGCCCGACAACGGCAACTGTCTTTGTCTAGAGTCGCTTCATGCGGACAAGAGACTCTTTTGCAGTCTCAAGAATCTCTTCTTATGACTCCAGCAGAGCGAAATTCCTTCTGAATTATATGGCGTTTCCCGAATACACGTCTAATGATATACCCTTTTTGATATTGTGAGAACAGGTCTGAAATCGATTCTAAGGAAGACTTTGCGAAAACAGATCGTCAAATGCGGCAGGTATTCCAGCCTCCGAAATCATTTCATCATCTTTCAGACCTCGGGGAAATCCCGAAGCATCGAGTCTCTTGAGATGTTCGCAAATCTAACCTAAAATGTCTGGAAGAAACCCACCGTCTCAGGAATCTGCTTATCTTCAACTGCATGGCGCTCCACCAGCGAGTCCTATTTCATTGATAATCATTGTCTCGATGAAATCTGACCTGGAAGAACGATCAGAACCAAGTCTTGCACCCTTCACGCAAAACATCAATTCATTCTCCTCTCGTTCAAACCAAGTTTTGCGCTCAACTCATCTGATAAGAAAGACAAGTCAACAAAAAAGACGCCTGAAAACAAATGAAGAAACTGTCGAGGATGTGAAAGATCTCCTATGGAATTAGATATACCGAAACCCCAAACTTTCGATAATTGCTCTGAAATTAGAGCATTGTCAAACACCAAACCAAGGAAATCTCTTCATCTGTATTCGCCCTATTTCCAGTGTGCGGTGGAAGTCTCGATATTGATTACCTGAACGTAGGCAGGAGTCTCAATAGCCAAGAGCCTCGACTGTCCTCAAACAGCGCAAATCGAGAATCCAGAAGAGGGTGTAAACTCTTCGGACAAAGACCCGGAGGATGCCTGAAATGAAGAAGGCAGATGCTGATTAGTAGTAGGGCAAATGATTAAGTATTAAGATTAAGTCATTAAGTATAATTAATCCATTGATTATGATAAGATTGATTAAAGAGATAATGTTTTGGAGGTGAGACTAATGAGAAAGACGCTACTATCGGCAGTGTTCGTCACCTGCCTCGTGATGATAGTCTTCAGTGCACAAAACACTGCTTCTCAGGAACTGAGAATCATCGTTGAATCTGTGGCTTTGCTAGACGTCTCGAACTCATCAGTCTCTTTTGAGATCCCCCAGGAGATGATCGTACCCGGGTCAGCAATCTTTCTCCAGAACATTGAAGGTGGCCACTTGAAGTACACTTCTCTTACGGAAGCTGGGAGTTTGAGAAAGATTACCGCTTCGCTCTCCGACTTCTCGTTGCTGGAAGTGCTCGAGATTGGTATTACGGTCAGTGCGCCCGATAGTGGAAGGGGAAGGGTTGGAGTTTCCAGTGGAAGAGTCTTGCTCACGGCTGACCCTCAACCTGTGGTTGAAGGTATTGGCAGCGGATGGACCGGTACTGAAGATGCAGATGGTGCAATGGTGGTTTATGATATCAACATGTTCTCCGCGGAAATGCTAGTAGATGGTGTGGTAAATCTGGAAGTCTTATTCACTCTTACAGAAGGTTAATCGAGAACTCCCGAATCAATAAAGATTATTTCCTCGCTCTTCTTTCTTATTTCAAGAGTTACTTCTATTATGTCGCCGGGCTTCAACTCCAGCTCGACAGAATCCCTGTCTGCCACAAATCCTTTGGGAAGTGTTCCGGCCTCAAGGCGCAGTAGCCATTTGCCGGGCCTTAGATTTGGAACCGAAATCTCCCCATTGTCTCTGGTTACAAGTCTGAATCTCTCATCTTCACTTTCCAGTACGAGATTCACGCCTCTGATGGAGAGGGGAGTCTGTTCCATGTTCCTTACCCTAACCCTAAGAGCCGCCGATTGGACCAGTGTTATTGAAAGATCCTTTTCTTCATTTGCCGAGATTGTTATCTCAATCGGCAGCCTATCGCTGCTTATCAAGCCTCTCTGAAGAGAGTCATTGTCAATGTCAAAGAAATAAGTGCCGGGCTTCAGCCCGCTAAACATGAATCTCCCGTCTTCGCCAGTTATTGCTACGAGGTTGTTGAGTTTTAGAACAGCTCCCTCTAAAGGTATTTCGTTTCCCTCTGAAGAGATTACGATCTTCCCTGAAAGCGAACCCAGGTCTCTTCTTGGCCAAAATGGGATTGAAAAGGGGAAGGAATAACCTGCAGTGAAAGCCCCTGAAGGAATCCAGTTTGTCTTATCCGTCATTGCGATACTGGCCGAAGCGTTAATCGAACCGCCGTTTTGAAGGATCTTCGAAAAGGATATTCTGGCCGTGAGCTTCACAGGATCAAAGTTGTTCATCACATATGTCAGTGATCCGTCGAATCTGTATCCATCTTCCATCAGAAGAGTGCCGACTAATGCAGCCGTGGTCTCGAATCTTTCCTTGACGTAGTCTTTGAGGGTAAGCCTCGCGTTTAGATAGGCGTTTCCCGATAATCTGTAAGATCCGTAGACATCAAGCTGAATGGTTTTCTTATCAACGTTCTCAATCCGACTAAGCTGAGCGGAAAGAGAGCCAAATAGGCTGAAACTCCCTGGATAGTATGAGGCTGCCAGATTTCCGCCCAGGGTGGCGGCCGGAGTTGTCAGGCTCCTGCTGCCGCTTGAATTGTAGTAACCCCCCATGCTTATCCTCAGTCCGGAAAAGGTTGGAAAGTCAAACCTGCCGCGAAGAGAATAGCTGTTCAACAACCCCTGCAGAGCGAGATCGAAGGGATTATCGCGCTGGACCGTTCCCTCGAAAGAGATCCTGTAGGAATCAGGTTCCTGCCATACGACAGCGGCATCGAGTTTGAGCGCTTCGCTTCCGGGCTGTCCGCTGATCTTCTTCGAGTAATCTGCGGCCGATCTCAGCTGAAAGTAGCCGAGGCGGCTGGAAAACACATATCCCAGCTTCAGCCCGTCGTACTTCCCATCTAGGAAGGAGACTCTTAGAAGGGAGCTTGTCGAGACCGGTTCCAGACCGGACTCTATTGCCAGAGATGAATGAATTATATTCGACGAGCCGAAGCTTCCGTCAACAGCAACCCCTGCCGATAGATTTTCCAGGAGATTCCAGTCTGCGAAGAGCCCCAAAATGGACAGGTCTTCCGAGAGTATTGCGCCCATTCTAAGAGAGTCAAGACTTAGATTGAGATCGAAGCCCCTTGCTGACGTTCCAAGATTCACCGAGGCCAGGCCCGCTCTGCCGAGAACTCCGTATCCGACTTCAAGCAATTCCCCTCTGTAACGTAGATCTAATGAAAATCTGTTGTCTTCATCTTTGCCAATTATCGGCAGAGAGCCGTTCAGACTTATGCTTCTGGTTTTCGCGTCATTCAGAAAGCCGTCAATCTTCAAAGCCGCGTTCAGCAAGAAGCCGTCTGAATAACCGGCAGTGATCGACAGCCTGGTGGGCAGTACTCTGAATCTGTTTGCCAGGGAATCGGCCGGAGGAAGAAGAAGCACCGAAGATCGACCCGACACGAGGCCTGCCTCTCCCGACTCCCCTGTCGCCGTTAAAATGATAATGTGATTTCGCTGTTCTGTGAGGAAAGCGGAAGTTTTCACGGTGACCTTCACTTCGCCGGAAGCCGAAGGCTGGAGCTGAAGTCTTTGTATACTTAGCCTTAGAGTGTATGACATATTGTCAATGGCTCCCAGCTCAAGATAGGCAGGAACGTTGCCGTTATTGGCAACCGAGAATACGACCGAGTATTCTTCCCCAGCAGTTACATAAGAAGGAGCCTCAACAAGCCGGATTGCTAAAGACATGCTCGCGGCCACTCTGACAGTGAAATTCAGCTCAGCCGACTCGCCTCTCTTATCTTTGACTTCATAGCGTACATCATACTCTCCGGCTAGAGGTGTGGAGGGCACGAGGAAGCTTAGAAGGCGTATCTCGAAGGAGTCGGCCCCCACCTGAAAGGCTGATACGCCAAAAACGTTTCGCCAGCCGGGCGGCAGCGACAGCTCCTCAGCGAAGTCTAGATCATCATGGGTGTTGTTTGTTACAAGAACAGCAATCGTGACTATCTGACCTGGCACGACTTCTCCGGGAGGAGGAGTCGAGAGAACCAGTTCAAAATCTACTGCACCTAGCAGCGCGGAAAGTGAAAGCAGAAGAAATATAAGAAAGGAGGCTCTTATACGAGACTGAACATCTCTCACTCTATCTTCATTGAATACTGAGCGCCCCATACGTCTTCACCGTCTCTTATAAGAGCAAGGACTCTGTAGTCTCCTGGAGAAAGACCTTCAAAGGGTACAACGAAGCGGCCGGAGGTCTGAGGATATAATCTCAGGGTGTTACCCATGAATTCGCCGACAACTTCTCCCGCTTGATTGAAGATGCTGGCCGATACCTCGGGTCTCATCCACCAGTCAGAGGTATTCTTGATATCCATGATCAAGGAGTAGACTCCGTCGTTATTCGAGAGACTTCTTCCAACAATCTCGATGCTTCTGGATTCAGGTTCGCCGAAATTTGTGACGACCTGGACAGCGTAGCGCGTCTTAGTTCTGACTGTAATTCCCTCCAGCTCTTCATCTGCGAAAGCGATAATGGGCTCGACCATGATGACTCCCCAGTAAGTGCCGGAAAGATTCTCGTCTGATGGAACAATAACCGAGAAGGAGTAGGTCATGTTCGAATTTCCGGGCACTGTTACTTCCGGCGCCTGAAGTTCGATCCAGTTAGCATTTGATCGTTGCAGGCTTCCGGCTTCGGGATATTCCGTCGAACCCGTGTGGTGAAAGAAGTAATCTGTCAAGTAGAAGCGAACTATCGCCGGCTCGCTCGCGTTGTTTTGGAGTTCGATTCTTCCCGAAAGCACCTGGCCTGAGGAAGCAGCGAATATATGAGTTAGACCGTTTATTATGAGAACATCTGCCCTCAACGTGATCACCGAAAGCATTAGGAGGAACAGGACGAACTTCTTTGACATGTTTATCAGCTCCGTTTTAACAACACTAACAGTATTATATTTCGCCCAGATCTATAACCGTGAAGGTAATTACACTGTCACCCAAGAAGCTCACATCGTCCGGGTCCAATAGATATTGAACATAGAAGGTTATGACTTCCCCTACTGGATGAAAAACGATATCCAGGAAATCGCTGGCGACTCCTTGGGTGGCAAGCGTCAAATATCCGTTGTAGAGCAGCGTAACAGAACCCCTTTTGTTTGAGGGGTTCCAAAGGATCGGCTCCGACGAGAGCCTGAGAGAAATCTGAGCACCGGAAGAGAGAGTCGCCATGACTCTGAACTTTCTGTCTTTCCCTTGACCGCCTGCGATCTCAGGGCGTTCGATAACGATCATCGTTGCATCCTCGGGGCTGACAAGAGATCCCGAGCTGAAAGCAGGGCCGTCTCCCGCTAACTCCGGTGAAGCCGAGACAAGCTCCCAGGCTACGTCAGTTGTGACCTTGCCCGTTGCTGAAAGCGTCACGGCCTGAAGAGAAACGGCAAGAATCAGAATGCCAAGACAAAGAAGCAGCGCTTTGCGCTGCTTCAATGCAATGTATGTCCTGATAAGGAAGATCATTTACTTTATGACTCATCCACCAGTGTGAAAATAACCGTAATAATTGTGTTTACTGCATTCAAGAAATCACCGTCAAGCAGATCGTTTCCTAGATCATTCAGCGCGGTTATGTCTGCAGTGTAGGTCAGCGGATGGCCGGCGTTTGCCTCAGTTCCTGTCCTAGCAAGACCTGGGCCAATTGCAGTGACAAGATCACCACTAAGCGTTGTTCCTACAAACTCAAGTGTAGTACCGCCAGCTCCAACGTTTCCCTTAGCAGAACCGTCGGTAGCGCCTGCAGCAAGAGATATTGAGAAACCAGCCGGAATCGGGCTGAACTCAGTCGTTACCTTTCTCGTGAGACCCGCAAATCTCAAAGATGTATACCTGAGATATGTGGGATCGTGTTCGACAGAAACAACAGGGGCCGCACCGGCTAACTCTGGCTGAGTTACAGCGATCGTCACGCCTGGAGCGTCAGCAGTTGTTGGCCCAGTAGATGCCTCCTCACCAGTTACCGCAAGAAGCGCAATTTCATTCATCGTGATCGTGATCGTTTGCGTGTCTGTGTTAGTGTCCAGCGCCATTACAAAAGCACCCACTAGAATCGACATTGCTAGAATTACGAAAAACTTTTTCATTACCCACCTCATCTAATTTGAATGATCTATATTAGTTGATACTAATACGCAATTTCATTTCCGGATTTCTTCGCGAGCATCTGAACCCAGCTCACAAATCAATTATAGATCAAACGGCCAACTGACTGATGTCTTTTTCATTAAGGTTAAACGACTGTGTTCTCGCGTAGCGATTACAAACAGTAACATTTTCACTCTAGGGAGATGCCCGAAGAAGTTGAAGACTGCACAAAAGATCGTGGCAACTGGTCGATCCGCAAAAAGATAAACTTGAATTCGAGTATTCTACTGCTTGTCATAACCAGTTCGTGCAGGTTATCGACGCAGTTCATATTTTTGAAGAAAGCGAAAGGATTCGAGCGAGAAGCTCTTTACGGTCGAAGAGCAGCTTACACTTCCTTCTGAAAACAGTCCCTTATCTCGCCCGGCGGGAAAAGGGTTGCCTGTGCGTTGAAACAGGCGGGCTGGAGCGGGGACATGCTTTCGAAAGCCGTCGCAGCCTTTGAGTTAATTTATTAGACCAGTATTAGTGTAATAAACGTTCGAACGATTATTTCGTTATTAGTTTTGCTACTTGGGATCCTGCTCAAATAGACCTGTATTTCTCAGAAAACCGGTGGAGAAAGAGAGAAGAACATAGGCCAGTTGAAATGGAGTCAGAAGAATTACGTTTTGTTCTCGTTGCAGCCTTGCCGGGAAGCAGGGAGAATGAAGAAAAGAAAGCTGTTTAGACTGCCGGTACATAGATGAAGAACCTATGAAAGGCTCACATTCTTCGTATATCGCTAGTACGCGCAATGAACAGATATTCTTCAAGGTTCCAGCTGCCGAAGAGCGATGTGAAAGACTTCGATAAGGTCAAAGTGTTCCTCATAAGCTCTGAGAGAGCTCCAGGAACTTTCGTTGACATATGCGAGAGGTTGTGTCTTATCCTCTGATTCGAAGCAAGCTGCGTGCGTTGTGTCGGACGGAGACGATTCATGAATTGATAACGGCTTGCTCAAAATTATGAATCTCTCTGATCTGTAAAGAAAGCGACTTGGAGTTGAACATGATCTCATCATTTAACTCGTTGTCCGGGCAGAGTAGGGTTTTTTGCTGAGCCGAATTGAATACTGGACCGTTCAGTATGATTGTTCAACGAAGATAATTATATCGAGCTTTTGAAGAAGAAACTGCTGGCGACGGCACCGAATGTAACTCCACAGAGAATCGCCGGTTTGCCTCTACAGCCAACAGAACCGAGATTTCTAAGCTCCATCTCGATGGGAATAAGATAGCAGATATCTCAGCTCAATAGCCCCAAGAGGGCAAGAGTCCAGAAAGGAAGACTTCACTGAAAAGTGTTGATGGAACAGAGATCGATGGCGTACTGAATCTGCCTGTCGGTTTCGATGATTCAAGAGATATTTTCTCGCAGTCCCGGTTCAAGGAGGGTTTACCAGGACGGCCTTTGCAGCGATGATAGCGAGTAGCTACTAACCGATCGAATGACTAGTGTCTAAAGCTCATCATCTCGTGGCTCTTTGCTAATAACCTGGACACGAAGTGTCTGATGAACCAATCTTCTGCTCTTGATCTTAAATCCTCGCTCGAGCAGCTCATCATTACCCACATCATCTTCTATGAAGTTCGTCTCTTGCTCTCTCATCATCTCGCGGTTTTTGACCAAGAACTTGGACACGCAGTGTCAACGATGAACCGCTCTTCTGCTCTTGATCTTAAATCCCCGCTCGAGCGGGGGGGACCGCTTGCGGTGGGGTGTGTGCTCTTAAGATCGGTGGAGAGTGGAGCGTGAAGCTAGAGAAAGGGCATTTTCGAGACGTTCGCTTCGCTCACGAGAGGACGAGAACTCCCTCTCTCCTGTTTCTCGTACTCTCTCCTCATCTCGTACTCTCCATGTTCTTCTTTGAAACAGACACCCTCCGGCACTTCGTGGCCCTCCTCCCTCAAGGGAGGATTCAAGATCAGGATCATCAGGAGCCAAATACAGTTACACTGCCAAAGGAGAAGGAGCATAATGTGATTTCTTTTTGGCTCCCCAACTAATGGGTAATGATGAGCGCCTTCAAGGGAGGACTTAAGATCAAGATCATCAGGCGCCAAATACAGTTACACTGCCAAGGGGGAAGAAGCATAATATGATTTCTTTTTAGCTCCTTAACTTATGGGTAATGATAAGCCCTCAAGGGAGCACTTAAGATCAAGATCATCAGGAGCCAAATACGAATTCGCGCAAGAATCAGCATATTTATGGCATTTGACTCCCTGACTTATGGATAATGATAAGATTTCTAAGAGCTGAGGTGGCCCATTCTTTTAGTGGTAGTCTCGTTTTCTCCAATCAATTTTCCCAGCCACTTTTCCATCTATTGACAGTCAGCAATAACGGTATATAATCTTTTTGACTAACCAGTCAGTCAGGAGGTCGAAATTGAAATCCTCAGATGTCAACGAGGCTCGAGAAAGAATAATAAAATCATCGATTGCGTTGTTTTCTCAAAAGGGATTTCACGCCACAACTGCAAGCGAGATAGCGGAAGCTGCGGGCGTAACCAAAGGTCTCATATACTATTACTTCAATAGCAAGGAAGAGATTCTTAGCCACATCGTGGATTCTCTGCTAAAAGACGCGACGACGATAGCGATGGACTTCGTTCAGGCAAGTATTATCCAGATGATAAGAGATGGCGAGCTAGATATAGAGCATGACAGGATGAAGTTCATCGATGAAGACTCGGTTGCGCGTTTCGTGAAGAGGTCGCTCTTCTATTACAGCAGGGTACTCGATTATCTAATTGAGAACAGGCTAATTCTGAGAATATTGATGTTCGAATCCTTGAAAGAAAGCAAACACCACGACGACCTCTTCAGATTGCTTGATCTCACAAGAGATACCGAGGACAACCAGATTTTCAAATCGATTTCCGAGGCAGATAGCGACTTCAACTACTCGTCAGAAATGACGCTTTTCAAATTCTTCTTCTCGATAATTCCACTTGTAACCTTTGCGGCTTACTACGACGACCTCAAAAAGAAGAGTCTGATGAGTGATGAAGAGTTGCGCAATTCGTTTTTACAATCATTTCGAGTTGTTCTCTCTTCTCTGATAAAAGGGACCGAGATTTCTTTGAGGAAAGGAAATCTTGGTCAATCGTGATCGGAGCTCGCCAGCGAGAAGTTTTCACGAAGCTTTCTGGTGGGACTTCCTAGTTTTAGACGATTCTCATCTGGAATGAATAGTTAGATAAATGAAAATTGTGGAGGATACTATGACTTGGCATTTCATTGAGATAAAAGCAGTTACCGAACAACTTGAAGTCGATCCAGAAGTAGGCCTTAGCTTTTCTGAAGCGGAAGAACGTCTGGGCAAATACGGCGAAAACATTCTCCGCGAGGAGAAAAAGAAGACGAATCTTGAACGCTTTGTAGAGCAGTTCAAGGACGTTATGATAATCATTCTGATTGCCGCCGCGGCGATTTCGTTTCTTGTCTCGATCTTCGAAAAGGAAGGGTTCTTTGAGCCGGTTCTGATAATGCTTATTGTCATCTTGAACGCTGTTATCGGTGTAATACAGGAGAGCAAGGCAGAGAAGGCTCTGGATGCCCTGAAAAAGCTTTCCTCGCCAAACGCCAGGGTAATCCGTGACGGAGAACAGAAGTTGATTCAAGCATCGAAACTGGTGCCGGGAGATATTATCCTAATTGAGGCCGGTGATTTTGTTCCTGCCGACGCGAGAATCATTGAAAGTGCGAGTTTGAAGGTCGACGAGTCTGCCCTGACCGGTGAATCGGTCCCCTCCGAGAAATCGGCAGATGCAATCGTTAAGGAAGAGGCCTCTATCGGTGATAGACACAACATGGTTTTCTCGGGATGCGGCGTCAGCTATGGAAGAGGGAAGGTCGTCGTCGTTGAGACTGGAATGAAGACAGAAATGGGAAAGATCGCAGGCCTGCTTTCAGGAGAAGAAGACACTCAGACTCCTCTTCAACATAGACTGGCCGCTCTTGGGAAGTATCTCGGCATCGCCGCTCTTATCGCCTGTGGAGTGATTTTTCTTGTCGGGCTTATTGAAGGTATTCCAATAATGGAGATCTTCATGATCTCTGTTTCGCTCGCGGTTTCAGCGATTCCGGAAGGGCTTCCGGCGATTGTGACCGTTGTGCTTGCCATTGGAGTCCAACGAATGGTGAAGAGAAACGCTATTATTCGGAAGCTGCCCGCCGTGGAGACTCTCGGAAGCGCTACGGTAATCTGTTCAGATAAGACGGGAACTCTCACACAGAATAAAATGACCCTGGTCAAGGCCTTTTCGGCTTCTTCGTCAGTTACTGAGGAGATCAGCGATGATAACTCGTCTGACATAAAGGACCTCTTGCTGTACGCTACGCTTTGTTCTGACGGCAGAGTCGTTATTGAGGATGGAGAAGAGAAGCACATCGGTGACCCGACTGAGACCTCTATAGTGCTGGCAGCCATGAGAAATGGGATCCTAAAAGATGAGATAGAGAAGAAGTATCCGAGACTGGCCGAGATACCGTTCGATTCTGAACGGAAAATGATGACAACTATTAACGGCATCGATGGAAAAAACGTAGTAATTGTAAAAGGCGCAATAGATTCAGTTTCCACAAGATGCACATCAGGAGATGTTCAAAAGGGTAGAGAGATCGCGGAGGAAATGGGTAGCAGCGCGCTTCGAGTTCTTGCCGTCGCCTACAAAGAAATCCAAAAAATTCCTGCGACCCTCGATCCAGCTGAGATTGAGAGTGGTCTTACGTTTCTCGGTCTCGTAGGTATGATAGATCCGGCGCGTCCCGAGGCGAAAGAGTCCGTCAGACTGTGCCGGCAGGCAGGGATCAGGCCGGTTATGATCACCGGCGATCACAAACTCACAGCTGCGGCTATTGCCAGAGAAGTCGGCATCTTGCTTGATGGAGATGAGATTGTAACCGGAATTGAGCTGTCAAAAATGCCTGATGATGAACTGGACAGGAGGGTAAGAAATATCTCGGTCTATGCAAGAGTGTCGCCGTCAGACAAAATCAGGATCGTTCATGCATTGCAAAAGCAGGGTGAAGTCGTTGCAATGACGGGGGACGGGGTGAACGACGCTCCAGCTCTAAAAGCTGCCGATATCGGATGCGCGATGGGAATAACCGGAACAGATGTTGCGAAGTCCGCGGCCGACATGACCCTTACCGACGATAATTTCGCGACGATTGTATACGCCGTTAAGGAAGGCCGCGGCATATACGACAATATCAGAAAAGTGGTCGGTTTCCTTCTGGGAACAAACATTGGAGAGATACTTACAGTCTTCACCGCCATGATGATCTGGAGAGAAGCCCCGCTGATATCTGCGCAACTGCTCTGGATAAACCTCGTGACCGACAGCCTGCCAGCGATCGCGCTCGGCATGGAGCCAGTGGAGAAGGATGTCATGAATAGAAAGCCTAAACCTAAGAATGAAGGCATTTTTGCCGGGGGACTGGGACTTCAGGTTCTTCTTCAAGGAGCTATGTTTGCCATTCTCACTTTGATTGGCTTTGCGATTGGCTGGAAGAGCACCGGAGATGTTATTGCAGGAAGAACCATGGCCTTTGTGATTCTTTCTTTGACTCAGATCTTTCACTCGTTTAATATGCGGTCAAGTCACTCGCTGTTCAGAATCGGGATCCTTTCAAACAAAGTGCTATTTCTTGCTGTGCTGACTTCGTTTACGATGGTGGCTGCCGTTGTTTTCATCTCTCCTTTCGCGACAATCTTCGGATTGGCTCAACTGGAGACACCGATGTACGTTCTGGCTCTCCTTCTCTCGCTGGTGCCTATTCCCGTAATTGAGATTGCGAAGTTGATTGGACTGATTCGCCACAAGCGTTGACAGAATGAAAGTAAGGCAGCTGCCTGTATCTGGGTCGGCTTTGCTCTCAAGTTTCTTCGCGCGACACAGTACTACTGTTACAACGAGTCGCCAGTCGATTCTCTTGTCCATATGGTTGCAATCGCGGGCTGGGACGATTTCATATCGGTTGCGCGTGCGCCCGTGCCGAGAGCGTGGCTTATAGGAGACAGCTTGAGTGAAGATCTCCATGACGGAGAGTATCTCTGGATTTCTTACTATGACACGGTCTTTCTCAAGGGAAATAGCTATGCGGTAAGTTTTGTCCAGCCAGCGGTGAAGGATACGATCGAATGAGCTATCAATCCAGTGAAGGAGCCTTTTCAGAACCGGTGACAACGTCGTCAATGTACAAGAGCCATGGCTACAGTTCTTTGGGTTTTGATTCTTGGGGAAGTTCCCGTTTTATTGCCAGAGAAGACGGTTCTATCAAAACTGTTGGCCTCATACTGCCAACACATAGAATGAAAGAGATTAGAATTGTGGCTCTGAAAAATCGAGTCTGATTTTCTTTAGAAAAAGTACTTCCGGGGGCAGAAGTTACTTCCGATATAGGAAGTAGTTTCCAATCCTTTGTGGTCCTTCGGAGTTCCGTTTCTTTCCATTGCGTTGATGCTCCGTCCTGTAAATCCGGATAATGTCGAGAGCTGTTTCATGTTGCTGGCCTGAAAGAGCGACATGTCATCATTTTGTACGTGTTTCCGCATCTTGCTCTTTGACGATAAACATAGAACGGCTTTCATGTGAACCATAGTGGCATAATCTTTTTGTATTAGGTATCCTCTAGGGAGGAGCAGATGAAGAGCCCTGCTTGACTTTTTTTTCTGTCCGTAGGAATAATCTCGCAGATTTTTGTTTTCTATTTCTCGTTTAGTCTGAAAAATGGAGTCTGACCCTATTTAATTTGACCAAAAAATGGAGTCTGACCCTATTTAATCTACGCTCTATTCAACAATCGACGCCTTTCCTGGCGCAGTTGCAACAAGCATTCTTGGCATTTCGCCTTACCCCCTGTTCAAAAACTGTTTTCTCGTTTCGATTATTATCCCATACGATAAACTACATGCTTCGGTTCTTGAAGACAATTCCATGAATTGAAGAATCGTAAGTGTTTTTGGGGTGATAGCGAAAGCATTGAATTTGTTGAAGGAAGCAATCAACCATGGTTTTTTCCAGCTGCTTCTTTTGGACTCGTAACCTGCCAATCCTAAATCCAGGCTTTACTTAGAGCTTCCCATTGTAAGGCCCCGAACGAGGTCGTTTTGCACAAGGAGACCGAAAACTATCATAGGGAGTACGGTGATTATTGCCGCTGCGCTCATTACACCCCATTCAATATTTCTTTCGCTAACGAACATGTTGACCAGAACGGGTAGAGGTCTGGTGTCTCTGCCTGTAAGAACTAGGGCAAACAGGAACTCGTTCCAGGCGATGAGGGCGCATAGTATGGACGTGGCCGAGAGACCGGGCATGACGAGGGGGAGGACAACTCTCCTCAAAGATTGAAATCGCGTGCACCCATCTATCATGGCAGCTTCTTCGAGAGAATTGGGGATCTCCTGAAAGAAACCGCGCATCATCCAGATTGCAAACGGGACGCTGAAAAATGAAAGCGCCAGTACGATAGGGAGGTAAGTGTTTGATATTCCTAGATATCTTGCGATCATAAAGAAGGGCAGAACCATGACAATCGGCGGCGTCATTCTCGCCAGCAGGACGACGAAAGCGATAGTGTTTGCATGTTTCCAGTCAAACCTTGCCAGAGCATAAGCCGCAGGCACCCCAAGCAAAAGCGCTATGACTGTCGAGAAAAACGTTATCATAACACTGTTGATCAGAGAACGGACAAACTCGGAATTTCCGAAGAACTTCGCGTAATTCTGGAAGGTGATACGTGCTGGAACCCACTTGGGTGGCATCGAGAACTGGTCGGCCTCAAATTTGAAAGAGGAAAGCAGTATCCACGCCAGTGGTACCAGAGTCCAGATTAGCGCCATAGCTATGACCACAAAAACCACTATTCTGGTGAAAGGTTTCTTCCTAAGCATAGTTCTTTCCACCGCCTATTATCTTCATGTAGAGTATTGTGAAGAAAACCGCTATGGCGAAAGTAAGCATGTTAATCGCCGAAGAAAAGCCGACGTTATACGCCTGAAAGGCAGTTCTGTAACCGTAGAAGGCGAGAGTCTCCGTAGCAGTTCCGGGACCTCCTCCAGTCATTATAAACACAATATCGAAGACACGCAGAGATGTGAGGGTCCTTATTACCACTGCGACCAGTATAGAAGGCCTGAGAAGCGGCAGCGTTATGTAATGGAATCTCTGAAGGGAACTTGCTCCATCCACAAATGCCGCTTCATACGGTTCGTAAGGGATTGATTTGAGCCCTGCAAGCAAGACGAGAGTCACAAATGGAATGTACTCCCACGCATCTGCAACAATCAATACAGGCATCGCCGCAGAAGGATTTGACAGAAGGGGTTTTTCGACAAGTCCTCCAAGCCCGAGCTGTCTCAATATATGAATAATTGGTCCATAGTCACTGTTTAGAACAAAGCGCCAGACATACCCCACAACGACGGGAGCGATCATGAATGGAACGAGCAAGACCGACTGAACAATCTTCCAGCCTTTGAATTCCGTATCCAGGGCAAGAGCTATGCACAGCCCCGCAATCAGCTCTATTAAGACCGCCCCCAAAACAAAGTAGAAGGTCCTTCCCACAGTGTCCAGCGTGAAAGGGTCGGTGAATAGCCTGACGTAATTGCTGAAGCCTGCCGCTCTTATGCCCAGATCCGGCCTGAGCAGATTCCACCGCAGAAAGGACATCACGATAGTATAGGTCAGTGGTATCATGAAGATTATGACTATAAAAACCATTGAAGGAAGAATATACCAATAACCTCTAGATCTACGTCTCGACTTCATTTGATCACCTACCATAGAAAATGCCGGGCCTTTCGACCCGGCTCCGTATCAAATCAATAGTAGCCTCCGTCTCTCATAAGTCTGTCAACTTCCTTGACTGCGTCATTCAAAGCCTTTTCGGCAGTTTTCGTTCCCGCCAAGAATTCCGAGACGGCCGGAGCTATTATGCCGCTCACAATGCTTCCGCCTTCGGGAATCAAAGGTACTATTGGCGTCGGGATGCACTTTTCCATAGCAGCAGCGAAATCGCCGATCCATGGGAAAGACTCTGCGAGCTCCGGACTGTTCAGAGCAGAGAACCGTGCAGGAATGTTGCCAGTAGGCGCTGCTTCAACCTCGTTCTGCGTCTCTGTTACATAAAGTAACCACTCCAACGCCGCTTCCTTGTCCGGAGCGGCACTGCTGACCGAGAACCCCCAGGAAATGTAGAGCATCGGAAGCTTCTCTCCCAGTTTTTCTTCTGGTCTCGGGAATCCAACGAAACCACCCTTGCCAACTACAGACGACCTCGATTGATCTTCGACGTAGAACATTCCAGTTGTCCAAACCTCTGCCATTGCGCTCCGCCCACTTATGAATTCGTTCAAGGCTTCCTGGAAGTCATAGTTCATTGCAGCGGGATTGGCGAACTGGAACATGTACTTCACTTCTTCCAGAGCCTCGATGCCGGCTTCGGAGTTGAAGATCGGGCGCATGTTCAAATCGAGCAATGCTCCGCCTTTTGCCCACAGCCTCTGCATGAAGTGGGTTGCAAGAAAGATGCTTCTTCTTCCCATGAGAGTTACCCCGTAAAGATCAGGCGGCCTGTTGAAAAACTCTGCGACATCTCTGTATTGCTCTAAAGTCTGCGGCGGCTGAAGTTCGTAGCCGTATTTGGCAATGAAATTAGCCTTTTCAGTCGGGTCTTCGAAAAGGTCCTTTCGATAGATTATTCCTCCGAGTTCGTTCATGTAGGGCACGATGTACGTCTTTCCATTCAGCTTCGCGTTTCTTATTCCCGGAATATCCGACTCGTCGATCTTCTCGTATCCGGGAATATCGCTGATCGGATAGATGTAGTTCCCAATCGAAAGAGCGGGGTACCAGAGCATAGAAATGTAAGGTACGTCTATCTCTACCCTTCCGGAAGTGTACCCGAGCATTAGTTGATCAAGGTAATTTGCATAAGGAAACTGCTGAATCTCCACTTCGATTCCGGTCTCTTTTGTAAACCCCTCCATTCTGGTCTTCCAGGCGTCTGTGTGAATTCCAACCTCGCTTGAGAGCTGAAGCGGAACCGCGAAACATGAAACAGTCAAGAGAACAACAAGAAAAAGCAGAAATCTGTTTCTCATAGAATCCCCTCCCTTCGGTCGTTATACAAGATCTTCGCTGTACATCTTCTCTATTGCAGTCAAGGTTATTTCGATCGCATCTTTCACTGAGTCTTCGATTTGGTCTCTCCTCGGATTTTTAACGGAAAGATCAACCTTTGAGCCGGCAGATTGCCTGTATCTGTTCGCATAGCATACACCTATGAATCCAGCCTTTACGCCACGCAGGTAAGAGATCACAAATAGTGCCGAAGCCTCCATTTCGAGTGAGACTACCCTTCTTCTGCTCCAGCTCTGAAAGTATTCGGGATCGCGTTTGTAAAAGCAGGAATGAGTCCAGTTGATTCCCGTAATGATCTCTCTTCCAAGAGTTCTTGCCGAAGCCGTCAGAGATGAGTAAACATCTGGAGAAGGCACTGCGGGAAAATTCGCCGGGACGTAGTAGTTCGAGGCTCCATCATCACGTACGCAACCATACGGCACAACGATGTCCCCCTCATTTACGTACTCCTGCAGTCCGGCTACGCTGCCGATCCTTATCAGCACCCTCGCCCCCACATTGATAAGCTCTTCATATGCAATACTTGCTGAAGGGCCACCCATGCCGGTAGAAGTAACGGAGACTGGTTTGCCGTTGAACTCACCTGTATAGGTGATAAGACCTCTGTTTTCCGCAATCTTTTTTGTGCTGCTAAGTCTACTGACAATCTTCTCAACTCTTCCCTGATCTCCCGGGACGATAACTACTGGCGCTATGTCTCCCGCCTGGCACTCGATGTGATACTGAAGCTTTCCTTCAAGTCCGACTGGCTCTCTGTAATCCTCCATCATAATGTCACCTCAAATCTTCTTTCTGAGAACGTGTATTCTGAACACCGCCGTGTTTATGAAATCCTCCGAGTAGAGCATGGGAACGTTTTTGATATCCCTGTGAACTTCCTTCAGCAGCACTATTGATGAGCCCGGTCTCATTTTGAGCAGTCCGGCCAACTCTTCGTCGACAAGTCTCGATTCTATTTCGGCAATTGCGTATCTGATTGGATCCTTGAAGTTTTCTTCCAGAAGATCAAATAGAACCAGTTCCTTTGCCTTCCTTCCCTCAAGCGTCTTTAACAGGGCTTCGGTTTTTCCGGGAATCCTCTCGGATGCGATGTAAGTTCTGGCAAATATTGCAGGTACGCCATCGGCTGCATAGACCCTCTCTGTGAGCACCAGGCTCACGTTTTCAGGCATCTCTAGCTTTTCTGCCAGCCTTTCATCGGCCTTGACCTCGCAAAACTTGTCATAGATGAGCTCGGGGTTCTTTCCCGAGCTGGAGATGATTCTCGTCAGACCCCTCAAGTATTCAATCCCCGTATGAACAAGCCCGCTGTCTTTCACAACAAAGGTTCCGAGACCCTGCCTTCTTACGACAAGGCCGTCCTTTTCCAGCGCCGTTATTACTTCTCTTAGAACGGTCTTGCTTGCACCATAATCCTCGCAGAGCTTCTCTATTGAAGGAAGCTGCGTCCCGTCGCTCATCTTCTGGACTTCTCTCTCTATTTGCGAATATATGATCTCGTAAAGTGATTTTCTTCTTGCCATGAATTCGATCTACCCCCAATAACTCTAGTCATCATACGTATTATGTATGATGTATTATGAGTATACAAAATAAAGTCTTCATTTCCGTACTTAATTTCTGGCGATGTCGACCGATTCCAATTGCCTAGGCGTGATTATTTGGATTGTTCTTATCTTCAGGCATTATTGCAGCCACAATGAAGAGCTTTTGATTTCGGCCTTCGATTCACAGCAGAATTATTTTCTCAAAGAGCCGTTCCTGTGTCCATTGAAATACAAGACCCACGCACTTTCATGTAAGGAACAAGGGTTAACGAAGATTTGTAGGAGGAAGATGGGTTTTTTCGAGAATAGAGAAATCATCTCTAACATTTTTACGACTCGACTACGGTTCAAGAGAGAAGAGTGAAAGTGATTAGTTGTCAAATCCTGCTTGTAGGATCCGCGCCGTCGAGCCAGATTGCCCTTTGGCATTGACGCTTCAAGGGCTATAATTCAATTGAATTAGTTAGTAGTTTTTATTTACCAACTGGAATGATGTCCTTCTGGTGTTTTCTGTAAGCGATCTCCCGGTTGTCAGTCATGAATCGGCGGAGAAGAAAATGAAGGAAGGAAGCGGGGGGGGAAGAAGTGGTATCGAAACTTACTGAGATCAGAACGAGCGAAATTCTGAGGATAATTAGAGAAAGGAAGAGTACTTCTCGAGTCCAAATAGCGAAACTGACCGGACTCAGCAAACCGACCATATCTTCAATTGTCAACGACCTTGTTGAAGAGGGAGTTGTAAGAGAGAACGGGCTCGGACAGAGCAAATCTTCCGGTGGCAGGAAACCTATAAATATCTCTTTCGCAAAAGATTACAGAAACGTACTAAGTGTTGACATAGGCGGAACCAAGACTATCTTCGCGTTGATCGATCTCGACGGAAATATCTTGAAACGCGACACTATAGACACTGACCTTCTTCGAACCGAGAGGGGTCTAGTAGATGAGTTGAATGAGAGGCTCGAGAGTTACATAGAGGGAGTCGGAAAAGAGAAGGTACTGGGAATCTCTTTAGGCATTCCCGGTACGGTAGACAGGGCTACGCAGAAGATAAAATACATGCCCTCCTTCGACATCGGCAATCTTGATCTCAAGACGCCGGTCGAGAAGAAGTTCGGGATTTCGACGCTGATCGAAAACGATGTTACACTTGCCGCCTTCGGGGAGTCATGGATCGGTTCTGCAAAGGAGTACAATGATGTGATTCTGGTTTCGATCGGAACCGGTATAGGCTCAGGTATCGTCATAAATGATTCGGTTTACAGAGGATGCGTCGGTGGAGCCGGCGAAATCGGCGAATTTGTCACCGACTGGTCTACGGAATCAAAGATGAATGCTGGATTTGGAAGGCTCGAACAGTGGTTCTCGGGATTTGCTCTCGAGTCTTTCTGCAGGAAAAACGGCTGGGAATTCAGCGTAAAGGACCTATTCGAGAAGATGGACTCCGATGAGAGAATCCTCAAAAGAATTGTGGGAGGCTGCGAACATCTTGCGCTTGCATTTGCCAATGCAATTATGCTTCTCGATCCGGCAAGACTTTTGATAGGGGGTGGTATTGGCTTCAACCAGTATGACCGGATTTTCCCGATAATCGACAGCACTCTGAGGAAGGTTCTTCCTCAAGAGCTTTACAGACCTGATCTACTTGTCAGAGCGGCTCTTGAGCCTTACAGTGTTGTCATCGGCGGAGCTTATTTTGCTCAGAAAGAGTTGCTCCTTAAAGAGGTTCTAGGGGGAACTTCGGGATTTTGAACGGCAGGAAACTACAAGAGGAGGTACTTATGAGAAAGATTACTGTTCTACTGGCTTTGATCTTCGTTCTAACGGCAGGAATTCTATTTGGGACGGACGTTGCAGTTTTGCTTCCCGGAACCGTTGAATTCTTCAGCGTCCAGAGAGTAGGGTTGGATGCGGCCGCTAAGGAGTTTGGACTGAACCTGATCTATGCGGACGCAGAATGGGATGCAGGCAAGCAACTGTCTCAGGTTGAGAACTTCATTGCAAGAGGTGTAGATCTCGTGCTACTTTGCGCGGCGGATAACATGGCCCTTCGAACGGCGGTAACTCGCTGCGACGAAGCCGGAATTCCATTGATAACATTCACAAACAGCATCGGAACAGATCCTGAAGGCAAGTATCCGGGTGTCATTAGCCACATAGGTCGTTCTGAGATAGGATCAGGCGTTGTCCAGGCAGAATTTGTCGAGAAGCTCTTTGGGAACGCCGACATCGACATAATTCTTATAGAAGGTAATCCAGGTACAACTGCCCAGAGAATGAGAGAAGAGGGTTTTCTCTCCGTTGCTGAAAGAAATCCTTCCTGGAGCATAATTGAGAAGCGCCCTATCGACGGCTGGACAAAGGAAGGAACGCTTGCGTTCATGGAGGCTTTCCTCCAGAGCGGCAGAAATGTCGACGTCATTGCCTGCCAGTGGTGGTCGGGAGCCATAGCGGCATCGATGGCGCTCAAGGAGAGAGGAATCACCGACGTAGTGGTTTTGGGCCTGGAGTATGCGAAAGAGCTCGTTCCTTACATTGAAGCCGGAGACGTTTACGCTTCCACGTATTTCTCGGTTATTGAAGAAGGCTACAAAGCAGTTGAGGCCGCCCATCTATACCTGACCGGCCAGGAAGTGCCAAAGTTCATCGAGATCCAGCAAGTAATGGTTACAAAGGATAACGTGGCCGATTTCGAACCGGAAATGTAAGAGAAATACGATAGGAGGTCGCTGATGTCTGAAGCAGGTAAGATCAATATCCTCTCACAGCTGTTCTTTAACGAGGAGCTGTCCAGGGATAATTCAGGAAGCCTTACAGAGAAACTTTCGAAGGCAAAGAAGGCAGGACTTGAGAAGCTCATTATCTGGTCGGTCCGGCCCGAATATCTTTCCCCGCTTGTCTCGATTTGCAGAGACGTCGGGGTCTCTCCGCATCTCTGGTATCCCATGCTGGCAGACACGCCAGTAGATTTCGATACGGACGCCTTCAAGATAGTCAGAACGATAGAAAGCGGCCGGTCGGAGATACTGGAATCCCAAAAGGCCGGCGGTGAGGAGTTTGAATTTCTTTGCCCCAACAAGATAAGTCAGGAGGAGGCCTTTCTAAGCCGCTTCGAAGAAATCCTTGGTCTTGCCGACTTCGACGGTGTCTTTCTCGACAGGATCCGTTTTCCTTCGCCGGCCAACGGGATAGGAGAGATGCTTACCTGCTTCTGCGACACCTGCAAAGAGAGATCGAGCGCAACGGGTTCAGCCTTTGAGGAGGCAATTCACGGTTTTTTAAGAAAGCTCGGTTCGAAGAGGGGAATGGACGAAGTACTTGAAACTCTCAAAGAGTTTTACATAATTACCGGGGAATTTCTCGAGTTCAGAAGGTCATCGGTGCTCCAGCTGCTAACTCAATATTCCGACAGGGCGAAAAACGTGGGCCTTGAAGTGGGCGTGGATCTTTTCTCCCCTTCTCTTAGAAATATCGTTTCGCAGGATTACGAGAGAATATCCAGGCATGTGGATTGGATGAAGCCGATGATTTACTGCAAAACAATGGGGCCGGCCGGACTTCCGATGGAACTTCTCTCTCTGGCGCAAATTCTCGTGGATCACGCCTTGCGGCTTTCGGAGAGAGAAGCGCTTGAGATTATCGGAGAGCTGACCGGCCTTCTGTTGCCTGAAAGCTTTGAAGAAATAAGAATGAGCGGCATCGATCAGAAGAACTATGTACTCGAGCTGAATAAGATCGACCAGATGAATCTCAATCCGGTAACCAGGATCTTCCCAGGCTTTGAGGCGGTCAATATTCCACCTGTATGTTCGGTCGGACTGGACGAAGTCGGGAATTATGTAGAGGCAACTCTTAGAAAAGGCCATGATGGGTTTGTTCTCTCGTGGGATATAAGGCACATAAGCGATAAGATTCTCGAGTATGTGGGTGATTTAGTTGAATAGAGATACTACCGGCTCTAGACTCATTCTAGAAGTGAAGGAATTATCCAAGAGCTTTCCCGGTGTTCAGGCTCTTGACAGGGTAGACATGGACGTGAGAGAGGGGGAGGTCCACGCTCTTCTGGGAGAGAACGGATCGGGAAAGTCGACGCTCACAAAATGCATTGTCGGAGCTTATCAGAAAGATGCCGGGACTATTCTCTACGACGGGAAGGAAACAAGCTTCTCATCTCCAACGGAATCTTTCAGGCAGGGAATAAGTGTTATCTATCAGGAGAGGAGCCTCATTCCCAAATTCACTGTCGAGCAGAACATATTCCTCGGTGACGAGATGCAGGTCTCGGGCCTGCTTTCAGAGAAGAATATGAGAAAGAGATTTCGCAGCCTTTGTGAATCGTATGGATTTGATCTCTCACCGGACGAGAAGATATTCAGGCTCGGGGTGGCACAGCAGAAGGTTGTGGAAATCATGAAGGCACTTTCCAGGAATTCGAGGGTAGTGATTATGGATGAGCCGACGGCCTCGCTTTCGAAGGAAGAGTCGGATCATCTCTTCAAGATAATCTCGCAACTTAAAAGCAGGGGAATCTCGATTCTGTATATCACACATATCCTGGAAGAGGTCTTCAGAATTACAGATAGAATTACAGTCCTCAGAGACGGCAGAAAGGTCTCCACTCTGAATACTGCTGAAACTGACAGAGAAGAAATCGTCAATTTAATGGTCGGTGAAGTCTTTCATGATATCGAAGATATTTCGAGCTCTGCAAACTACGATCTTCCACCCGTCATATCTGTGAAGAACGTTCAAAAGTTGCCTAGAGTCAGGGATATCTCATTCGAAGTCTATCCCGGTGAAGTGCTTGGAATTACCGGTCTCACCGGCTCGGGAAAAACAGAGCTGGCCAGGGCGATTTTCGGCGCCGAGAAAGCAGACAGCGGCGAGATAACTGTCGAGGGCAAGAGAGTGAATCTGAGCTCGCCGGTAGATGCCATAAATGCAGGGATAGCGCTGATCCCAGAAGACAGGAAATCCGATGGCCTCATAATGCTTTTCGAGGTCTTCAAGAATATTACTCTCCCTGCGATAAGCGATTTCACTGTGACACCCGGATTGATCCTGACAAAGAGAGAGTATGTCAAGGCGAATGAATACAGGGAAAGGCTTAATATCCGACTTGCTTCGATACATCAGCAGACGAAGTTTCTCAGCGGAGGCAACCAGCAGAAAGTCGTAATCGCAAAGTGGCTGCTGACCAGCCCAAAATTGCTGATCATGGACGAGGCGACACAGGGAATCGATGTGAAGGCAAAGAGTGAGATTTACTCGATTGTGAGAGAGCTTGCCGAGAACGGCTTCTCCGTTATCTTCATTTCCTCGGAAGTGCCGGAAGTTCAGAGAGTATCCGACAGAATCCTTGTAATTGCAGATGGAGAGGTCGTGGGAGAATTCAAACGCGGAGCTCGCCAGGACGAGATCCTGAAGAAGGCGTTGAGCGGAAAACAAGAGCATCTAGATAATCAGGTGGTGAGTTGAATGTCAGGACCCGCTGTTAAGTCGAGGTTGGTAAGCTTTCTGGGAAAGTACAAAATCATCATAGCATTCTTTGTGTTGGCGCTGGTCATCTCGCTTATGACACCCAATTTTCTGTCTTGGAGAAATATCATAAACATATTCAGGCAGAGCTCGATAATCGGCATAATGGCTATCGGCTCCACCTTTGTCATTATCGGCGGCGGGTTCGACATCTCGGTCGGATCACTGCTGGCTCTTTCCGCCGCTATGGCGGTTGGACTGCAATCTTCTATGCACTGGTTCCTCGCAGTGATTGTTGTTTTGCTTGTTGGTGCCGCCTTTGGAGCGGTAAATGGATTCCTTAGCTCGAAAATCCATATCCCGCCAATCATTGCCACTCTGGGGACTATGACGATTATAAGAGGGATCGTTTATATGTATACGGGCGGCTATCCTCTCTATGTCGATTCAGAAGGGTTTGCTTTCATCGGCAACGGCTACATAGGGCCGATTCCCTTTCCAATAATTTTGCTGCTGATCCTAGTAGCTCTCGGTCAGTTCATTCTTGTCAAGACGAAATTCGGCCGGTACTCCTGTGCCATCGGCGGCAACAAAGAGGCGGCAAGACTCTCAGGAATCAAAGTCGACTTCTACATAACCCTGACCTTCGTTGCCGGAGGAGTAATGGCTGCAATGTCAGGAATCGTCTACGCCTCAAGGCTGCTTTCAGTTACACCTCTTGCCGGCCAGGGCTATGAGCTGGATGCGATAGCTTCTGCGGTAATCGGTGGTACAAGTGTGTCTGGGGGAGAAGGTTCAGTCGTAAGAACTCTCATCGGGGCGTTGTTGCTGACGATGATAACCAATGCGTTCAACCTGATTGGGATAGATCTCTATGTTCAATATGTGTTCAAAGGACTTGTAATTCTGGCAGCGGTTGGATTCGATTCATTCTACAAGGCCCGTGGCTAGAAGGTGAACTCTGCATACGAGAAAAAGTACTTCCGGGGGCAGAAGTTACTCCCGATATCGGAAGTAGTTTCCAATCCTTAGTGCTTCGGAATTCCGTTTCTTTCCATTGCGTTGATGCTCCGTCCTGTAAATCCGTATGATGTGGAGAGCTGTTGCATACTGCTGGCATGAAAGAGCGGCATTTCATCATTTTGTACGTGTTTCCGTATCTCGTTCTTCAACGATGAACTTAGATGGCTTACATGTGAACCATAGTGGCATAATCTTTTTGTATTAGGTATCCTCTAGGGAGGAGCAGATGAAGAGCCCTGCTTGACTTTTTTTCTGTCCTTAGGAATAATCTCGCAGATTTTTTGTTTTCTATTTCTCGTTTAGTCTGAAAAATGGAGTCTGACCCTATTTAATCTTCGATAATTAAGACCATAAAGGCTCTCGCAGTCATAATTATTCGGAAGAACTATCTAGCAGTCGATGATGCAGAAGAAAGGGAACTTGATGATCTTTTCGATAAGTGGTTGAATAATCTGAGTGACATTCGAGTATCAACGATAAGAGACAGTATCAATCTTACGAGAAGGAACTACCCAAAGATATATCTTGCTTGCAAGAAGTTCTTTGCGAATCTGGAGGAAGCTTTGTCACAGAGAGGTGTCTTCAGCCAGACAAGGTCTCAATGTTTCTAGGTTTTGCAAGTTCGTAAAGCTTTCACAGGTAATCGAGTATGTTTATAGGATACTAGTACTCACGGCAAGGCTGGCAGTGGACTACAAACGAGATAGGGTAAAGTCTGTAGATCAGCGTGAAGAAGCAGTAACACCTGTGAGATAATATATTCCTTGGGCATCTGAAGATTCCACAGAGATGCCCACAGCAGTAACAAGAGAATCAAATGAAGCCTGAACAGGTAAAAAAAGCAGTGATCTAAAACGAGGTACGTATGCTTGGATATTTCAAACCGGGGAACTCGATTTCGCCCGAAGCGAGAAGACAGTATCAGGTTATCTACTGCACGCTCTGCCATAATCTCAAGAGGCTATACGGAACAAGGGCTTCAATGCTTTTGCAGCATGATCCGATTTTCTTCTCGATTCAGTCAGGTTTTCTGCCTTCGATCGATGAAGAAAAGGTAATAAAAAAGAGCTGTATTATACAACCCAAGAAAGTTGAAGTATTGGCAGGGTATGAGGCTTACTTTGATCCATTGTCTGATCTTTCTGTATTGATGATCCTTATAGCCCTATGGGACAAGGAGTTTGACAATGAGATTACTATAAGAAACAGGATCTTCTTGAAGATCCTTGGCAAGGTCTTCAGACTATCCGAGAGGAAACTTGCGGAGAGGGAGATATCGATTTCCGATCTGAAATCAGAGTGCTTAGCCGCGCTGGAAGTCGAACGAGATCCAAAGCTTAATCCTTTGGACAGGCTAAGCAAATTCATAGAGTTCGGGGGAAGATTGACCGCTGAATTCTTCCCTGCTAATGGAAACTCAGAACGCAGCGAATCTATTTCCATAAATATGCTGAAAATCATGTACCTTGTCGATGCGCTGGAAGACTTTCATTCTGACGTAGCTAAAGGGTCTTTCAACCTCTTACAGGGTCAGAACCGTGAAGACATGATAGGTTTAGTCGAGAATGGCGTGGAGTCTTCGTTGAAGGCCATATATCTTCAAGGAAAACCTTCACTGGACACTTATTATAGAGAGATCGTATCAAGCGCAATGAATACTGTGATGAACAGTCTTGAGATAGCGAAAGAGAAATTCGATAAGGAGGGCTGAGAATGGCCAATTATTACGAGGTGCTCGGCGTAAAGCCAGATGCAACTCAGTCTGAAATTCGGAAACGTTATCGTGAACTCGTAAGTCTTTATCATCCCGACAAACATTCCAACAATCCGCTTCGTGAACTCGCAGAACAGAAGATGAAAGAGATAAATGAAGCCTACGAAGTCCTCGGGACTCCGGAAAAACGCGAGGAATACGATTCGGGAGTCCATACGGAAAGAAGTTATCATTACAGTGACAGGGCTTCCCAGAATTACGATATTCTGATCGCCAACGCAACCGAATCATACTCTCAAAGGCTCTGGGGGAAAACCATCGAATACTGCACGCAAGCGATAGCTATCGACAGCTCGAGATATGAAGCGTTCGGAATAAGAGGAATTGCGCAAAGCAGCCAGAACAACCACTCGAAAGCGATTGAGGACTTAGAAACCGCAATCAGGAATGGTGGACAAGACGATTGGATATTCGCTCAACTGGCCTTTAGCCACGCCGAACTTGGTAATCACGCTGAAGCGATAACATATATCAAGAAAGCTATGCAAGTGGGTTCCAGAGAGCCGAACTATCTGGCTTTTCTAGCTATCCAGTACGAAAAGCTAGGTAGCCAAACCGAGGCTTCGAATACCTGGAATGAACTGAGGTCTGTAGATCCAAACAACGAAACACTCAAACAAAGAGATCAGGTCTGGAAAGTGGGCGGTGCCTACGTCAACAAGAAAGACGTGGGAACTACTGCCGCTGCTTGTGCCACCTGTATCTTATGTGATCTCCTCTGCAACTGCTGTTGACATTGATATGGATAGAGCCCTGGAGCTTTTGAGAGAGTATGGATACTTGGTTGTCTTCTTTGGTACAGTAATAGATCAGTCTGGCATTCCGGTCTTTATCGTGTCGGGCGGGATACTCATAGCCGCAGGCATACTTAAACCGGTACCCGTTATACTCTTGTCCATTCTCTCTCTGCTCTCCACCGATATTCTGTTTATTCTGGTGGGTAATTACTTCAGAAATGCAGTCAGCGGCAATTACTCCAGCTCAAAAAGTGTATCTTGGCTAAAGCGTTTTCTGGTTCTGGGAACAGGCCTTTTTCTCTCTTCACCGCGACTCTTCTACCTATTCTCGAAAGTGATTCCCCTAATAGGGAAATATGTGCCCGTGTTCGCCGGATTCAGCGATTCACCGAAAGCGACCGCTATCTCTCTGTTCGCAGTCGGAGACCTGATATGCACAATTCTGTTTCTGGCGGGCGGCTTTTTCTTAGGAGACTTATTTATTAGCTATTCCAGGAGCATAGCCGTCCTAACAGGTCTAGCTTTTCTGATAATATTCCTCGTAATCAGCAGGGCTATGAAGAGAGAAGTGAAGAAGAAGATCTAGTGTAGACTGAACTCGACCGATCTTAAGAGCACACTCCCCGTCGGCAGGAGCATGACGCCACCCCGCTCAAGCGGGGACTTAGATCAGAAGCGTCAAGAAGATCCGCTGTGAGCTTAAGAACAAAGACCGGCTGAAGGCTAATAAGAAGATAGAAAGAAGAACACATTTGATCTTATCTGTAAGCGTCTCCACTTCTGACTATCTGAATTACGAGCACCAGAAATTGACCGCCTTTCAATTGAAATATTACTCTATAACTGCCGACTCTCAATCGAAGAAGGCCATTATACTTCCCAGTAAGAGGCTTAATGTCTGGTTTCTTGTTCGACGAACCATCATAGAACTCACAAAGATCTAGTAAAGTATCGTTTTTCCTGTCTTGCTGCTTCTGGTCCAGTTTTTCAAGTTGCTTGTCGGCCGCGTTTGTGAGTTCAACGATGTAGTTCATATCTTCTGACTACTTTTAGATCTTCTTCTGTCATCTGATCTAGTATTCTCGTTAGCTCTTCGTTTTCTTGTGGATCACATGGTTCAGTTGTTGCCATTATCTTGAAGTACATAGAATTATATCCTTCTGTTTTTATAAGGTTCCACAAAGCATGCTCTATGATTTCGCTGGCACTTCTGCCCTGAACTTTTTTCAACTCTTTGAGTATCTTCCACGATGAGGGTTTCAACATGATGTTATGCCTTTCCTTAGTTTCTCTGATATTTTCCATGGCTTCACCACCGTTACACATCGTGTGTAAATTATACACCCATCATTCCTTCTTTTCTAAAGTCGTGCGGTTGGTTTGTTTTCGACACTCGAATGTTCATTTTTTCTTGCTAAGGCCTTCCATTGAATACATTCTAAAATGCTTTGCACAGGCTTCTTGGGAGATACCTGTTTCTGCTTTCGATTTCTCAACCATCTTCTTGTAGTGTTCGCAGCGGTGAAAAATGGAGTCTGACCCGTTTATTTCGTTTATTTACACTTTTTCAATTCCATGTAAGTCCGCAGGCAGCATGGTTTTCAATTGTGCGGACAGTGTCCCCACAATTTGAGGATAAAGCCGGTAAAAACGCAGGTAACGATAGAGCTGGCGGCGATTGCAATTACTCACATAGCAGTGAAAAATGGAGTCTGACCCTATTTATTTGTTCTCTATTTATTTGTTCTTTTTTTGCTGAGGAAACCACTTCCTCAAGCCTTCGCCTTTCTTCTCCTCAGGGCATTCGCCTTCCCGAAGCAACTACCGCACTGAAATGGCCGACAACTATCACAGCGGAGTCAAAGAAGAGACAGAACTCCATGAAACGATTCTAATGGGTTCAAGAAATGCTGTTTTCAGTTGCTAGTACTAATAATAGTCATTCCAAAAGAACGCGCTTATCGAATTTCTTTACAGGAAAACGGGAGCAGCAACTTGACGCTTCTGCTTGCTTCTGGGGAATCGCAGTCAATGAATTCGGACAGCACCGAAAATCGCTCACAGATCGAGTGATCGTCGGATTAATTCACTCCTAATCAGCATAGGGCAACCTATCTTCAGGTGGCAGCAGTGATTCGAAACTTTTGTGAGGTTCTGCCTGGTACCAGAAAGCAACAGATGAATAGTCGTCAAAGCGATTGTTGTTATGCCCCTTTTCTATGGTTACTTTCAACGACTTGCTGAAATAAATCGGATCCTCTATATGAAATCTGTACATGCTCATGTAACCCTTCCAGTTGCTATCTCCCGGAAGTACCAGTCCAAAGTAATCTGACGCATATCTCTGAGATGGACACCAGGCCATACTGAAGTAATCTTCAGTGCCCGTACCGTGGAGGGAAGGCGGCCACGAATCGTCATCGATGAAAATCATGTCGTCGCCTTCTCCGTACCAATCCCACTGATCTGTCTCTCGCATGTTATGAACATAGAAGAAGCAACCGACGTAATGACCTTTGCCTTGAGCATCAAGAACGACGTAGTTGTTCCTGCCGGTCTTGTTCTGGCCTTGAAACTCGAAGATGTTGTTCGCTACAAACGGCTCCAGAGCAAAATCCTTTAGATTATTGGGAGCAAGTGTCTTCACCAGAACACTTTCATCTCTCGAAACGCCCTGCTTTCTTCGCCATTGCGCATGGAAGTAAGCTATGTTCTCTGGCAACTTTGGCCAGAGTTCGTAATCAATATAGTAATAGGCAACAAGATCTTGGGAAGAATTCTCATTAGTAATCTCTATCCGTGCCCTTTTTCTGAATGGCATAGGAAAGAAGCAGTTGAATCCACGACCATCTTCGGGCGACATTTGTATGGGCAGCGAAGAGAAGTTAACTGTCTTCCCATGACCGGCACCGAAAAAATCCCCTATTGGAGTCTCAACACTTGGCGCACTTTCGTCATCCCAGAAGACCCGGAGTATGCCCTTGCGCAAGAAGTGCTTCTCAGTAGACCTGAATGTCATCCAAATATGGCTGACAACTCCTGGTCCTTCAATTTCTCCCAGAACCAATGTCTCTCCTGCTGCTATTGCTTTCCAGTCCCTGTTGCCGCCGCTTTCATCGTAAGATGATATTCTTCCTCTCCTTGCATCTTTTAGTGTCATCAGGTTTCTAAGAGTTCCACTAGAAAAGTCCATCCTAAACCTCCTATCTGACTAATCTGGCTTTCATTAAATAGACGTTGTATGGCATCCATAATGACATAATGAAGTAAATGTACTCTCCTTCGTTTTCAACTAACAGAGGATTCAAAAAGGCCCCGTACAAGCCCGGATACTCCCTGGAAGAAACAAGCTGATATGGTTTACTCCAGGGCCCCCATGGATTGGCAGATTCTCTTATCTCAAGATCGTGACTGTGCTCATTCAAATAAGTTATTATCCACTTCCCGAGGAAGTGATTGTACATTGCAGAACATTCGCCAACTGGAGCCTCAATAATTATCGCTGCGTCTTCTTCTTTTCCTGACCACTGAGGAATTCCTGAGTTATCTAAGCCTGAGAAGTATTCATACGCACCAATTTTCTCTATTTCTTCGCCATTCACTTTCATTAATTTGACTCCACCGAACCTTCCGCTAGGGATGCCAAAGAAGAATAAAGTATCACTGTTCACGTCACATCCATCAGGAATCTTTAGCCATTGGGATGCCTTCGCAATGCCTACCTGGGCAAAGTTACTCTCCGAACTCCATTTCACTGAGTCAAGTATTTCCCAGGTCTGTCCGCCGTTCTCTGAAACCGCCAGTCCAGAATAGCTCGTGTTCCATCTCCCCGGTTCTCCCCAGCGGTTGACCATCATATAGTGGATATACAGTTTGGAGTTCACCGCTACTCCGTTAGTAGGAATCGCGGTAATATTTCCGGGCATTGAATGAATCAGTTCTTTTGCTGCTCCGGAAGATTCTTCTGGTCCTCCCCAGTAGAAGGCTTCGCGAAGCTCTTGCGCTGCAAAGTTCACAGAATTCTCGGTAATATCCGCAAAGATCACTTCATAGTCGGAAGTGCCCCACTCTTTTGCGCCAATCCCATACCTTGCCGAATTCAGAAAGCCCTCTTTGTCATCGAAAGTGCCCGCTTCAATCCAGTTCTTTCCATCCTGGCTGTAGCTGAAGACGTAAACATTGGAGAATAACCTGTTTTCAATTCTCAGGTATGGATATAAGGAATTCACTTCAGCGATTTTAACGAATTCTCCTCCGATGATTCCGCTAGCTTCCATTCTCTTGTTGCCCAAATGGCCCCACATAATCCAACTCCGCATTCCGCTGAAGAAAAGTAATCCACACAAATTCGTTGCTCCAACAGGAGCAGAGTTGCTTTCGATTCTTGTTTCTATTGACCATCCTCCGGGTAGCTGCGATTTCAGAAGTTTCGGCGCGAGATCAACACTAGACCATAAATCGGCTCCTTTTCCGACATTGAGTTTGATTTTGTTTTCGGAAAATTCGTATGTCGAACCTCCATCACCTGTTATGAACCCTTCAAAAATGATACCGTCACTTGGATCTTGGTCGGTGGTGAATGCCATAACATTCTTGCGCCAGTTTGTGTTGTTGATTCCAAAAGTGTCACCAAAAACAAAGAATGTGATCTCACCATCGTTGAAACTGTGACCAAGATCGGTTCCGAAGACGTCATACTTGAGCGTGTTGTTGATTGCGTTGGGGCCTGTAAGCTTTGCTACCATTTCCAGTTCTGAAACATCCTTAAGAGATGTGGCAAGGAGAAACGAGCAAATCAACACCACGCTTAATAGGAGTACCGCTACTCTTATCATGAAATCAACCTCCTTGCTTTTCTGAAGAGAGATCATTAACTGAATCACGAATTATCAATTCACCTTCGACGACTACGATTTGAGAGTTTGATTCATTGTTCTTCATCTCTCTTTTCAAAAGTGCCACGGCGTTCATCGCCAAGGACTCGATAGGCTGTCGGAATGCAGTAATTGGCGGAGACGTTACTTCAAGCCATTCAATGTCGTCAAAGGAAACAAACGAAAGTTCTTGTGGAATCTCTACCCGAAGGGTTTTCAATGCCTGAAGAAAAGCCTTTGTTATGACAAGGTTACCGGTTATGAGTGCCGTTGGTCTATGAGAGAGGATTTCAATAGTTTGGGACTTGACATCCTTTTCTATGAATAATCCGAATCTTTCGAGGGTGAATTCTTTACTGAGACCAAAATCCTTCATTGCCTCTCTGTAGCCAGCTAATCTCTCTTCTCCCATTGACGTGTTGGGAACACTCTCTACAAAAGCAATTCTTCTATGACCCTTACGGTACAAGTATCTAACTATCATGTAGACTGCGCTTCTGTTGTCCACATTCACCTGACTTACACCAAGCCCTTCAACGTTTCGATCAAAGAAGACTATAGGGATATCCATCCCTTTCACCCTCTTGTAGATTGAAACATTACCGGTTCTATCCACAGGCGCTGCAAGGATACCGGTAACGTTCTTGGAGACCATTATCTCAAGATACTCACGTTCCTTCTCAAGAGACTCCCTTGTCGTAGAAAGCAGTATCTCATATCCAGAATCATAAAGAAGCTCTTCTATCTTTGTCACAAAATGTGCAAAGAATGGGTTGAATGTGTCCGGAACCAGCACGCCTATAAGATTTGTCTTCTGATGCTTGAGGCTCCTGGCAGAATAGTTGGCTATATATCCTAGTTCATCTGCCTTCTGCAAAATTCTCTTCTCCAGAGTCTGACCAACTTCACCCTTCCCGTTAAGAGCTCTTGAAACAGAAGCTACCGAGACACCCAGTTCTTCGGCAATTGCTTTTATGGTAACCCTTCGCGCCAACGATTCCTCCTCCAATCAGAGTTTCATTCCGGTCATTTTTATGCTCTGCATTAACTGTTTCTGCAATACCACAAATACTATCAAAGTGGGAATAAGAGCTACCGTGCAAGCAGCCAGTTGAATAGCCCATGGATTATTATACTCTCCACCATACTGGGCGATTCCCAGTTGCACTGTCCTCATTTCCGGCGAATTAATTATCACAAGCGGCCACATGAATGAATTCCAGTTTGCAAGGAAAAAGAAGACCGCAAGTGCTGAGAGCACGGGCTTTGAGAGCGGCAGTACGATCTTGAAGAAAACCCTCACCAATCCGCTTCCGTCAATTATTGCCGCTTCTTCCAGTTCTCTAGGGAACCCCAGATAGAACTGCCTCAAAAAGAAAATCCCGAAAGCGTGAGGAATAGCCGGTATTATAAGCCCTCTGTAAGAGTCGATCCAGCCGAAGTTTCTCACAATAAGAAACAGCGGGATTAGGATTGCAGAAAACGGAATCATCAGAGTACTGATCACAAGAATAAATAGAAAATTTCTGCCTCGATAATTGAGTCTCGCCAGTGAATATGCGGCCATTGAGTGAAGAAGAAGTGCAACTATAGTAACAACGGAGGCAACAAAGAAAGTGTTTAGCATATATCTGGCGAAAGGTACTTGCGAAAATACCTTTGTATAGTTTGACCACACCGGGTTCTCGGGGATTAGTTTCGGCGGGAAAGCGAAGATCTCGCTAGGTGACTTCAGAGAACTCACGAACATCCAATAGATTGGAAAGAGGAAGAACATCGCTAGAATCACTAGCAAAAAATACCTCAGAATTCCCTTCACTCTTCTGGTCTTCATAATTACCCCCTCACGATCCTGTGGAGACGTTACCGCCTCTCAGTGCTCTCAGCATGAAATAAGATACTCCAAGAAGAATCGCAAATAGCGTGAAAGCCTGAGCCGATGAGTAACCGAACTGGTACATGTTAAAAGCAGTGTAATAGATGTAGAATGCCGCTGTTGAAGTACTGTAGAATGGACCTCCCCCTGTAAGGATGTATATCTGATCGAAAACCTGGAAGCTCTGCAAAAAAGTCATTACGAGAACAAAAGCGACAGTTGGTTTCAACAGAGGAAGAGTAATGTTAAAGAACTTCTGTACACCTGACGCACCATCTATTTCAGCAGCTTCATAGTATTCATTCGAAATCTCGTTCAGGCCTGCAAGAAAGATTACCATGTAGTAGCCAACACTCATGTATAGACTAACCACAGCAATGCTGTAAAGAGCTTGAGACATAGAGCCAAGAAGTGGTTGTCTAGTTATTCCAAAGAATGACAGAAAGTAGTTGACGAAACCATAAGGCTGAAACATGTATTTCCAGACGAAAGAAACCGCAACCATAGACATGGCGGTGGGCGCAAAGAAAATGGCCCTGAAAAGCCCTATTCCAGGCCCCGGCTTCTGAACAAGCATTGCCAAGAGAAGAGCAAATACGAAGTTCAACGGAACAAAGAAGACCGAGTACTTTAGAGTCACAAGGATACTGTTTCGCCACTGTGGGTCTTGAAACATTGTCCTGTAATTGTCCAGACCGACAAAGAGCATATCACTTAAGCCATTCCAAGAAAAGAAGCTTATTACAAGAGCTACAATAGCAGGGACAATCGCGAAAATTATCAGTCCAGTTATGTCTGGACCTATAAAAGTGTATCCAACCAGTCTTTCCCGATTTTTTCTATTCACAGCAATCCTCCCGAAAAACCAGCCCGGGATTCAATCCCGGGCCAAGAAAATTCACTTACTTTCCGGGAACTCCACCTGTGTATCTACTAAGATATGCATCGATAGCCGCAGAAGCCCCTTTTGCAGCAGCCTTGGGATCCATGCCTGCAAACATAACGGCTTGCAAAGCGTCTGATACGGCCTTAACCATTTCCGGAGTGAATGTCGGCTCCGACTTCGACGTCTTCAGAATCTCCAGAAATACATCATTTGGTGGAGTACTGTAGAACACTTCTCCTGCATCGAGAACAGAGTATCTGGGTGAGAACTTACTATTAGTTACTGTGCACCAGTCAAGCGGGAAGTCTATCTGCTCTGCTACCAGCCATTTGGCAAACTCGGCGGCTATGTCTGTGTTCTCTCCTCTGGCATTTAGCATCATCTTCCAACCACCATATACGCTGATGCTCTCTCCTCCCTTTTCGTAAGGAGGAATTGGAAATACTCCAAAGTCGAATTCAGGGAATTCTGTCTGTAATTGCTTGACGCCCCAGAATCCACAGACGATCATGTCGGCAAGCCCGTTTCCGAATATACCAATATCATTTGCTCCAGCTGGAAGCGAGGACGGAGCCAACTCTTCTTTGACAAATGATCCCCAAAGATCAAGAGCAGCAACGGCGCCCTCTGAATCGAATGTCGATTTCTCCCAGTTTTCGTCTACGACGTCTCCACCCGCAGTCCACAGGAACGGATACCATGTGAAGTTCTGATAGTAGCCAGGTACAACTTCAACGATGATTCCGTGGCGGTTGGGAGTTGTAAGTTTTGCTGCAATTTCCGTCAACTCCGCCCAATCTTGAGGCTGGGCGATCCCCTTCTCTTCGAAAGCAGTCTTGTTGTAAAACAAAGCTACTGGCTCCATTTCAAGTGGAAGGGCATATATTTCCCCTCCAACAGTTACAGCCTCAATCGTCTCGGGCAAGAAGTCCGAAATGATATCTGCAGTCAAGTATTCACTGAGCGGCAGAGCAATTCCAGCATTGACGTATCTGAGAAAATCACCTGGACTTATGAAGAAAACATCAGGTCCTTCGCCAGTTGCAAAGGCAGTGGTGAGTTTAGTCCCAGTGTAGTCTCCCCAGGGGAAAGTCTCAAATACCACTTTCTTGTCCGGGTTTTCTTCATTCCAGAGATCAACAAATCTCTGAATTGTAGCATCTGCGTATGTGTCAGTAAACTTCCAAAAAGTGATCTCTGCAGATACCGCAGTAACAACAAGAAGCGCAGAAACTAGAAACAGTAACAAGAACTTTTTCACTTTGACCCCTCCTTTTCAGCTCGAAGATATTCTCAGTAAACGTTTGGGACATAGATATCACTAATAGTCTGCTATTGCTTTCTGGATAATACGTAAACGTTTACGATATATCATAACAAGAAACCACTGTTTCAACAAAGTCTTACTACAGTCGATTATTCACAGACTGGACGAAATACAACCAACCTAGGCACCCAGTTGATCTATTGCTCCATTAGCCGCCAGTAATTTACTGAAAGCAAGAACTTAGTTACAGCATTCTCTGCAGACCACTTAAACACTCAGAAATCGTTGCAGACAGTTTTATCACGTCGTTGAAGATCCCTTGATGCAGGAAAAGACAGATGTCAACCTCTTGAAATTCCCTGTTACCTAACCAGTGTTTAATAGCTAGCGACCCAGAAAAGAACATTTCAACCCAAAACACCGAGAGGAGTAACAGGAGTCTTTCATACGCAACATGAAAGATAACACTCACTGTATGAAGACGAAAACTCACATCCGGATTCTACAGTGACTTCTAGAAAATAAACATAGAAATAACTGTGTTGACAATCCGAAGAAGAGAGACGGTCTCACCAATCTTTCAGTTTGCTCCAGGAGGCCATAAGGGATTCCAGAGTGTCGTTGTTCATCCTTCCCTCGATATCTTTCTCTGTGTAACTTGATCCCCAATTTAATGCTCTTATCACAGCCTTTGAGAGGAGAATCCGCGCCTTTCTGTCCGTTATGCCTGTGTTCATTTGCATTTTGGTTTGCTCGCAGAAGTCTGCCCATAGCTCGTTAAGTGTTTCCTCTGGAAGATCTTCGCAAGAATTGTAGAAGCTCATGAGATCAACAACGTCATCACAATTCTCAAGCTGAAGCTTAAGCGTTTCAATGTTTTCTGCCCCTAAGAACTCTCTAATTGCGGCATAGTTATACTCATCAAAATAGAGACCTACGGGTGGACTTACACCCCACTTCCTGTACTTGTCTACCGGAAACAATGAAGTAGGGTACGCCAGAACGAACAGGAAAATTACCTGCCTAAGGACAGAACTGGCCACAGCCAGGTAGAAGAGAACACTTTCAGCTGAGATCGAGAGATTTCCTTTGTTCATAGTCGAAATGCTTTCGTCGAGTTGAGGAGAGTGATTGTAAGCGCAGAGGCTTTTGAATGCCTTTTTAAGTGATTCTTTCAACAGATTCAGCCTTTCAGTATTGCAGAATTCTGCCGCTGCCATGTGTTCTATACTCAAGTCAACCATTGCATGAAAGTTAGGTTTGTTCTTCTTTCCATGAACCCACTCGAGATGCTTTTCGTGCCCATTCTTGTCAGCAGTTACATGTCGGTATATGTGCAAGACAGAAAGCTCCAGAAATGGTCTCAACAATGCCAAGGAAGCGAGCATATTCCCGTCCAGCCATGACGATATGCTGTCGCGCAAATACAAGAGACTCTCATGGAAGCAGTAATGCCTGTTCCATACATGCATTCGCAGGATCTCAGCAGCGGTCCTTGGTTTGAAATCCAGTTGAGCATTAATAGAGATGTCCAGAATATCCTGGAACTCAAGGTAAGCCTGAATGCCATTAACTAGTTCTGAGAATTCCTGATTATCTCTAAAAAGAGAGAAAAGATCTTCAGTATACGGTTTCAGATTCTTTCTGCTTATTCCAATTATTGTCAGAAGAATCCTGTCTGGGGAACCTTGATAATCCGGGTCTCTAACTATGCTTAGATATTCCCTCTGCTCAGTAAACCACTTCTTGAATCTTTCGAATTTCGTCTTGTCCGCCGTTTTTTCACCTCCTCACGTAAGTATACTGCCGAAATGGCTGCTTTCCCGACTGACAATCACCATTTCAAGAGGTTCTATTTCTTAGTCCAGAATTGTCTCGAATGTTTATTAGCAGATGCCACATACCAATTTCGCGAATCACATATACTATCGATCAAATTGGAGCATACATAGCTGTGTTGAGATCTTTCACTCATAACATCCCATACCACTTACTGATAACTCCACGCAATTTGCATTAATCAGGTTTCTTTTCCCAGTTCGTTCCAGTTATCGGTGAAATATGTGGAGATACCCAAGCCGGGCATGTATTCGGGATAGATCAGCTGAAACTCCTTTCGTGCTTCTTCATAACTTCTATCGGAGATCACGTGCAGACCCTTAGCCATGAAAAGCAGTGCCAGAGAGGGAGCTCTTGATTCACCAAGGTTGCAGTGAATCAATAGATTCATGCCTTCGCTATAATGCTTCTTGGCGAAGTTCATGAAATCAACAAAGGTCTGTGGCATGAAAAGAGGAATATCTGGATCAACGATGTTCAGATAGAGATTAGCTCCTCTCTCAAGACTCAGGTAATTGGGGTGGTTCTTTGGTAGTGAACCTTTGTACCCAACTGCAATGACGTGACATGGATGCTTGCAGGCATGAACTACAGCCCATCCCGGTCTGGAATGGAAGCAATCCGCTTCAGAGCCAACATAGAGACGATCATGTACTTTGGTTATGTTGGATTGCCTTCCTTCAATTTTCTTTGCTGAAACTCAAGGGCAGTCCAGAAAATGTTCCATGCGAGGGATTGATAACTCCACAATTCTATAATCGTAATCTTTCTATTTTCAAGATTGGTTGATCCGTGGGCCGAATAGTCATCCCTTAGCTTATTGAACTTTCTTACAAGCTCATAATAAGACCTTTCAACGAAATCCCCAGTACCACTATCGTACTTCTTCATCTTCTTAAGTGGATCAATCCCTGCATTTACAAACTTTCCAAGGAACTTCTTTTCATTTTTTGGTGGATCTCCAATTATCGCCTCAACTGACTTATAGGCATTATGAAGAGCATTTTCAAAGGCACATTTCTCAAATCTGGTGGGCGGCACGAAATCAGGATCACTCAGTATTTCTGTACCTCTCGGCATACAGAAGTCTCTGTGGCTCATTGCAAGGAAACCCGCGCTCAGAAGAAGCTTTTCACTGGAGACCAAAACCGGTACCAAACGAAAGACATTTCTGAGTCTGTCTTCGCCAATAGCCAGACTGTTATGCATAATTGTCTCGAAGCTTAACGGATCAAAGTACTCAATATTCACCGTATGATATCGCATAAGAGATTGAAGATGCAGAATGCTCTTAGTGTTTATTAAGTTCAGAGGGAACTTGAGTAAGTAAAAAGGCTCTTCGTGAGGTAGAGAACCCATCGAGAGTAGAAATGCTCCCTGGAATGCATCGGCGATCCTTTCAGAAAGGTTGTCCGATTCCTCGCCATCACCAAAGACAATCACATGACGTCTTGAATGAGTTTCGTTACCCAAAAAAGGGTTACCTTGCTCATCGACAACAAGAACTGTCTTCAATAAACATCCTATCGCTTTGAGGGCTTTCCGAGAAGCTCGAAGATAATGCTGTGTTACTTTGCGACCACTACGCATAATATAGGTGCTCTTGTGGTCTTTGCTGCCTTCTGGAACGCTTAAACCAGTTACTAGATAACCGTATTTCATGAAAACCTACCCGGTCTTATGGTACGGAAGGCTTTGGTCTTTAAGGGAGTACGGTCTCTCTTCTTATTTGAAGTTGGATGTACTCCCTTGCCAAACCATGTACCTGTAGCAATCCAGACTTCATAATAGAAAAGCCATAGGGATGTCCAGGGGATTATTGTCTCACCAATAAGCATAGTTGGTTTCCATTCATAGTGTTTCGGATAATATAGGCAGAGCGATCCATCAGAGAACAAATGAGGAGGATTTCTCCCATCCGATTTCTCCAGTTGTGGTTTAGTAATTCGGACTCTAGGGCGTGATTGGAGACGATAGTTCAATGTGAATGTGTACGTTGATGAAATCGTTGTGGGAGATATTTGCCCGCTTATTCTCAGTTCACCGCATTTAGCTATACATTTGAACCCTGGGAATGTTTGTTTCAGGTGGCTGTATTGCTCCATAATTGTCAAGGGTTTCAGTATGTTCTTCTTCACCTGCTCTCTCCAAAGAATGTATTCTTCCTCACAGTAGTTGAATTCAGCTCAGAATCCCCCACACTACTGAGATTACCTGTTGCGTTTCCCATAGTCAGACGCTCCGCTTCCCTAAGTGCCTGAATGTCTTCAGAGTATTTGGTCAAAGCTTCTTTTGTCTCAGTCTCACCAAACATCTCTTCAAGATGTCTAGATATATCATTGATTCCCCTAATAGAGCTAAGGGTTTTCCACCGATTCGCGAAATCAGAGACAAATTCCTTAAAGGCCCTGAATTCAGCAGAATTAGCCTTCCAAGATTCTGCAAAGTTTTCTCCGTTTTCTATAGGATTAAAAACAGCGGGAGGAGACTGCAGACTGCACACATTGGAAAGAATTGAGTCAAGAATATGGCCCATATCATCAAACAAAGAGCCCTTATCCTGATAGTACATACCAGCCAAGGTTGTCAGAATTATACTCCTAGGCGCTTCATCATTTTTCGTTGAGAAATAGAAATCTCTTCGTCTCTTTATGAGTTGTACTGAACGTTTGAGAGTGGGTTTGACTTCAAACGGAAGGTCGTGAGGAAGTGGTTCCTGCTGAGCTACCTCAATAATCTTTCTCTGCAGTTTAATGCATCGATCTTCAAACCACTTTGCATATAGCCTTGGAGCAGATGGCACCCAATGATTGAGTTGCTTATCCGGAACTCGCAGTCTTTCTGACTCAATATTCGCAAGTGGGTAAGCAGGTAGAATGTCCATATGAAAGTCATCAACATACTTGATGCGAACACATCTTCGCTTTTTCTCTACCATGTTGGCGTATCTATCACTATCCCTGAATTTCCTGTAAAGCTTATCAAGCAAAACGTTTGGGCTCAAATCGGAATGCCATATTTGTTTTATCTTCAACACAATGTCAAGATCATACTCCTCACCAGACAAAGGTTTTACAGTAGTGCCTATTTTGTAGGAGCCTTGCGGAAAGACATCGATATCGTTCCCCTGAAATAGATCTTCATCACTATCAAGGAAATTGAAAATTGCATCATAGGTCTGACTTGCCTTTTCTCTTTTTGTTTGCGGCAGTTGTAGTTCATTTCCAATACGTTGGAGTAATTCATCCATTACAGGTTTTGAAGTAACAAAATAAGCTTCATACAGCACACTCATCACTCCTCACAGAATCCATAGGCTATTTTCCGAAATCTTGGCGCTTTGTGAATTGATTTCTACACCCTCTGACTCAATCTCATTCTCTGAACACCATTTATAATGATCTTTCTCGTTGCTCATAGTACTTCTCAATGCGATTTCTTGTTCATCTGTAGGTAGGAACTCATATATTTCAGCCAACAGGAATTCATTGGATTTGGGATTCAGTTTTGACATTTTCTTTGGTTTGTATAGCATTATTGTCCTCAGATACCGAAATTTCAATATCCGAAAAGGCTCCTTTGGAAGAATCCCAGACTCGAGAAGCTCCTCGCGGAATTCTCTTTCAACGGTAACCTCCCTATCTTCCCTGCCATAAAACCACTTAAGAAAATACCTTAGTTTCCATCCCGGAATTCGAATCCTCAGATCGTCTTTGCTATCTTGATCAATTGGCATGCAATTATCGTCTTTTGCGTTCATCTTCGTGAACGTTGAGGTAGCTCCAGGGTAATATTTAATGACGCCTCCGACTGGCTGAAATTGCTTGTTGATTCTATTCCCTTGAACAAGAAGGTATCTGTCATCAATCTTAATTCTAAACAGATATGAGATAGAGAGCCTAACCTCTTTTTTGAGTAAGCACCTAAGAATGATCAAGATCGAACGAAACACGAAATTCTCGAGACCAAGAAACCAGGTCAAGGCGAACGAGATTAATCCCGAAATCAATGCAGTGAGCAATAAATTCATCAGGATTCCTGACATTAGCGACAGAACAAAAAAAACGAGAAACAGCACCGACATCTTTACAATGAAACCAGCCATCAACAGTCCTCCTTTGAAAAGAATACTCTTTTCAGGAAACTCAAAGTCTCTCGAAACATCTAGGTCCTATTCAGCAATATTCAAACGTTTACTTGGTCTGAACCACTCCCTATTCAGGAGTCTCATGCTGGTGAGATTCATTTGAGTCTGGAGAAGTGTGTGGAAAGAGAGTGATTTGGAGAAGGATATCCAGTACACTTGTAGTGACAGTTTTATTTGCACGAAACTCGTTTCTCAAATCCTGGAGCCCCAGCTCTAGGATTTCTATTAAGAATGATACTACTATTTACACAGTTTGTCAAGCGATGAATTGTCGTAAGATACTTACAATTTATATATTGCTTCAGTCATAGTTAGATTGTGCTATACTAATAACAGATTGGCAGTCGCTTCCTGAGACCTATCAGTTCATTTTAGCACTCAGTCGGTTGTTTTCTGATGAGTGTCAATCCGTAAAAAATTTTTAACAAAGGATTCTGTCAAAAGGGGCCTGATGAGCGTCGATTGGTGCAACCTCCGAGAGCGTAAGAAATTAGCGATAATAGATTACGTTGATCCATGCTGAAAACTTACGTCGATTTCGTTTCTATTTGGGAGCTACAAATGAGGATAACTGAGAGAAAACTCGAGGAAATCGCCGATGTAATAATCGGTATAAATGAGGCTAGAGGTAAGAAGACGGGGGAATTCACTTATCACATAGTGAACCCAGCTGATCTGGATGATTCGAACGACTTCGATAGGCTTGAACCCGTAAACCTTGAAACGGAGGTCGGAGATCATAACCTAGTCCATCGGGACGATTTACTAATAAAGAGAGTCAGTCCTAACTTTGTAACGTTAGTCACGGGTGAAGTCTCCAACGTAGTTGTTTCAAGCAACATGTTGATTATTCGCTGTCATCAAAGCGTTGTACCAGTATTTCTTGCTGGATATCTAGAGCTTAGAGGGCTAGAGGCTCTGAAACACTATACGGAAAGAGGAATGACAATGCACTCGGTAAGCAAGAAGGAGCTGAATGAGTTCTTGATCCCCTTGCCGGATTTGAAGACTCAGGAGATCCTTGGAGAACTCTGGTTTCTGAACAAGCAAAAGCGGGACTTGCTCTCGAGGCTTTCGGAAAAAGAAAGCGATCACATAAAATCTATATATATCAGAGCACTAAGTGAGGGGAGAGGCAGATGACGACTAGAAAAGACATCGAAAACGTATTATGGAGAGGAGCAGACACCTTCAGGGACACGATCGATGCGGCCAACTACAAAGACTTCGTTCTTTCGATTCTCTTTGTGAAGTATCTTAGCGATACTCACACGGAGTTACTGGAAGAACTCAAAAGCAATTATGACGACGATGTAAGACTAGAACGTCAACTAAAAAGGCTTCCGGTTGTCATGGACGATGAGCACAAGTTCGATTACCTCTACAAAAACAAGAACAGCGATGACCTTGGCCAATTAATCAACGCCTGTTTGAGAGGTATAGAAGATAAAAACTTCGAGCAGCTCAACGGTGTTTTCAGAAGCATAGACTTCAACAGTGAGAGTCTTCTGGGAAACAAGCCTCATAGAAACGCCATACTGAGAGAACTGTTAGATGATTTTGTAAACCTCGATCTACGCCCTTCACAGATAGAGACAAAACCCAGTCAAATTCCCGCAGATGTCATAGGCGACGCATATGAATACATGATCGGCGAATTTGCCAGCAGAGCCGGAAAAAAGGCAGGAAGCTTCTTCACTCCTACGGCGGTCTCTGAACTAATGGCTCGTCTTGTTGAACCAAAACCTAATGACAGGATATACGATCCCACATGCGGTTCAGGCTCTTTACTGATTCACGCGGCAAAGAGAGCCGGAACGGAAATGGACAAGGTCCAGATCTACGGGCAGGAACTCAATGGATCGAGCCTCTCGATGGCGAAGATGAACATGTATATACACAGGATCCTGGACGCAAAGATCGCCTGGGGCGATACTCTTGCCAATCCGCTCCATCTGGACGAAAACGGTAACCTTATGCTCTTCGATGTCATCGTTGCAAATATGCCCTTCTCGAAAGATAAGTGGGCCTCGGGCTTCAATCCGGGCGGTGAGAACGCTGGAAACGGGAAGAAGTTCTCAATGGAAGCCGCACGCGACAAGTATCACCGTTTCGACTGGGGAGTGCCTCCCGCCAGCAAAGGTGATTGGGCCTTCCTGCTTCACATGATTCACAGCATGTCCGAGCGGGGAAGGATAGCCGCAGTTGCTCCTCATGGAGTTCTATTCAGAGGCTCTTCAGAGGGGCGAATTAGGAAACAGGTGATCAAGAATAACCTTCTGGATGCCGTTATTGGGCTACCTTCAAATCTCTTCTTCGGAACATCGATTCCGGCTTGCATAATGGTATTCAAGAAGAACAGAGACAGGAACGACGTAATCTTCATCGACGCCTCAGGAGAAGACCACTACGAGAAGGCCAAGAACAAGAACACCCTGAAAGAAAAGCATATTGAAGAGATAGCGAAGGCCTACTTTGATAGAAACGACATCCCGAAGTTTGCTCACATTGCCACTCTCGAAGAGATAAAGGAAAACGACTACAACCTCAACATCCCCCGCTACGTTGATACCTTCGAGCAAGAAGAGTTCATTGACATAGAAGCGGTACAGAAGAACATAAGAGAAATAAATGTCGAGCTTGAAGAAGTGCAGAAGAAAATGGACGAATATCTCAAAGCGCTGGGCTTATAGGTGGCTGCAATGAGGGATGATATTAAAAGGCGGATAGAGCAAATCAGGCGGGGAGAGGTGCCTGAGGGGTATAAAAGAATCGGTGGTAGAATTTTTCCTGAATCGTGGTCATTGAACAAAATCAAAGACTTCGCAAAAACAAAGAGTGGCAAGACACCTGATAGGGACAGACATTCCGAATTCTATCAGGGTGGAAATCTGAACTGGTTCAAAACAGGAGAGCTTCTCACAAAATACCTTAGTAACAGTGAAGAGAAGATAACTCCTAAAGCATTAGCGCTGTGTGGAATGCCTGTCTTTCCCAAGAGGAGTATAATCCTTGCTATGTATGGAGCAACAATTGGTAAAGCTTCTATACTAGATGAAAACTCGACTACAAATCAAGCATGTTGCTGCATCTTTCCGTCTTCATCATATGATACTGAGTATATTTTCTATCAAATCACGTTTAATAGAGAAGCGTTTGTCAAGATCTCCGCGGGAGCTGCACAGCCAAATATAAATCAAAGTCTAGTACAGAACTTCTGTCTTCCACTCTGCGAAACTAATGAGCAAAACCGAATAGCAGAGATTTTGTCAACTTGCGACAGGGTTATCGACCTGAAGAAGAAGCTGATAGAAGATAAGAAAAAGGTAAAGAAGTGGCTCATGCAGACGCTGCTAACAGGAATGATCCGCGTCAAGGATATTGAAAACGGGACCCCATACGAAGAACTCAAGAAACGAATCGAGCAGATAAGAAGGGGGAAAGTTCCTCAGGGATACGACAGAAATGGCATTCTTGGTATTATTCCTGAGGAATGGCAGGTTTTCCAAATGTCAAGAATAATTTCTACATTAACCGATTTTGTGGCAAACGGAAGTTTTGCTTCATTAAGAGCTAACGTCAAATATCTGAGAAAGCAAGATTATGCAGTGCTTCTCAGATTGGAAGATCATAGCAATGACTACAAAGGTGAGTTTGTGTATGTTGATATGTATTCATATCAATTCTTGAGAAAATCAGTACTTAAACCGGGCGATATCATAATAGCAAATGTAGGAGCGCGTTGCGGTTTTGTGTTTAGGGCGCCAAGCTTGAAGCTTCCAATGACTTTGGGTCCTAATGCGATTCTACTGAGAACAAATCAAGATGATTACTGGGTTTACTACTTTCTTTCGAGTTCTATTGGTCAGTCACAACTGAGCCAGATCAAAGGTACTTCAGCTCAACCGAAATTCAATAAGACAGATTTCAGATCTCTATCCATATGTTTGCCGGAAATAGCTGAGCAAATTAGAATCGCCGAAATTCTCTCAACCGCTGACACAGAGATTGATCTACTGAACAAAGACCTCGAACAATGGGAGCTAAAGAAAAAATCACTCATGCAGCTACTTCTAACAGGTATTGTAAGGGTTAATGCAGAGAACTGAAGCCGGGGGTGAGCTCATGCTTGACCACAGAATCTTCAACGAAAGACCGGAGAGCCAGGAGAGGATGATAAAGCTCCTCCAGAAGCTGGGATATGAATACGTTCCAAGGGCCGTGGCCGAAGAGAAACGCGGAAGCAAGACTAAGGTCATTTTTGAAGACGAACTGGTCAAGTTTCTCGGAAGACAGATCTTTGATTACAAGGGGGAGAAGCTACATTTTTCAAGTGAGTCCATAGGCAAGGCTATTAGAGAGCTAGACGCTCCCATCACCAACGGCCTAATGATGACTAGTAAAGTCATATATGATCTTCTCTGCATGGGAAAAAGCCTGGAGCAGACTCTTCCAGACGGAGCGATGCAGTCTTTCGATATCAAGTACATCGACTTCGACAACCCTGCAAACAATATCTGGCAGGTAACTGACGAGTTCGAAGTAGAGAGGCCAAACGGCAAGTTTGCACGGCCGGATATTGTGCTTCTTGTCAACGGTATCCCCCTTGTAGTTATAGAATGTAAGAAGTCAAGTGTAGATGTAATCGAGGGAGTAAGACAGAACATCAGAAACTGGCACCCTGATTACATACCCCACCTATTTAAGTTCGCTCAAATTGTAATAGCAACCAATTCGAACGAGTTTTTGTATGGCACATGTGGAACAGCCGAAAAGCACTTCAGCAGATGGAAGGAAGAGCAGAAGGACTGGCAGGAAGAACTCTGCAAGAAATGCTCCCCTGATGGAAAGATAGTAGAGCAAGACAGAGCAGCAGTTTCTCTTCTGTCAAGAGAAAGGTTGCTGGAGCTTACCAGAAGCTTCATTATATACGACGCCAATATAAAGAAGATAGCGAGGTACAAGCAGTTCTTCGCAGTCAAGAAATGCATGGACAGGATCAAAATGAAGGACGGCAAGGGAACAAAAAACGGGGTGCTCTGGCATACGCAGGGCTCGGGAAAGACTATAAGCATGATTATGCTCGTCAAAATGATCCAGCGTGACAAAGATTTCGAGAATCCACGTTTCATACTCGTTACTGACAGGAAGAACCTCGACAAGCAGATACTTGAAAACTTCAGCAACACGAAGATGCATCCGACAAGGGCAACTACGGGCCGTGGTCTGGTATCTCTCATAAAGGACGACGGAAAGACTGTAGTTACTACCATAGTTAACAAATTCGAGACAGCCATAAAGATGAACTTCAGGAAAGAAAACAAGAACATATTTCTGATTATCGACGAAGGTCATAGAAGCCACTACGGGAGACTGAATACATATATGAACGTGGTGCTTCCGAATGCAGTAAAACTCGCCTTCACGGGAACACCACTAATCAAAGAGGAAAAGAAGAACACCTATGACAAATTCGGACCCCTCATAGATTCTTACACGATGGAGGACGCAATCAGCGATGGGGTTACTGTTCCGCTTGTGTATGAAGGAAGAATAATACCTCAGGGAATTTCTAACGCGAAGATTGATGAGATTCTCAAATACGTCACCGCCCCACTTAGCGAAGAAGAGAAAGAGAAACTCAAGAAGAAGTACAGTACATTCTTCCATCTCTCACATACAACAAAGAGGTTGGAAATGGTTGCAGTGAACGTGTACGAACACTTCATACACTATTGTCGGCCAAAAGGCTTCAAGGCGATACTGACTTGCTCCTCCAGAGCTTCTGCGATCGATATGTATCACGAACTCGAAAGTCTCGGAGATCTCAACTCAGCGGTAGTAATAAGCCCATCGGATACCAGGGAGGGCGATGACGATGATCTTTCGAACTCGAGCAGAGAGAAAATAAATAGCTTCTTCAGCAAAATCGTGATCCCCCTTCACGGTGATTCGGAGACATACGAAGAATACGTAAGAACCACCTTCAACAGAGAAGACAATGATATTGAGCTCATCATTGTGAAAGATAAACTTCTTACGGGTTTCGACGCCCCAATAGCGGCTGTTCTTTACGTTGACAAACCCATGCGGGATCACAACCTCTTGCAGGCAATTGCAAGGGTTAACCGTGTCTATCCTGGGAAGGACTTCGGGCTCATCGTCGATTACTATGGAATCTTCAAGAAGCTTCACGGTGCGCTAGACCTCTATTCAGATGAAAAGTCAGGGATGAATCAGTTCGATAAGGACGATATAAGAGATGTCCTGAGCGGGCCTCAGGAAAACAGCAGAGAACTGCTTAGAGTGAGAGATAACCTTCTCAATCTTTTTCCTTCTATCCCAATTGATGAGAGACGGACTATCGTTTGGCAGGAATGTCTTGAGAAAGACGATCTCCGGAAAGAATTCTACGAAAGGCTCAAAGAGTACTCAAAGATGGTCGATCTTCTCTTTTCGAGTTACGAGTTCTTCAACTTCGTCGGAGTAGAGAAAGCAGAGGAGTATAGGCGTGAGCTGCTCTTCTTCACTAAACTTAGAAATTCCGTCAGTTTAATTCATGATGATAGTGGAGAAATGAGCACAAAGGAATACGACGACAAGATCAAGAACCTTTTGAACAAATACGTGATGGCAAATGATGCCTGGACTGTACAGGAACCGCTTGACATAATGTACAAAGCGAAAATGGATGAGCAACTCAAATCGCTTGCTGACAGCAAGTCAAAAGCCGATGCCATAAAGACCAGAATGATAGCGGAGATAAGCTCGAGAGAACACGATGACCCAGCAATATACATGGAGTTCTCGGAGAGAATAAAAGAGACAATTCGCAGATACGAAGAAGAAAGGAACACTGAGAAATACCTCGCAAATATGGAGAAGCTGGCCGAAGATCTCCGAGAAGGTCGATCTGGAAAGTCATATCCTGCACGGATAGACAACGACAGCGACTCGAAAGCCTTCTACAGTACAGTGCTACATGAGTTACAGGAGCACTCAGGACTAAAAGCGAACGAAGCAATCGAAGAGGATATTGCCATTCTCTCCCAGGGAATAAAACGGGCAATAACCGGAAATACGAAAATTGATTGGCGTGACAATGTAACAGTGCACAAGAGGATCATGGCGGAACTCGACGATCTAATCTTCGATTTCATTGAAGCGCATGGATTAAAGATTTCAACGGATATCGTAGATCTTATTCTAGACAAACTACTTATCGTAGCAAAGAAGAGGTACTGATGGAAATGATAACTTTGAAGCTCAATAACAACAAAGAAATAGAAGTTGCCGTTACAAGACGTCAGATGAGAAACGTGAGACTGAAAGTCTTCCCCAACGAAGAGGTTTCAGTTTCGGCGCCTCACGGGGTATCCCTTGAGTGGATCGAGAAGTTTGTAGAGAAGAAACGAGAATGGATTGAAGGTAAACTAGGCTTTTTCAGAGAGAGTAATGCTAACGATAAACTGAATTTTATAAAGAGCGGGGTCACTGTAAGGATTCTAGGAGAGCAAATCATGATTATCGTTCGAGAATCCTGGCAGAAGAATGTAATTCTGGAAGACGCGAAGCTCTTCATTTACACACCAGATCCAAAGGATGAGGAAACGCTCTCAAAACAACTTGAGGTCTGGATAAGGAAAAAGCAGAAGTGCCTCTATGAAAGTCTACTTGATAAGCTCTACCCAATAATCGGTAAGTATGGATACCAAAGGCCCACAATAAAGGTCAGAAAGATGAAAACACTCTGGGGAAGCTGCAACAGAAAGAAGGGAATCATTACGATGAACTATTATCTCTACAAAGCCAAGAAACCCTGTATAGAATACGTAATGCTCCATGAACTAGTGCATTTCATCTATGCGGGGCACAATAGAGAATTTTACGAGTTCTTGAGTACACACATGCCCGGCTGGAAAGAGCGAAAGAAGATTCTTGACTATGAGGTTGTTCTGGGAGTGTGAAATACAGATTTTGAAAGACTGGAGAGGTGAAAAATGAAACCATTCTCTGAAAGATATGGGTACAAGCAACCAAAGGTAGATATTCAGACCGATTCCATGGATGACGATTTGCGAAATGCCTTGTGGAACGAAGTATATGCCGAGTTTACTGGGGTTCTTTATACTCATTACGAATACTTAGTCATGAGTTCATCAGACGAAAAATTATTCACTGAACTCTGGAAGTCGTTCTTTAAGTTGCCACTTGATGAAATGCCAAGAGACAGCACTAATTACCTTGTGTCTCTCAAAAAACTCTTCTACAGGCTCGAGTGGCATGAAGTATATGATCTCATAGAGTTCATGCTTGACTGGATTGCCAAAGATTCCCGCTACAAGTTCCATCTTAGGGCTTTTAAGAACAAGTTGAATAACGTTCTTGAAAGCAATCTGTCGGGATACAGGATTATTGACACCTGTGTAACTCCAATAGTAGATGATGCAGAGATCGAAGAGATAGAAAGTGCAATATGCCTAGCAGATCTACTGAACGGTGTTAAGAAGCATCTCCAAACTTCTCTGGAATTCTTCTCCAGAAAGCATGATCCTGACTATCGGAATTCGATAAAGGAATCAATAAGTGCTGTAGAATCTCTTTGCAAAATCATCTGTGGTAATCCGAAAGCAACTCTTGGCGAAGCACTAGAATCCATAGACAAAAAGGGGTTAGTCCCGTTTCATAAGGCCCTAAAATCAGGATTGCTCAATCTATACGGATATACAAGTGATGAACAAGGTATAAGGCACGCCTTCACAGATGGTAAGAGTGAGGTATTTCAAGAAGACGCACGCTTCATGCTGGTCTCTTGCTCTGCATCTGTCAATTATCTCATTGTGAAAGCTGACAAAGCGGGAATAACAACATCTTAACTATTTTCGCAGTTTTTTCTTCGTTTGCATTTCTACTTAAGAATGACTTGGCTTGAACGGTTTCAGGGCAGGAGTGCCTGCACAATGCTAAATATTGCGTACAGCGCTATGCTTCCATAAACTAAATCAAGACCCCTTGAGTGGGAAGAAGTTATCCGCTTAAGAGAGCGGTTCTTAGTTTTTTTCATCTCCTCCTTCAAAGATTCTGGAAGAGACTTCTTTATTTCCTCCGGTAATTCGTTTATGCGAAACCTAGAGAATAGGGGCAATGACAAATCTTGACTATCCCTTCTGTTGAGATTCCAGTGAAGTCTCTCAATTTCCATTGCCCTCTTGCTCATTTGTGTGAAAAGAACTCTGTTGCGCCTTTCTGCAAAATACATACCAATGGTAATGGCTAACAGCAATGCTGATTCTTTAAGCCCCATCGATTCTCTAACAAAAAGACCGACTGCATAACAAAAATCCCCAACAAGCTGAATCTGTGTGCGTTACTATGTCATTGTGATATGCGATCAATGAACTATACTCCGTCCGAACGTCTTCTGCATTCGTAAAAACGCCATTTTCAGAACTAATCGCCGACTTTTCCTCCATTCTAATTACCTCCGATTTCTAGCTGATTCAGATGCCATCTCCCGATATAGTCATTTAGAGCATTCTCACTGCCCAGAAAGATCTTTCTTCAGCTGTGCGAAGCTTTGGAACACACTTTTGCTCGAAAGCCTATTTAAGCTTGTTTCCATCCTAGATACGTCTTCTATGACAATCAAGTTGGTGTGGGCAGCCCTATTTCTTTCTTCTAGAATTATCTCCCACTCCTCGCTAAGAACATTCAGTTCCACTCTTGTGAAGTGCGGGGGTATTCTTGCTTCATGTGTAACTCTGTGAACGAATGATAATCTTGTCTTTCCTAATTCTGGCGGTCTCCACGCTCCACAATATTTAGTATTGAAATTGACAGCTCTTCTTCCAAACGTATGTACTCCGCTTACCCCCGGTTCCGTACACAGCTTGTTGAAAAACGTGGGCATTTCTATCGGATTATCCAGGAGTGTTCTCAGCCACTGAACTATCGATAGCCTGATCTCGTTCTCGAACACTTTCGCGAATGGCATTAAAACAGGGGTGTATTCAGGCTTAAATTGAGTACTCAAATCAGGGTAAGCTGAGTCCAAAAATATACATGCGCCGCTCTGAAAGAAATCCTTAACTCTCTGCGCATTATGGAGCCAAAGAGAAGACTGCCAATCAAGGTAAGTCTCATCGATTGCCACTGTTTGGGACTCATCTGTATAAGAGCATAGAGTTGATATTGCATTGGAGATACTTATAGATAAATCCTCGATAGTCCTGACAAAGTTCTTTTCATTACTAGGATTTCTGCTTAGCCCTTGTTTTATCCGGTCAAGCTGTGCAAACCCTGAGTGCAAAAGACTGACAGTCTCTGTTTGAGCCTGTTTCCTTACATGATAATTCTGACAGTTAACCGCTGCTAGGCAACTAACTAGACCGTTCAACAAATCAGCAAGAGATTTGAATTCTCTCTTCCAGTCAATCACTACTTTCTCTTCTTTAAAGCCTTCATCTATTAATCGGAGCCTCTTCCTTTCCTGACAGTCCATGCTGGCAATCAAGCCAAGATTAATCAGCTGTGATTTGATTGATTGAGTACTTGTCTTAATGGCTCGAAAAGATCTGTAAGCGAAGTCTTCCGTAACAACAATCAGTGGAAGATCATTGTAATCTAAACCAAGGGTGCTACAGATAAGCTTAACTGTTCTGGAAGCTTCTTTGGTTCTGATAGTATTGTCTTTCTCAAATACACCGACTGCGTCATACTGCTGAATTGCTGAGTAATATTCTCTTGCAGCTGCTTTCTTCATCCAGTTCTCCGGTGGATCCACAAGAGCAAAGAAAAGAAGATCTTTGCCACTTCTTCTATCGAGAGATTCGAAGATGTTTCCCAAAAACGCTCCAAACTCTGCATCTATTTCCGGATCGAACAGAATGAAAGCAAAAAGCTTGAAATCTCGGAGAGCTTCCCTAACGTATCTATATTCAAGTTCCTTCTGACCCGTTTTTCTCTGACGGGATAGATTTTTGATGATTGTGTAACTTGTTATTGGGTAACCCATACTTCACCTCAGGAACAACAATCTCTAATACCGCTTTTGGTACTGATACCCAAACAAGTACTAATGAAAGCCGCACACTTCCCAAATTATTATAATCATTGTTACAGTAAAAACCAAATTCAACCAAACTGACTTACTATAGCAGAATAAGTATTAGCCAGTCTTCCAAGTTATTAGTCATGACAACTGCTTCATGCTTACTCCTTGTAGTTTATTCATAAGCATCAGTTCATAATTAAGAAATCCAGAAAGTCATGAAAGGCCTGATAACGAGCGAAAATAACTGCAAAGAGCCCCGGAAATCTGGGGCTCATAGAAAAAACCTTTCATCTGAACTTGATTAGCCATTAGTGGCCACTTGGGGAAGCGGAATCTGTCCATATGAAAATATTTTTCGATGTGAAGCTTCTTAATTCACCAACACCTTCATCGCCGTCTTCCAAAGGCCCTTGTTCAGGAACATGACGACTAGGTCAATCAAGACGTCCAGGATGAAGTCGAAGAATTCTGGATCGATCTTCCATTCTTCATCCGGAAGCGCGTCCTTTATCATCTGTTTCACTTTCTCTTTCTTCTCAGCCCCGTTGCCGGGACTCTCCACATAACTTGCGAAGACGGTTATTAGAGAAATCAATTGTCGTATGAAATCCATAACTACCTCCTGTTGATTTCGTCCTTCGTCCAGGATCGTGAACCCGTCCCTCGTCCTTGGATAGACACTGAGAGCATCTTTGAGCTATCATTTCTCTGGAGGTGGTCTTAATGGCCGATTCTTATCAGAATCTAGATGTCTATAAGCTTAGTATGAAGTTTGCCTACGACGTTTATCAGATTGTCTCCACTTTCCCTGACTTCGAGAAATTCGGCCTTTCTTCCCAGCTTAGGAGAGCCGTTATCTCCGTTCCCTCTAATATCGCCGAAGGATCAGGCCGTCAGTACAAGAAGGAGTTTGTGCAGTTTCTCTTCCTGGCAAAGGGTTATCTCAGAGAAGCAATGACACAGCTCGAACTCTCGAAGATGTTTGGATATATAGATGAAGAGACTTTCAGTCAGATAAAGGATCAGGCGAACAGACTCCATAAGATGCTTAACAGGTTGATCTCCAGACTGAAGAACCCGGGTGGCTCAGCCACCCGGAGCCAAGGACGCCGGACGGGTCCTCGGGTTTGGACGATGGACGGTTCTAGATCAGATTAAACAACTCATTCTTCTGGGTATCGATCACTGCCGCGTAGTCAACCGCATAATTTGAAGGGATCACCTTCAGAGTTATGAGGTTTCCCATCACAGTCTCGACTTCAGAT